>JAGROY010000482.1 GCA_020439995.1 Verrucomicrobiia bacterium
TCTTCGAGGAGTTCAAGGGCACTGGTAACATGGAGATTCACATCGACCGGGAATTGGCTGAAAAGCGTGTTTATCCTGCAATTCATGTCCTCAAGTCAGGCACTCGAAAGGACGACCTGCTTTACCATCCGGATGAATTCAAGCGCATCAGTATGCTGCGACGCCAGATGGCTCAACTTCCGGCGGGAGAGGCCATGGAAATGTTGGTTAAGAATATCCGGCTCACCAAGACAAATGCCGAACTCCTGCTCACCGGCCTAAAAGTTGATTTTCGATAATGTCCGTTGAATCTGCACCCCTGAAACAGGAGACCAATTCTTTCGCAATAATTGAGTCGAGCTCGCAGCTTAGTGAGTTCCTTGATCAGTTCCAGACCAAAGGAGATCAGCGTTTGCGCTGTGCAGTGGACACCGAAGCTGACAGCCTGCACTCCTATCAGGAGAAGCTCTGTCTGATTCAGTTCAGTTGCAATGGGGTGCACGCCATCATCGATCCACTTTTGATCGATGCGGAAGGGATGCGGCCACTCCTCAACTTTCTCGATACGTCTGAAGTCTGGATGCATGGCGCTGACTTTGACATGTGGATGTTCCGCAAAGCGTATGGATGGATTCCGCCGCTGGTGCTTGATACGCAGGTTGCGGCCCGCTTGGTCGGGTACACTCAGTTTGGTCTGGCTCACATGGTGGAGCAGCATTTTGGGGTGGTGTTGTCCAAGCAATCCCAGCGTGCAGACTGGGGGCGTCGGCCGCTTCCTGAAAAAATGTTAGACTACGCGATCAATGACGTCCTCTACGTGGTTGCCCTTGCCGACCAGCTGCTTGTTCGCATTCGGGAACTTGGCCGCGAGGCGTGGTTTGATGAGAGTTGCGAGGCATCGCGCACCAACGTTCTGGGGCGACAGGGGCCGGATCCCGAGCAGGTCTGGCGGATCCCTGGATGGGGCAAGCTGCATCCGCGGGGGCTTGCCTACTTACGTGAAATCTGGGGCTGGCGCGACAAGGAGGCCGAGCGCATGAACCGTCCACCGTTCAAGGTGATCGTGAACGAACAGATCCTCGAGCTTGCTGAGGCCCTGCAAGGGGGCGGTGACCCGGTGCTGCACAAACGCTTTTCCGATGTCCAGCGCCGTCGCTATCAGCGCGCGGTCGAACGGGCGCGTCGTCTGCCTGACAATGAACTGCCGAAGCGTCGACTTCACACCCGTCGGGAGAAGCCTGCGAATCTGGACGATGCCGTGGGGCAGCTGCGCAGCAAGCGAGACAAGATCGCTCAGGAACTGGAGATCGATCCCACTTTGATCGCAACGCGCGGAACCCTCGAAGCGATTGCCTTGGATCGCGACAGCGGCATCGCGCAGCTCATGAACTGGCAGCGCGATCTTCTGTTGTCTGAGGGCGAGTAATGTAATCAATCCGCCGACTACGGATAGACCTCGGGCACAGGCGGTCGCATGAATCTTTGAGATAAAGACACAATGTCAGGGCATCTCATCAGTGACTCGCCAACGAGAATGGCGTCCGCTCCCCATTCCAGGACTTGTCCCGCTTCCTCTGGCGTTTTGATGCCGCTTTCGCTTACCAGAATGATGTCTTCTGGAACCTCTTCGCTCAGCCGCTCGGTCGTATGCAGGTCTACTTCGAACGTCCTCAGATTACGATTGTTCACACCAATGATCCGGGCGTCCGTGGTCAGTGCCCTGTCCAACTCCTCGCGGTCATGGACTTCCACCAGCACGTCGAGTTGGTAAGTGAATGCCACTTCCAAGAGGTGCTTGAGTTCGTCCTGAGTAAGGGCAGCTACGATCAGCAGGATCGCATCAGCACCGGCGATCACTGCCTCGAAAATCTGCGCTTCGTGGACGATGAAATCCTTCCGCAGCACCGGCACATCCACCACCTGGCGGATCTGCGCCAGATACTGCAGGGTGCCCTGAAAATATTTTTCATCGGTGAGCACTGAGATCGCACTCACTCCTGCGGCATTGTACTGCTTCGCGACAGCGATCGGATCAAAGTCAGCAGCGATCGTCCCGGCGGAAGGTGATGCCTTTTTGACCTCGGCGATCAGACCCAGCGCACCGGGTTCCTCCTGCCGAAGGGCAGCTTCGAATGAACGCACTTCGTTACGCTCTGCTGCAGCATAGCGCAGCTTCTCCGCTACCGGGAGCAGCGGTTGGATCTCTTCCCGCTTGTAGGCGATGATTTCGTCAAGTTTGTTGCTGAATTTCTGGCTCATGGATTCGCCCAAAAGAATGGAAAATATTGGCTTGATTAAAAGGGAATATGGCAAATATTCTCGGCCTCGCATTAACGCTTTTGCACTAATGTGAATCTACCGTCTGCGGGTGTAGCTCAGTGGTAGAGCACTTCCTTGCCAAGGAAGATGTCGCGCGTTCGAATCGCGTCACCCGCTCCACTTTTCGCGGAGGAACCCTGTGGTTCCTCCGCTTTTTTGATTTAGTGAAAGTCTCTTCGTCGGTGCGGTATCTGCGCGATTCGCGCGTCTGCGTTCTTGCATTCTGCAATGCAAATGCTGCGTGCGATCGCCCGGTGCCCCCAGATCAGCCTCTCTGGATTTGGCACGTGAACTGCGTCACCATCAATTTCGTGAATGCCTGCAATCAATTATTCCAATCGGCCCACTTCGCCTCTACCTTTGCGCTGTGGACAGTCATAGGGCTTTCTGGAATGGGAGTCTCATGCTCGTCCGGCACCGCTACCCTGTCGAAGAGTAGAACCCGGTCGGCTGAACACCTTGCACTCATCGCAAGAGGCTACAGAATGGAAGGCGATTCCCCGCCAGCTACCGATCTTCCAGTTCCCGATGAAGAGTCGGCTAGCGGCACCATCGAGGAGGCCACAGTCGATGTTAAGCAGGACAAACCTGGTTATTCCTACTGGGACGAGAGCGCGGATGACGGCGGCGAGCCTGTGTCAGTCGAGGTCGATCTAAGCGACCAGACGGCTCATTTCTATCGAGGCGGTGTAAAAGTGGGCCAATCACGCGTTTCCACGGGAAAGTCCGGTAGAGAGACCCCTACCGGGACGTTTACTATTTTGGAAAAAGCAGAGACCAAAAACTCAAACCTCTACGGGCGCATAGTCGATGAATTCGAAACCGTGATTCTGGCAGATGCGGATGTCCGCGACGATGATGTCCCGCCAAACTGCAAATTCGTCGGGGCAAGGATGCCGTACTGGTTGCGACTAACCAACTCTGGAGTGGGAATGCATGCCGGGATCATTCCAGAACCTGGAACCGCCTCTTCCCACGGCTGTATTCGGCTTCCGCTGGACATGGCGGAACACTTGTACCGCGCTGCGGAGCTGGGAACAAAAGTGACCGTGGTACCGTGACTCCACCTCGTTTTCACCGGCTGACACTGGGTTCGTGAGCCCCTCATTCGTGCGATGAAAAATGCTTTCGTTCGAATCTTGCCACCGCTAAAATAGAACCGTGGCAGGAGTAACGCTTCAACGTTCAAGAATCTCAACGCGCTGGCGTAGTCTGGATGATTTTAAGCCATCCAGATCTCTGGCAGCGGTCTACGAGCGCGCCGTTGTGGCGGGAGGCCTGCTCATCTGGGCCATCGGGGGGCTCGTATTCTCCCTGGCGGCAATTCCCAGCCTTTTACTGCGCCCCCGCTCCGCTGTGAGCATTGGTCGCGGTCTCCTCCGTCGCACTTTCCGGTTTTTTCTGCGCTATCTGGCGGCCAGCGGATTGGTGAGAATGGAGTTCAGCGATCTCGAGCGTCTGGCGCAGTGGGCAGCGCAGCCTGAGGTGTCGCCGCTGATCATCGCTCCCAATCACCCCTCACTCCTCGACGCCGTTTTCATCATGGCCTACGTGCCCAACGTCACTTGCATCATGAAGGCCTCCCTGTTGCGGAACCCATTCTTGCGCGGCGGTGCCCACCTTGCTGGCTTCATTCGCAACGATTCGCCGCGCAGCATGGTCGATCAATCGATCGCCGCCCTCCGCTCCGGCTCGAATCTGCTCATTTTCCCTGAAGGAACGCGCACCGGTTCCGATGCCGAAGGGGTAGGCGAGTTCAAAGGTGGTGTTGCCCTCATCGCCCGCCTGTCCGGCATGCGCGTGCAGCCCGTTTACTTCACCACCAGCTCCCGCTACTTGAGCAAGGGCTGGCCAGTGCATCGGCTGCCACAGTTTCCGCTCGCCTACAGTGCCAGGCTAGGGGAGCCGCTTGGCCTGGAACCGCAGGAAAAAGTGCGATCCTTCCTTGAGCGCATGGAGGATCACTACCGACGCCAGCTACAGTCCGCAGCCCTGCAGTAATTCGAGCGCCACGACGTTTTCTTCCAAATAAAATGTCAGAAACCCCGGGCTTGTGGGGAAAGGGAAGGTGCCAGGCGGGCGCGACCAAGATCGTCAGCGCTTCGGCTATCGCCCTATCACAATGACCGATCAAAGAGAATCCCACCTTCCAGATCCAGTCCGCGCCGATTTTCTGAAGTTGTTTCTGGAGCACCAGGATGACCTGCGGGCATTCATCGGAGCGGTAGTGCGTGACTCGGCGCAGCGGGACGACGTCTTTCAGGAGGTGGCCATGGAACTGTGGCGGGGATTCGATCGATACGATCCGCAGCGATCCTTCGGCGCCTGGGCGCGTGGGGTAGCGAAGCACCGAGTCATGAAGCACTATCGGTCACAAGGAAGAGTGCCCATGCCGCTGTCGCCCGCAGCCGTTGAGGCAACGTTAAACGCCTTCGATGCCATCGACGATTTCCGTGGAGCCGCGACGGACTGGAAGGATGCGCTTGAAGCCTGCTTGCAACAAATGCCCGCCCAGTCGCGAAAACTCCTAAGCATGCGCTACGACAACGAGTCTGACATTGGCAGCATTGCCAGCGTTCTGAGGAAAACCGTCGACGCCATTTACCAGTCCCTGTCCCGAATCCGCAAGCAGCTCGAGATCTGCGTGCGCGAACGCCTCCGAACTCAACCATGAACGACCTACTCCTGGAATACTTCGACCGCCCGCTGAACGCTGAAGAGACCACCAGACTCTCCAGTCTGCTGGAAAGCGATCCCCGAGCGGCTCAGGACTTTGCGCGTTTCGCTCAAGCCGATGTGGCGATCGAGCAGTACTTTGCCTCCGCCAGAAAATCGGCAACGCTCGAATCAGTGGACAAAGTGATTCGGGGGCAACTGCAAAAAACGCACGAGCCCGTTCCCTTCCCATTTACTGGCAGACTCGCCGCGTGGGGAGCTGTCGCAGCCGGATTCGTTGCTATGTTAGTCTTATGGATGCTGCGTGAACCGAACCTTGCTCCTGAGAATCCTTCCCTTGCCGCAGTCTGGGAACTTCCCGAGGCTCCGAGCGTCCCAGGTGCCAAGCGGATTCGATCTGCCGAAGGATTGAGCCGCGCAGAAAAGCGTGCGGCCATGCGCCTGCACGCGCGACTGAGTCGTTACTACCTGCCAAGCGTGGAGTTTCAGAATCTGCCTCTCGATGCCGCACTCACGGAGATCGAAAAATTGATGGAAAAGTCAGACTACCGTGGCTGGCTTAAGGACGAACCATTGTCGCTCACGATTGCCAAGAGCGATTCGGTCGCAAAGGGAAGGAGCTTCAGCCTGTC
>JAGROY010000138.1 GCA_020439995.1 Verrucomicrobiia bacterium
GAAAACATGGTTGGCCACAAACTGGGTGAGTTTTCTCCAACGCGTAAGTTCATCGCCCACGGCGGGCTTACCCGTAAGTAATTTTATCGTCTCTGTTTTTCAGCGAATGATTCCAACAAGCCAGCATAACCTTGCTACAGCCCTGACCGTTTTTGCGACGGCAGCGCTACTGCCTGTGTGTGCGTTGGCCCAGAGTGGGCAGATTCCCGCTGAGATCGAATTGGCTGAAAAATCTGCAGCGCTGGATGCCGCGATAGCTCGGATACAAACGCTTCAGGATCAATTGGCCGTCGCGGAGACGCAAACCAGGGCATTGAAAGAGGCTCTAGCCACCGCAAATGCCGAAAACGTCGAGTTCAGTGAATCCTACCAGAACCTCCGGGTAAAGGTCGAGGCTCTTGGGCCGGAACTTCTTGAGAAGGGAGACAGCGGGATTCGTAAGAAGCTTCTTAGCGCAGTTTCTGATTTGGGAATCGTGCAGAAGGAGAATGAGCGGCTCGCCGATCAACTACTCATGGTGACCGAGTCAATCATGGCTTTCTTGAGCCTTGAGGACGAGACCAAGAAACCTGAGGTGCTGGCCAAGCTTGAGAAGAGCCTCCGGGTTTCAGATCAGTTGCTGGGATTTCGGATGGATTCAGGCAAGCGAAGTGCAGGGATGCTGGAGGCAGCCCAAATCGTCAGTTTAAAGAAAGAGTGGGGGCTGGCAGTGCTTGATGCTGGCTCTGAAAGTGGTGTCAAGATTGGAACTCCCATTGAATTTACCCGGGACGGAAGAACAATCGCCACCGCCACTATCGTAGATGTCCGTGAGGCCATTTCCGGAGCAATCCTTACATCGCCCGCTGGAGCGCAAGATCCAGTCAGAATCGGTGATGGCATCCGCCTAGCCGTAGAAACAACTTTGCAGAATCAGTAACCACCATGGAAGTCAGATCGTCTTACAGATACGCACGGATTTCACCGAAGAAGGCTCGCGACGTTGCTCGCGAAATCCAAAGCCTTCCGGTATCAACGGCTCTCAATATTCTTAATTTTACGCCAAGGAAGGCAGCTCTCCTCATTGGCAAGACGGTCAAATCCGCCATCGCCAATGCTGAGAACAACTTTGATCTGGATGTGAATCGCCTGGTAGTCAAAGAAGCGACTGTGAATGACGGTCCCAGCTTTCGTCGATTTAAGGCACGTGCCCGCGGTTCTGCCGGGCCCATCCGTCGTCGCACCAGTCACATAGACATCGTGCTCACCGACGAAATTACCTTGCCTGAACCGAAGCAGAAGAAATCAGGCGGTGCTAAGAAAAAATCAAAATCTGCCAAAGAAACGGCACCTGCTGCTGTCCAGGCTGAAGAAACCTCTGCAACCACCGAATCGTAAGCACGCACAACCGCACCGCACTCAGTTATGGGACAGAAAATTAATCCGATCGGCTTCCGCCTCGCAGTCAACAAAGACTGGCGCTCCAAGTGGTACGCCCCCGAGTCAGAATTTGCAGATTTTCTTCATCGCGATCTGGCAATCCGCAAGCATCTCAAGAAGAAGCTTCAGACTGCCGCCTTGAGCAAGATTGTAATCGAACGTGCATGGGAAAGCGTCCGCGTCACGCTTCACACCGCTCGTCCTGGTCTCGTGATTGGCCGAAAAGGCTCTGAGATTGAGAAGATGAGTGCAGAACTTTCGAAGTTGTGTGGCGGCAAGGCCGTAAAGATCGACATCTACGAAATCAAGCAACCAGAACTGGATGCACAGCTTGTCGCTGAAAACGTTGCACTGCAGATGGAGCGCAGGATTTCTTTCCGTCGTGCCATGAAGCGTGCGATGCAGACATCAAGGGACTTTGGTGCTGAGGGAATCCGAATCCGTTGTGCTGGCCGACTGGGTGGTGCTGATATTGCACGCGCCGAATGGTATCGCGAGGGCAAAGTGCCTCTTCAGACGCTACGTGTTGATATTGATTACGGATTCGCCGAGGCCAAAACGGTTTACGGAATCATTGGAGTGAAGGTTTGGCTGAACAAGCCTGAAGAAGATCCGAACGCACCAGCACCGGAACGCCGCCGCCCAGGTGGTGATCGTGGTCAGCGCAGGGATCGAGGTCCCCGTGATGGACAGGGAGGCGATCGTCGTGATGCTGCGGCAACAAATGATGCCACACCAGCTGCTACTGAAGCACCGGCACCCACTGAGACACCAGCAGCTCCTGCTGCTGAGTAGATTTCAACTCACTCAAACGAGAACGAAACTTTCCCAGTAGATAAACTGACATGGCAACAATACCTAGAAGAGTCAAATTCCGGAAAAGCCAGCGTGGCAGTCGCGCCGGTAATGCCCAGCGTGGTACTGATGTAAGCTTTGGTGAATACGGTCTCCAGACGCTGGAGCGTGGATGGATTACCAGCAACCAGATCGAGGCATGCCGTATCTCGATCAACCGCTACCTCAAACGTAAAGGTAAGGTATGGATTCGCATTTTCCCACACAAGCCAATCACTGCCCGTCCACCAGAAACCCGTATGGGTAAAGGTAAGGGAGCTCCAGCCGCTTGGGTCGCTGTAGTCCGTCCCGGCAACGTCCTGTTCGAGCTTTCCGGTGCTTCTGAATCCGCTGCTAAAGAGGCTTTCCGCCTGGCAGCTAACAAACTGGGTGTCCGTTGCCGCTTCGTTAAGCGCCACTAGCACCTGACTGACCTCGCAATCCTTTCCTTCGATATTTCAGCCGTATTCCTTTCCAACTAAGATGAAGATCAATGAGTTTAAAGAAATGAGCTCCGACGAACTTATAGTTCGCCGCACTGAGCTTAAAGAGGAGACCTTCAACCTCAAGGTGCAGAAGGAAAGTGGACAGCTGGACAATCCAGCGCGCATCCGCACAGTGCGCCGTGCGGTTGCACGCATCGAAACCATTCTGAGCGATCGCGGCAAAAGCGTTGCTGCCTCAGCCTGATACCGTGCGACATTGATCCTCTCGATTACCTTTACCTGACATTATGAGCGACCAAGAATCCAATGAAACACCAGCCGAAACCCTGGCGCCGGCACCAGCCGAAGCTGGCGGCCCTGAGCGAGCTTTGCGCAAGTCGCGGGTAGGTGTGGTGATTTCCGACAAGATGGATAAGACGATTGTCGTCGAAGTAACTCGGCGGGTTCCGCACCCGAAGTTCAAGAAGATCATCAAGCGCTCAACCAAGTTTTATGCTCACGATGAGAAGGGTGAGGCAAAACTGGGAGACAAGGTTCGCATTGTTGAAGGTCGACCAATGAGCAAGCTCAAGCGCTGGCGTCTTCACGAGGTGCTCGCTCACTAATGCTTTCCGAGGCTTTCCTCTTTTTTACAATATAACTGTATTTTCCTAACCTTTAAGGAGCTAGAACGACCATGATACAAATGGAATCCAAAGTCCAGGTCGCCGACAACACCGGCGCCCGCGTCGCCAAGATGATCGGCGTGATTGGCAGCCGCAGCAAGCATGCGGGAGTGGGCGATGTGATTACCGCGCACATCCGTGAGTCTACCCCCACTGCAAATGTGAAGAAAGGGGAGGTGGTTCGCGCGGTTGTTGTTCGCACTGCTGCTCCTATCCGTCGCAGTGACGGCTCCATCCTGCGGTTTGACCGCAATGCCATCGTCATTATTGACAAAGACAAGAATCCCAAGGGAACGCGTATATTTGGGCCGGTTGCCCGTGAATTGCGCGATCTCAACTACATGAAAATTGTTTCACTTGCGCCGGAAGTATTATGAGCAGAAAGAAGACACACGTTCGTCGCGGCGATCTCGTCGAGGTCATCTCTGGAAACCATCGCGGAGCCAACGGAACAGTCCGTCAGGTGCTCGCTGCGAAAAATCAGGTTATCGTTGAGGGCGTCCGCATGATCAAAAAGCATGAGAAGAAGAGCCAGATGAATCAGGAAGGTGCCATCATTGAGCGGGAAGGGCCGATCCACATATCTAACGTGAAGTTGATCGAGCGTCCGTCCAAGAGCTGACCCTCATCTTTATCGCATATTTTTCTCTTTTTACCCTTATCCTGCGTTCGTTAACTTCACCGTTATAACAGTATGGAACCCACACTGAAGAAATTTTACAAAGAGCAAGTCGCCCCCAAGCTGAAAGAGAGGTTGGAGCTGAAGAACGTCCACCAGATCCCAAAGATTGAGAAGGTGGTTCTAAACTGCGGCTTCGGCAAGCAGGCGGATCGCAAGCAGGCGATGGAAGACGTTGTGCGTGACTTGGCAGCGATCACCGGTCAACGGCCGATTACGACCAAAGCTCGTAAAAGCGTCGCTAACTTCAAGCTGCGTGAAGGTGAAACCATCGGAGCGAAGGTGACCCTTCGTGGTGACCAGATGTGGGAATTTCTTGAGCGCCTCATCAAAACGGCCATCCCGGTCATTCGTGACTTCCGCGGAGTCTCTGCCAAGAGTTTCGATGGACGAGGCAATTATGCGCTAGGCATAAACGACCAGACTATTTTTCCTGAGCTTGATCTCGATCAAATCCAGAGACCCCTCGGTTTCGATATCTGTATCGTCACTACCTCGGACAACGATGATCACGCAAGAGTGCTCCTTGAAGAGCTGGGCATGCCATTCCGTAAGCCGCAGAAGAAGGAAACCGCAGCCTAAACCGATCGAATTTTATTTTCTATGAGTGCACTGTCAGATCCCATCTCTGATTTCCTAACCCGCCTTAAGAACGCCAGCCGTGCTGGCAAGGACGATTTTCGAGCCCCGTATTCCAAGATGAAGGGTGAGATTGCTCGGATTCTGAAGGAAGAGGGCTACATATGGTCTTACGAAGTCGATACCACAGGCAAGTTTCCTGAGATCCTCGTGAAAGCGAAGTATATGGACAATACGCCGGCGTTGACCGACCTGAAGCGCGTCAGCCGTCCTGGTCTGCGCCGCTACGTCGGTGTCGGTGATCTTCCTCGTGTTCTTGGAGGTTTGGGGATCTCGATCCTGTCTACTTCCAAAGGAGTTATGACGGGAACCCAGGCCCGCAAGCAAAACATTGGCGGCGAGTTGCTTGCATACGTCTGGTAGGTCGCTATTTCAGGAGTTTTTGAATTTCACCGAATACTTAGAGTCATGTCGAGAATTGGTAAACAAATCATCCCGCTTCCGGATAAAGTGAAGGTCACTGTCAGTGATGCTCAAGAAGTTGCGGTCGAGGGCCCAAAGGGCAAGCTATCCTATGTGTTGCCTGAGGGGATCACTTTCAGCCAGGACGAGAGCGGATTGTCCCTCAGTCGTTCCTCGGAAGATCGGAAAGTCCGGGCGCTTCATGGAACCGCACGAAGCTTGATCTCGAATATGGTGGCCGGCGTTAGCGCTGGTTTTGCGAGAGACCTCGAGATCATCGGAGTGGGTTTCCGCGCTGCAGTGAAAGGCAGTGACTTGGATTTGAGTCTGGGCTATTCACACCCTGTTCTTCATCCGATTCCGTCGGATTTGACTGTCACGGTCACGGATAATACGAAAATTCGTGTTGAAGGGATCGACAAACAGCGTGTCGGGCAGTTTGCTGCCGACGTTCGCGCTTATTACCCGCCTGAGCCCTACAAAGGCAAGGGAGTTCGTTATGCCGGAGAGCACGTTCGCCGCAAGGCCGGAAAGAGCGTATCCTAATCTATTGATCTATTGCTTTAATTATCGTTCACGACCATGCCGCATCTTAATCGCAAGGAAGTCCGCAGAAAGATCCACCGCCGTATTCGGAAGAAAGTGGAGGGCACCTTGGCGCGTCCGCGCCTCGCAGTGCATTTTTCAAATCAGCACATCTATGCTCAGGTCATCGATGACGAGGCGGGTCGCACCATCGCTTCAGCATCTACGCTTGATAAAAGCATCGAATCCAAGGGGGCTAACGTTGCCGCTGCAACCCGGATTGGCGAAGTGATTGCAGAGCGGGCGAAGAGCCAGAGCATTGAGGCGGTAGTATTCGATCGTGGAGGATTCCTCTACGAGGGGAAGGTGAAAGCCCTCGCCGACGCTGCCCGGGAAGGTGGCCTTAAGTTTTAGTAACGAGCACAACGAGCCAGCAGTATATTACTCATGTCTGAATCAACACAAACATCTCATGGCGACTCTCCAGGATTTCGCGACGAAAAGCCGGAAGTAGCCGAGAAGTTAGTCTTCATCAACCGCTGTGCCAAGGTGGTCAAAGGTGGTCGCCGCTTTAGCTTCAGTGCGCTGGTCGTTTCTGGCGATCACAATGGCAATGTAGGTTATGGCTTTGGTAAGGCCAACGAAGTGGCAGAGGCTATCCGGAAAGCGTCGGAGTCTGCAAAGAAGTCGCTTCGTCCCGTCGCTCTTCGGGAGCACACGATTCCTCATCAGGTTCTTGGCGAGTATGGTGGGGGACGCGTTCTGCTGAAGCCGGCATCTCCGGGAACAGGAATTATCGCAGGGGGTGGTGTTCGTGCCGTGTGTGAGCTTGCCGGTGTTAAGGATGTCCTGGCTAAATCTCTGGGCTCCAACAACCATGGCAATGTCGTGAAGGCCACGATTGATGCTCTTGCCCAGTTGCGGACGAAAGAACAGATTTACAAATTGCGGGGCAAGAAGCTCGCATCCCAGAAAGCCATTTAAAGTCACTGTGTCGTCGGCAGACTGACACTCATTACGATTATTCTACGAGACTGCTATGCGTCTAAATACACTTAAACCAAACCCCGGTTCCAAGCATCGTAAAAAGCGCCTTGGTTGCGGAGAGAGTTCCGGAAAGGGAAAGACCAGTGGTAAAGGCCACAAAGGTCAAAAAGCTCGTTCCGGTGGCGGTGCGCCTCTCGGATTCGAGGGCGGCCAGATGCCTATCTACCGGAGGCTCCCTCGTCGTGGCTTCAACAATGCACGCTTCCGCGATAAGATCGAAGTCGTGAGCGTTGGTTCTCTGGAGCAGCGCTTCGAGGCTGGTGCAACTGTGAACGAGGAGTCGCTCCGCGGGGTTGACCTCGTAAAGGGCAAGTTCGACGGCATTAAAATCCTGAGTGATGGTGATCTTACCAAGTCGCTGACATTTGAGGGAGTTCGGGTGAGTGCTGCTGCCCGGGAGAAAATTGAAAAGGCTGGTGGGTCTATCGCCAGTGGGGAATAGCCCTCTTGATCTGCATTCCACTGAGGAACTGAACGCTCTTCAATACTCTACGAAAACCGCCCTACCTGAATGATTTCTGCCTTTACCAATTCGCTGAAAATTCCGGAACTGCGCCAGCGCATCTTTTTCACGCTGGCGATGGTTGTGATTATTCGGGTCGGTGTTCATATTACGCTGCCAGGAGTTGACTCGATCGTTGTCAATGGCTGGTTGGACGCTCAGGATAAGGGTAATGTGCTGGGTGCGCTGCTCAATATCTTCAGCGGTGGTGGTATTCAGAAGTGTGCGGTCTTCGCATTGGGCATCATGCCTTACATCAGTGCTTCGATCATGATGCAACTGTTGACGGCAGTGGTGCCCAAGCTGAACAAGTTGGCCCGCGAGGACGGAGGTCGGCAGAAGGTGAATCAATTTACGCGTTACGCCGCCATTGTTCTTTGCGTCGTCCAAGGATATTTCATTTTGCAGGGTGTCGTCGATCCAAAGGGCAACTTCCTGATGAACGGCTTGGACGATTACTTGGCAAGGACTGGTCAGGTGCTGGTGCCAAATCCTTCGATCTGGTTTTACATTGTGGGTGTTTCGACGCTGACTGCGGGAACCATGTGCCTGATGTGGCTGGGTGAACAGATCACCGAGCGTGGAATTGGCAACGGCGTCTCGCTTGTGATTGCCGTGAACATCATTTCTGGACTTCCTGGCGCTATCGCTTCCGTCTTCGAAACATACATTAAGGGAGCGGCTGCAGCGAACGATCCCATGAAAGCCTTACAGTTGGTGATCCTGTTTGCCCTGTTGCTGGCTGTTATTGCAGGGGTCATTGCTCTTACGCAGGCAGTTCGGAAAGTTCCAATTCAGTTTGCCAAGCGCGTTGTAGGCAATAAGCAAATGGGAGGTCAGGCATCTCATCTCCCATTGAAGGTGAACTACGCAGGCGTTATGCCGATCATTTTTGCTCAGGCTATCATCACCTTTCCCGTCACTTTTCTGGGATGGATCTTTAAAGGAGCGAGCTGGGTTGAAACCCTCAATCACTTGTTGAGAGACAACTCCTGGGTTTACCTTGGGGTTAACGCTGTTCTAATCTTCTTCTTCTCTTACTTCTGGGTTGCCACGATGTTTCAGCCTCAGCAGATTGCCGAGGACTTAAAGAAGCAGGGGGGCTATATCCCTGGTGTCCGACCAGGTAAACCTACAGCTGACTTTCTTGATGTGACGATGGGGCGCCTGACTTTCGCGGGGGCAGTTTTCCTGACTGTTGTTGCCGTTTTGCCAAATTTGATTTCGACCGCGATGGGAGTGCCTATCAACGCGGCTCAGTTTCTCGGAGGCACCAGTGTTCTTATTCTAGTTGGAGTGCTTCTCGATGGCATGCGCCATGTGGAGACTCACTTGTTGCAGCGCAACTACGACGGATTCCTGCGCAAAGGTAAGATCCGCGGTCGATTCCGCCAGAGCGGAGGAGCTGCCGGTGGTGGTGGAAACGTCGGGAATACGAAGATGCTGATTCTTTATGTGGTGCTTGGAATCTTCATGATTCTGGGAATGGTCTACTACATTCTTGAGCAGGGTTGATTCCGGGGCGATTCGGCGCTGTGATTAACGTTCTTTAAGCTGGTTTCCGGCTCACCGATCAATCATGCAACGCATCGTTCTATTGGGGCCGCCTGCATCCGGCAAAGGGACCCAGGCCGCTCGGCTTTCCGATCACTTTGATTTGGAATCGGTATCTACCGGTGCCGTTCTGAGAGAGCAAATTGCGCAGGGGACTGACCTCGGTCAGACGGCTGAGTCGCACCTTGACCGGGGAGAGTTGCTTCCCGACGAGCTGATGAATGACCTTGTTGCTTCCTGGATCAAAGACAATGGGCCCAGATTTATCTTTGATGGGTACCCACGCACGGAACCCCAGGCGGTGGCCCTGGTTGAACTGCTGAAGCAGGAATCGCTCGGACTTGATTGCGTCATCGGACTCAAGGTGCCCAAATCAGTGCTTCGTGAACGAGTGACCGCGCGGCTGAGCTGCACGAAGTGCAATCATGTTTTCCAGATCGACGAAGACGAGGGAGTCACGCCTGGGGCAGATTGCCCAGATTGTAATGGTGGGACGCTTTATCGCAGGGATGACGATAATTCTGAGACCTTTGAGTTGCGTCTTGAAGAGTATGCCCGGAAGACCCAAGCTGTGGAGGATTACTACGCGAGACTTGGTCAGCTCCTGGCAATTGATGGAGACGGAACCCCTGATGAAGTTTTTTCACGGATCCTGAAGCAACTTTCGCAATGCGCGACCAACAATGAGTAAGATTCACAGACGACAGGGCGCCGAACTGGACGGCATGAGAGAAGCGGGGCAAATCGCTGCTTCCATTCTTAAGCGCGCGGCAGAAGAAGTGCGACCGGGAGTGTCCACCAAGCATATCGATGATGTTGCTGCTGAGTTGACCCGCGAGGCCGGATGTAAGAGTGCATTCTTAAATTATGTGCAGCGAAACGGTGGCATTCCCTTTTCGGGTCATATTTGTATCTCATTGAATGAAGAGATAGTTCACGGGATCGGCGATCCCCGGCGCATTATCCAGAACGGCGATATCGTGAAAATCGACGTTGGAATCGTCACTCCAGACGGCTGGGTCGGTGACAATGCAAAGACGGTGCCAGTTGGGATGATTCAGCCGGATGTGCAGCAGCTCCTGCGAGCGACTGAAGATTCGCTGGATGCCGCGATCGGCCACGCGCGTGCCGGTGAGCAGCTGAGAGTGATGTGTGGTTCAGTGGAAAAATGTGTTCGACAGTACGGTTACTGTGTGGTGCGCGAATTTGTGGGGCACGGTGTTGGCCGCAAGTTACATGAAGAGCCGCAGGTTCCTAACTGGGCTGATCCCCGGATCAAAGTGAAGCTGGCTCCGGGAATGATCTTGGCAGTGGAGCCGATGGTAAACATGGGAACCGATCAGGTGACCGTCCTTGATGACCAGTGGACTGTCATTACCAAGGACAGACGTCCTTCGGCGCACTTCGAGCACACCGTCTTGATTACCGATGGCGATCCTGAAATCCTGACGCCCCGCGAGCGACTCACAAAGCCACTCGGCTAACGCACGTTTGCCCTGAGGGGATTTGTGGCCTAGAAGCCCAGGCCTGGAGGTAATCCGAGACCTGCCGTGACCTTCGACATCTCTTCCGCCTGGACCTTCTTGCCTTGCTCCAGGGCCTGACGAACGCCGCTCAACACCAGGTCTTCCAGCATTTCGACATCCTCCGGGTCAAGGATTTCCGGGGCGATCTTGATCGCTTCGATGTCTCCTGCCGCATTGGCGGTGACTACCACTTTGCCTCCACCAACGCTCGCTTCCACGTGCTTGTTACTTAGATTTTCCTGCACTGATGCCATATCTTCCTGCATCTTTTGTGCCTGCTGCATCATTTTTGCGATGTCCATAGGTAGCCAAGTTCCCTGAGTCTGCGGCCTTTGTCCAGTCCAGATCTTGGGCCATGCGAACAGAAGTCACATTGCCAACTTGATGCCCTGCACTATTCGAGTTTTGCAATGGCTGTTCCAATCTGATACTCGATCCACATGAAATCTCCAGTCCTTGCCCTGCTGTTGCTGGCATCCGTTGCCGCTCCACTTTTTTCCGCCGAAGAACCTGACTTCGCTGCCGGAGTTCGTTCGACTGAGCCACTTTCCGCTGCTGAGCAATTGGGGAAATTCAAACTGCCGGAAGGATTCAAGATTTCGTTATTTTCGGAAGAGCCCGAGATTGCCAAGCCGATGAACATGGCGTTTGATTCGCGGGGGCGCCTGTGGGTAACCTCGTCGCTCGAGTATCCCTACGCCGCACCTGCGGATCGTAAAGCAAAGGACACGCTGAGAGTTCTTGAAGACACCAATGGGGACGGGCGTGCTGACAAAGTGACAACCTTCGCCGACGGCTTGAACATTCCCATCGGCGTCTATCCTTTTAACGGAGGTGCCAGTGCTCTGGTCTGGAGTATTCCAAATATCTGGCGACTGGATGACACCGATGGCGACGGTGTAGCGGACAAACGGGAGATTTTGATCGGGCCGATTGGTGATCCAGTTGACACGCACGGGATGCAGAATGGATTTACGCGTGCTTTCGATGGCTGGATCTACGTGTGCCACGGCTTTCGCAATGACTCGACCGTGAAGTCAAGGGACGGCACCGAGATCCGGTTGCAATCCGGGAACACCTACCGATTCACGCTCGATGGCTCACGGTTGGAGCAATACACTTGGGGCCAGGTCAATCCATTTGGTATGTGCCTCGATCCATTGGGCAATCACTACACTGCCGATTGTCACAGCTCGCCGATCTACCAGTTGATTCGCGGCGGCTACTACCCAAGCTTCGGCAAGCCGGACGATGGTCTGGGGTTTGCGCCACTGTTGATGCAGCACGCGCACGGTTCCACAGCGCTTTGCGGTGTCACTTACTACACGGCAGACAGCAACTGGCCTGCGGAATTCCGCGACACTTTGTTCGTAGGCAACGTAATGACCAGTCGGGTGCACCGGGATAAGGTGGTTTTCAATGGAGCATCGCCCAAGGCAATTGAGCAGCCGGAATTTTTGACTTCCAGTGATCCGTGGTTCCGTCCAGTGGATATTCAAATGGGCCCGGACGGTGCCCTTTATGTCGCCGATTTTTACAATCGTATCATCGGTCATTATGAAGTGCCATTGACCCATCCCGGGCGTGACCGCTATCGTGGTAGAATCTGGCGCGTGACTTACGAGGGTGGTAAGCCATTCCGAACTTTCGGCAGCCTTGCCGCCGCGCCACTGCAGGAACTCGTCGATCGATTAGGCGACAAAAATCTGACAGCACGGCTGATGGCCATGCACGAACTTGTCGACCGCTTCGGGCTGGACGCAGCGGCTCCGGTGCACCAAGCGTTACGGAATGCAGGCAGCCCGGAGCAGAAGGTGGCAGCTATGTGGGTGCTTGAGCGTCTCGGGAAACTGGACAGTGGTGACCTTGCCAGGGCCATCAGTCGCGGAAATAGCCGGGAAGAGCGAGTACACGCATTGCGCGTCGCAGGGGAAATTTCCGAATTGCCGGGTGATGTCGATAGTTCCACCGTCAGTGCGCTCGGCGATACTGACCCTTTTGTGGTGCGTCAGGCGGGTGAAATGTTAGGGCGTCATCCGAATGTAAGAAACATTCCACTACTCATTGCTGCCCTTGGTGCAATGCCTGCTGCGGACGATCACTCGCGTTATGTCCTGCTGCGGGCGTTGCGCAGTCAGTTTGTTGAGCAAGGCGCATTCGCGGCGTATTGGAGTTCGTCCGCCCCGGGAGCTGATTCAGAATCGATCGCCAGGATCGCCAGTTCGATTCCATCGGCAGATGCGGCCGATTTCCTCATTGCCTACTTAAGTGGAGCAAGAGATCTGCAGTCGGCCGATGTGGCGCGATTCCTCGAGCACTCTGCGAGGTTCGTCTCCGTCTCAAATCTGGAATCGCTGGTATCCCAGGTGCGGCAGCGATTTGCTGGTGACATCTCGCAGCAGGCGAATCTTTTTCAATCTGTCGAGGCGGGGATGAACCAGCGCGGTCTTGCTGAGTCTGCTGTGCTCCAGGCGTGGGCCGCTGATCTGGCGAAGGCGCTTCTGAGTTCGGTGGACAGCGGTGACTGGCACATTGCTTCAGCAGGCAAAGGTGGCATCCCATGGGTGCTGCAACAGCGGCAGGGCAAGGAAGGTGGACAATCGATGACCGTCATTTCCAGCCTTCCAGCAGGCGGCGAAGCATTGACCAGTGTCTTGAAATCCCGACCGTTCAGCATTCCCGAAAAAATGACCGTAAGGCTGTGCGGGCACGACGGTTATCCTGACAAAGCCGCAAAAGGGCTCAACTATGTCGTAGTGCGTGAAGTGCCAAACGGCGTGGAAATCGCCCGAATCCCGGCGCCTCGCAGTGATGACGTGGTAAGTCGTACGCTGGATCTTGCCGCCTATGCGGGCCGGAGCGGTTCTCTGGAAATTGTCGATGGCGATACCGGAGATGCCTATGCCTGGATCGGATTCGCGGGCACTGAGCCATCAGTTGTGCCACTCCCTCCGGCAAGTTTGCGCGATGACGACGCGCGGTTGCAACAGGGGATCGCGCTTGTGCAACGCTGGAAAATTACGTCAGTGATGCCAGCCGTGGCGCTATTGGCGCGCGACGCGGAGCGAGCGAATCAGGTGCGTGCTGCCGCTCTCGATGCACTGAACGGGGAACTGGCCGTGGAGGTTTCGGAGGGAGTGTTAGGGGAACAGGGAGCCGCGCCCGTGCTGGTGGCGGCGGCGATCCGTGCTTTCGCTATGCATTCAGCCTCCGGCAGTGATACCGATCGCATCAGCGTCATTGGCAAGGCGCTCGCTGGTTTGCCCTCCAGCCTGCAGCGTCCCGTTGCTGCTGTAGTAGCTGAACGCAAGGGCGACGCATTGTTGGCCATGGTCGAGTCAGGTGTCGTAAGTTCTGCCATACTCATGGATGCGGGTGTTCGATCCGGCTTGGAGAAGTCGGCCCCAACCGATTGGCAGAAGAGGCATGCCGCGCTGACTGCGAATGTGCCGAGCGACCTTGAGCGTCTGCAAAAACTGGCGGCCGAACGTCTTCAGGCGTTCAATAATGGTGGTCGCGATTCTGCTTCCGTTGAACGGGGCGGAGAAATTTTCGCAACCCAATGTGTGATCTGTCACCAACTCGGTGGCAAAGGAAATCTCATTGGGCCGCAGCTTGATGGTGTCGGAAAACGAGGGGCCGAGCGCCTGCTGGAGGACGTTATCAACCCAAATCAAAATGTCGACCAGGCTTTCCAGCTCACCTTCGTGACTCTCAAGAATGGGGAAACAAAAGCTGGACTGTTCCGTCGTGAAGAAGGTGAGACACTCGTTTTTGCTGACGCCGGAGGACAGGAGTTCTCGGTTGTGGCCGGAGATGTTACCAAGCGCGAGAACACTGGGCTATCTCTCATGCCGCCAATTTTTGGTGACGCATTGGCTCCCGAGCAGGTATCCGATCTTGCAGCATTCCTCTTGTCGCAGCCCTGAGTGGGTTAGATCCTAGGCGTCGATCCCGTCGTTACCCATTGCAGGTAGCTGACCAAACCGGTATCGATCGGCATGGCGATGATTTCAGGCACTTCGTAAGGGTGCAATGCCAGAAGCCGCTCCTGAAGTTTGGGGTAAGCGTCTTCGGTTGTCTTGATGAGCGCCGTGGTTTCGCTGGCGCACTCGGTGGCATCGTTCCACCTGTAGATGGAGGTCACTCCTGGCAGAAGATTCACGCAAGCTGCGAGTTGTTCTTCGACCAACGTCGTCGCAGCAGCTTTTGCTGAGTCACTGTCAGGGAAATTGGATAGAACCAAAAGGCAGGCCATTGATTTTCAAATTATGGGCTCCAGAGATCGACACCTGCGGGATGTTCGCCGAGCGAGCATGGTGAGAGGGAGTTCATGTTAGAGCAGTCTGGTGAGTTCTGCCGATAGTGCTTCGGGCGACTGGAAGTGGATGGTGTGAAGACCGCAATTTTGAGCAGACTCGATGTTACGTGCGGAGTCATCGATAAAGACGGCTTTGGCAGGATCAACATTGAACCGCTCGAACAGCAGTTGGAAAAAGCGAGGGTCCGGTTTCTTCATTTTCTCTTCGCCGCTGACGAGGATATTTTCGAACCAGTTCAGGAAGTCGTAGCGTTCTCTGGCGACAGGGAACGTTTCAGCTGACCAGTTGGTAAGGGCAAGGAGCCGTTGTTCTCCGGCATTGTGCAATTCGGATAGGATATCGACGGTTCCTTCGATCGGGCCTCCAAGCATTTCCGGCCATCTTTCGTAGTAGGCGAAAATCTCCTTTTCCCAGTCGGGATGGATTGCTGCCAGTTCTTTCATGCCTTCTGCCACTGGGTGACCGGCATCGTGCTGCTCGTTCCATTCGTGCGCGCAGATGTTTGCCAGGAAATACTCCATTCGCTCCTCATCTGGAATGAGTTTGCGGTAGAGGTGGCGCGGATCCCAGTCGATGAGCACTCCGCCGAGGTCGAAAATGATGGTTTCAATCATGCAGCTGTAGACAAATGCTAGAAGCTGCCCTGCGCATGTCACGGAGTTTTTTGACCCTGCGATGGGAGGGGAAACTAGGGCAGCCCGGAAACCCTTATGAAACCGGGTCACCCAAATCGGTGTGTTTGTTGTAGTAGGACTACGGGAGGACATGCGAAAATCGATGGAAGAAACCGTAGAGAAAAACTCCGAAGCGGAGATTTTGACAAACCGAACCTCTCCAGACGTCTGACGTCGGAACTGGACAAAGCAATACTATCAGCCAAAGTCATAGTGTTCATGGAAGACGTTACGCGTATGCTCGGCACCATTGAAAATGGTGAAGCCACTCCTGAAGCGCTCCTGCCCGTAGTCTACCAAGAGCTGCGGAGAATGGCGGCGGGCAAGATGGCGAAAGAAGAGGCCGGGCACACACTCCAGGCCACTGCGCTGGTTCATGAGGCATGGATGCGGCTGTCGAATTCAAACGAACAGGGCTGGGAGAACCGGGCGCATTTCTTTGGCGCTGCCGCAGAGGCCATGCGCCGCATACTGGTCGATCACGCCAGAAAGAAGAACAGCGTGAAACGCGGGGGGCGCAGTCGACCCGAGGAATTGCACGACGAATCGGCCATTGCGCTGACCGGCCCCGCAGAGGAATTACTCGCGGTGAACGATGCTCTCGACTCCCTGGCGCTGGAAGACCCGAAGGCCGCAGAGCTGGTGAAGTTACGCTACTTTGTTGGCATGACGATGGACGAGGCTGCTGAAGCCATGGCGATGAAAAAACGATCTGCGGAGGCACTGTGGACGTACGCCCGAGTCTGGCTCAAGCGGGCGATCAAGGCAGCGAACGGCTGATGCAGGATGTGCTCAGTGTGATGTGTGAACGTCAGGTTTTTTCAGCACGTAGCCCTGCCGGTGGATCGTCCTGATGTAGTTTTCCGCTCCCGCTTCGCTGATGTCGCGGCGCAGCCGACACACGGCGGAATCGATTGAGTTGCTGGAAACCGTTGCTGCGAGATCGTAAAGGTGCTGCTCGATGTCGTCGCGGGAGACGACTTGTCCCTGCCGGTTCGCCAGGTATTCGAGCAGGGTGAACTCTCTCGGGCGGAGCTGAATTTCCTTTCCTGCGAAGGTTACTAAGCGGGCCGCCCGGTCGATCGTTAGATCTCCCACGGCGAGTTTGCTGTTCTTTCTGTTGTAGCGACGTCTGACCAGTGCTTCCACGCGGGCGAGCAGTTCTTTCATGGCGAAGGGCTTGATGAGGTAGTCGTCGGCTCCCAGTTTTAGACCAGCTACGCGATCTTCCACCGATGATCTGGCTGTGAGCAGGAGAATGTTAGTGTCAATGTTGTCAGCCCTCAGGCGCTGTAACACTTCCACTCCGTTCATTTTTGGGAGCATCAAGTCGAGGACGATGGCGTCATAGTCGATGGAGCCCGCCTGGGCCAGGCCGTCTTCGCCATCCACTGCGGTGTCCACCGCATAGCCTGCACGCCGCAAGTGTTTTGCGACGAATGTGCGGGTTTGCTCATAGTCTTCGACAAGCAGGATTCGCATGAAAGTGAGTAGGGAACTTTACTGTTTCAAATTCTATCCCCGATGTGCTTGAAAACTCCAGTGCCAACTTTCGATATTCCTTGCGGCTGGTCATGGTACGGTCATTTGTTAGGAGCAATCTGTTGAAAAAGATGTCATCGCGTTCTCTAAGAAAACAACTGACGACGGCGCTCATTGGCAGCTTCACTGTGCTGGGAGTGGCTGGCAATCTCGCAGTTTATCAGTACGTCAAGCATCTCGATCTCGAGGAATTTGACGGGGACTTGAAGGAGGAGATGCACAATTTGGTGGATCTCACGGTGATTGGACCAGGCGGCACCATAGAAGTTGAGATGCACCGATTCGATTTGCCTCAGTATCGGCCCACAGCCGGAAACCGGCGATACTATCAGGTGTGGAACGACTTTAAAAACGACGCAGTTCTGGTGAAATCGAGATCGCTGGGAACAGGTGACCTCCCCCGGCCGGAGGTAAAGCCCGGGGAACTGCACATTTCGGATCTCACTTTGCCGGACGGACGCAGGGGGCGCATGATCTCGAAAGTCAGGGAAGTTGCGCCTAATCTTCCTGCCGGATCACTGTCCGGTTCCTCTGATCGCGTCGATCGCAAATACTCGGTTCAGTTTTCGCTGGCCAAGTCGCGTGAGGATGTGGATGCCATTCTTAAGCTGGAACTCTTGTTTTCCACTGCGATCGGGGCGCTGATGACCGTGGGCGGCCTGCTGCTTACCGTGTGGTTGACAAGGCGGGTGGTCTCTCACGTCGACCGTCTGGCGGACGGCATGGAGGCGGTTGATCTCGATAGTCTCTCCAGCCGTATCCCTGAAGAGGACTTTCCGCTTGAGTTGAAGCCCTGTGCCAGCCAGTTCAATGCACTGCTCGACCGGCTGGAGAAGGGAGTCGAGCGCGAGAAACGGTTTAGAATCGATGTCGCCCATGAATTACGGACACCGCTCACCGCATTGCTGTCGATGCACGAGCTGGCGGTAGAGGAGATTGCGGACGGATCGCTGGAGGATCCGGGAGCGTACTCGTCAGAGGCGCTGTTGCTGACGCAGCGGCTGCACCGGCTGATTGAAACTCTGTCATCGATTCATCGAGCGGGCTCCGGCCGGGAAATTGTGCAGATGGAGAACATTCAGCTGGCCCCACTGATCGAGGCGACATGGGCAGAACACGCCGCAACTGCGGGCAGGCGCAAGGTCGAAATGGCGCTCGGTGAGCCGGGCCTGGCGATTCGTTCTGACCGTGTTATTTCGCAGGCGGTATTAGGCAATCTGTTCAGCAATGCGATTTCCTACTCGCCGGACAATGGAGTGATTCATTGCAATGTGTCGGTCGAAGGCAGTGGCATTGTGATTGAAGTGACCAATCAGATCTATGTGCCCCTCGATCAAAACGATGTGAGCAGTCTGACAGAGCCATTCTGGCAGAAAGACCCGTCGCGCACCGACCCCGAGCACATCGGTCTGGGGCTCTCGCTGGTCGCTGCCTATTGTGAGCTGATCGGCTGGCGACAAAAGTTTACCATTTCCGACAGCAAGGTATTCACCGCGCGAATCAGGATTCCGCAACGCTGAATCTGGCTTTGTCGCTATTGGATTTGATGAAAAAGGGCCAGGCGAATCATCCGATGACGATCCTCAGCTAAAAGCTTGGAGGCTACCTCTGGAACTTCTATTTTGGTCGCTGCCTTCTTGCCGTTGACTAGAGATTCGGAACGACGACACGCCCCGTGTGCTTGTGAAGTAGACCAAGCCGTCTGCTGTTTTACCGTTTGTGGGTGTTGATGCGCCGCCACGACCAACGCGATAACCACCACCGCCCGCTCCTTCAGGACGCTGCAAGGTCGATGTTCAACTGTAGTTGCCCTTTTCGGTCAGAAACTTGATTGCGTTTGCCACGTCTTCTTTATCGTCTGCGTGCGCTGGGAAGAAAAACCGGCCCGCCGTCAATAACAGGTGTTCCGTGCGCAGGGGCAGAAGCAGGGTGGCTCGAAACCCCTTTCGAGCCACCCAATTTTCGACCACAGTCCGGAAACCCTTATGAAACCGGACTGAGATTGCTGCTGATCAGAGCGTCGATTCAATAAAAAGTGCTTCTCTCGAAGTGACATGCGAGATCGAGAGCGAATCTCCGCAAAAAAATGCGACCCCGGTGCAGAATGCTCCGAACTGGGCCGCCGTTGATCAGTTTTCGCGTCAGTGCCCGGCAGTCTAAACATTGAGAGCGGGCATGAATCATGCCCGCTCTCATCACGTATTATTGAGTTCTGTCGATGCTGGAGCGACTATTCCTCTCGGACGCGGATGTAGAGTTCTTCAGGAACCGGGTCTTCGAGTGGGAGCTCGAATATGGTCGATTCACCCTGGCTTTCATAGCCGTCCGTCACTTCCTGCCAGTCTTTGTCGAGGTCGGTGCCGGTCTCGACCGCATAGGTGCCGTTTGCTGTCGACGGGAACGTGATCTGCAGGATTTCCTGGCCGTCCCGGCTGATGCGTTTTACGTCTGATATCGCGAAAGGCCCGACACTTCCGGCAGTTCCGAAGTATTCAAGCTCGGCGAGTTGGAATCGCGCTCCGGTGGTAAGCCCGGTTTCGAAACAGATGAAGCGGATCGTGGTGTAAGCGGCGGGCAGATCATAGTTGTTGCCAGCTCTGAACTCTGCCACTAAATTGCGGTCAGCGCCCCATACAGTTTCGGTATCTTCCTGACGATAGATCGTGGTGAAGTTTTCCTGATCGTTGGAGCCTTGGATTTCCCAGATCAGCGGGTCACGTCCAGGGGTGTCGTTCGCCGAGGAAATGGTGAAGTGAGTCAGAACGATCGGATCTTCGAAAGTCGCAGTAATCCAAATCGGCTCTTCGGGAAACTGTGGGTCGCCCAGGTCGCCGCAGCACCATTTATTATCTCCTCCACCTAACACGTTGTCGAATACGTTGAATGCTGCCTCACCAGTGCCAAAATCGGCTTCCTCGCTGGAATCGAATACGGCATTGTAGCCATCGTTGAGATCTGGGTCGCCATCATCTTCGGGATCGGTAAGATCCATGCCCAGGAGCTCGGTGCCAAGTGTAGGGACGCCGGGAAGGCTCAATTTGTTCAGTGGGTCTGACCCTTCTTTCACTTCGAGACCATCGGAAAATCCATCGCCATCAGTATCAGAATTGAATGGATCTGTGCCCCGGTCAGTGTCGCTGACAAAGACCTTGGTGTTGGTTTCGACGATGTCTTTCAGTCCGTCATGGTCGGAGTCCGAACGGATCGGGTCGGTGCCAGTGTTCGTAGCGTTCACATAAGTACCGGTGTCGGTTTCGAAATTGTCACGGAGGCCGTCACCGTCGGAGTCGACGTTGTTTGCTTTCATTCCCTTGTCGAACTCTGCCTTGTTGGAGAGGGAGTCTTCGTCGAGATCCCCAGCGGCGTCGTCGACGTTTATATCCAGGCCATTGGCCAGTTCATACTGGTCGGACATGCCGTCACCATCTGTATCCACACTGGCTCGCGGCTGGAGTGGGCCATCAGGATCGCCTATGAGGAACCACTCGTCAGCATCGGCGTCCTCAGCAAAGTCTCCAGACGCAGCGTAGAATTCGAATACTGCACCGCCGCCGTTCTCCCAGGTAATGACTTCCAAGGTGTAGAGGCCGGCCGGCAGGTCGCGTGCAACTGCTCGTGTATTGCTATCTCCGGTATCATTGGCGAAAGTGACGAATTGTGGGAAGTTTGTATCGAGAGCACCAACCCCGTATACCTCGGAAAATTCACCGCCGATAAGTTGCATTCCAAAGCCATCGTCTGTGTGAACGCCGATCGTCAGGTCGCCTCCAGCGTGCTCCACGTTGATGTGTCCAACGAGAACAAAGCCGTCGGGGGTAAGTCCCTCTGCTTCTGCGGGGAGCGGAGCATCGTCAAGAAAGATTCCTCCGCCATCTGGAGAGCTGACGGTCTCAGCAAAGTTAAACAAGGGCACGACCGTGTCAGAAAAGATTGCTCCGATCCCGTCAGGATCAGCTGCGACTTCGAGTGCACGTGCGAGGCCACTGACGGTGCCCGCGTCCCAGATCTGACGGAAGCCCCATCCAGAGGCGGTGCCCTCAGGTCCTGGAATGCCGTCGAGAGGCATGATTGGGGTTGCCGTTAAAAATGTTCCTGACGAACCGATATCGCCTCCAGTGCTGTCCAGAGCGGTGAGGGAGTAGGTATGCTCTGATCCTTCCTCCCATGGGGTCGCAGGGGCGTAGGTGACGCTCGTGATATCGCCATCTTTGGTCACCGTTGCAGGCACTGTGGCGTCGTCAATCTTCAGTTGCAGGGAGTCTGCGTCGACGGTTGTCTGGTCACCGTCGATGAGTGTGAGCACCACGGATTCCACGGAATTCACTTTTAATCGCAAAAACCGTGCAGTTTCGAGGTCAGCTGGATTTCCAAACAGCTCGATTTCCGCAAGCTGAAACCGGGCACCGTCGGTGAGGCCGGTTGCTTCGCAATAGAAGCGAAACGTCGTGTAAGCAGCGGGCGCTTCAAAGTCGTCACCCACTTCGTAGCTGGCCACTTGATCGCGCGAATCCCAGACTGGAAAGTCATCTTCCTGGCGGAAGATGGTGACGAATTCACCGCCATTCGAGCCTTGGATTTCCCAAATGACGGGATCGCGGCCTTCTGTGTCGTTTGCTGAAGCGATGGTGAATCCAGTGAGGTTGATGGGGAGATCAAATGATGCCTGCACCCAAATCGGGTCCGTTGGAAAGGTCGCTTGATCTCCGCAGCACCACTTGGAGTTGCCTCCACCCAGTTCATTGTCAAACACGTTGAAAGCGGCTTCTCCGCCACCAAAGCTCGGTTCCTCACTGGAGGAAAAGATGGCATTGTAGCCGACGTCTGATTCAGGGTCGCCATCGTCTTCTGGGTCCGTGAGGTCTCCACCGATCAGATCAAAAAGGAGATCCGGCTCCTGTGCCTGGGTGACTGCCGACAGCGAAAAGCCGGCCATGATAGTTGCTAGGAGGACTAGTCTTTTTAATTTTTTCATACGCTAGGGATTTTAGAACGGGCGTTTTAGTCTCTTGAGTGAGTTTCTCAAGATGATCGAAGCGTCACCGTAGGGAGGTGGACGAAAAAAGACAATCTTGCTGGTCAAAAAAATTGCCGCTGTGCATTGTTGCAAATCGTGAGACGCCGTGAATGGTTTCCAGGGGCTGCTTGCTGGAACAAAGTTTGCGGACTTTGTGCGTAGCATGCGCATGTTAGGATGGTTCTGGATTTCGCCCTGTGGCTTGGTCCCTCCCAAGACACGGAATGCAGCTTTTTTCGATATTATCCTACTCGTTTGAGCGAATTCGCAACTGTCGGCTTTGGCCGGATGTTCGCGTGAGTGGAGTTGGCCTTTGTCTGGTCGCATTTACGGTTGCATGCGAGCGCAATCCTGACATTGACACCTCGGCCGGGCGTGAGCAGGGCGAGCGGGCGGTGAGCGTTGAGCAGGCTGGAAAGGACCAGGCAGGGCACGAGCGGATGGTGCAGACACTGGCGGAAGTGCACAAACACCTGGGGGTGAGCAATCAGTATTTCGGCAGCGGGCCTTTGCGAAAGCTCACTGCTGATCTGGCCAAGGTGGATCGTGTAAAGGAAACCGGGCGCTACGTTCGAGGCCTGATCGATCTGGGGCGTGCCAATATTGACTACGGCAATTTACAGGATGGGCTCAAGCAGCTCAAAGCCGCCTACAACATTCTGATCAAAGCCAAGGCACCACCACAATTGACTCGGGAAGGTGCCTACCAGCTGGGGATCGCAAATCTTCGCCTGGCTGAGTCCGAGAATTGTTGCGCCAGTTTTTCTCCTGAGAGCTGTATTCTGCCGCTACAAGGGGCTGCTATCCACACCAGGCGTGCGGGATCGGAGGCCGCAGTGCGCTATTTTGCGGAGTGCATCGACCTGTCTGCGGATTTTGAAAAGGCACGCATGAGAGCGCAGTGGCTGTTGAATGTCGCCTACATGACTTTGGGCGACTACCCTGACAATGTGCCAGAATCGGTGCGATTGCCCGCGTCGATCCTTGGTTCCGATGCTGATTTTCCGAGGTTCGAGAACATTAGCGAATCACTGGGCCTGGCAACGGACAGTCTTGCAGGCGGGGTTGCACTGGATGATTTTGATGGAGATGGAGATTTCGATATAGTCGTTTCCTGCTGGGACACGGGCGCTGCCATGCACTACTTTGAGAATCGTCTGGAAGAGGGCTTCGTGGATCGATCCGAGCCAGCCGGCCTGTCTGGGATGCTGGGCGGCCTCAACTTGATCCATGCCGACTATGATAACGATGGCGATCTCGACATCTTTGTCACGCGGGGTGCCTGGTTTGGACGGGCGGGGAATATCCCGAATTCCCTGCTGCGCAATGATGGCAAGGGAACCTTCATTGATGTTACCTACGCGGCCGGGCTGGCCGACGTGAACTTTCCAACTCAGACAGCTGTCTGGCTGGACTTTGACAATGACGGCAGCCTCGATCTATACGTCGGCAACGAAGCAACCGGCGACAATCCTGCTCCCAGTCAGTTGTTCCGCAATCAGGGCGACGGCACGTTCGTCGATGTTGCTCCTGCTGCCGGAGTCACCAATGACAAGTTTGCCAAAGCAGTGGCCTGTGGTGATCTGGACAATGACGGCTGGACGGACATTGTCGTTTCCAATTTATACAGCGAGAATCGGCTCTATCACAACAATGGTGATGGCACGTTCATCGACATTGCGACCCAGGCAGGCGTGGACCGACCGCTGAAGAGTTTTCCAGCATGGATATGGGACTACGACAACGACGGCAATCTGGACATCTTCATCGCATCGTACAGCGGCGCGCCGGAGGACTATGTTCGCAAAGCGTTGCAAATGCCATACACAAGCGAGACCTGCGGGCACTACCACAACGATGGTGCTGGAGCGTTCTCGGATCTTGCAGAAGACCAGGGGTTTGCCATGCCGCTGCTGGTCATGGGAGCCAATTTTGGCGATCTCAACAACGACGGTTTCCTGGACGCATACTTCGGTACGGGTGCTCCAGAGCTGGACAATCTGATGCCAAACGCTCTCTATCTGAATCAGGCTGGCAGAAATTTTGCCGATGTCACGATGGCATCCGGCATGGGGCATCTTCAAAAGGGGCACGGCATTGCCTTTGTTGATCTCGATGGCGACGGCGATCAGGATGTGTTTGAGCAAATGGGAGGTGCCAAGAAGGTCGATCGGTTTCGCGATGCGGTTTACGATAACCCGGGCTTTGGCAACCACTGGGTGGATATCCATTTAGCGGGTACATCGAGCAATCGCTGCGCAATCGGTACCCGCATTCGTATCGATTTTCGCGAGTCGGGAGTGCTGCGTTCCGTTTATCGTAAAGTGGATACGGGTGGCAGCTTTGGTTCGCAGCCTTTGCAGCAACACATTGGGATCGGCAGCGCAACTGCGATCGAGACAGTGGAAGTTTTCTGGCCAAAGACAGGCGAAACTCAGGTGTTTCACCATCTTCCAGCCGGATGTGTCCTGGCGATCACCGAGGGCAGCGAAACGGTTGTCGAGCGGCAGGTGCGAAAGGTGGCAAAATAAAATAGGAATCGAGCGCAGGATGCCTGTTCATGAGGCAGTCATCTCCGGGATGTTACGGTCGACACATTGAACAACACGGGACTCTCGGGCAGTCCGGTTATTTGGGGTTTCCGGGCTGCCCGTCTATTTTCCAGAAGGTGGTGCAGAATGAATGGTGATCTGCGTGAACGGAATCATCCAGCGGAACTCGTTGCATGTGTCGACACAGATCGACTGGATGGCACGCTGGATGCGAAAATACTTTGAGGCCGCCTCGCCATCGAAATCCGCCAGCACTGCGTAGTCGAGAGAAGATGCACCAGCATTGGCAAACTCGACCTGAAGGTTTACCAGTTGCTCGCGACCGAAAAGAGTGGCGAGGCGATTCTCAAGGCGATCCTGCAATACTTCAGGAATTTTTTTCGTTGCGAGCTTCTGATGTGAGTAGTCGATCCCGAATGTGACCGACAGGCGGAAGCCCCGCGAAAGGTTCTGAGGCACCAGGCCGATGAAATCCGCGATGGTGTAAGTTTTTACCGAGCCTCCGAGTAGGATGATCTGCACCCACTCGGGCGTCTGGTGGATGATTTTTCCCAAAGTGCCGTCGGCCAGGAGGATCCAGTTTTTCTGTTCGGTCGGAAAGAACGGTTCCTTTGGCTCGTACGGGCGCGAGTGCAGCGGGATCAAGGCGCGCAGGGGCAGGCGCACATTCCCACCTTCCAGCGCCGGATTGACCAGATTGGTAAAAATGCCAATGCGCCGGACTTCCCAGGGAACATCTTTGTGAATGATGCGTTCTCCCTCGCGCACAGCTCCAAGGTTTAGCAGCAGTTTGGCTTGTTCGAAGACGGCGGGCAGGGTGGTCTTGCTGGCCCAGGCGAAGCCGGTCAGCAGCAGCAGGGAAAAGCCGAGCAACATCCAGTCGCCCATCACATAGAAGGCGAGCAGTCCGGCGATGATGGTGAGCAGAATGGTGAACCCGTAGTAAACGACATCAATCAGCCGCGAGCCGAACGATCGCTTCCTTCCTCGAAAACCTGTCATCTGACGGACAAAGCTGTGGAGCAATCGCATCAGCAGGAACACACTGGTAACTGCGAGTCCAGCAATCAGGAGATTCTTGCCTCTCGTGCGGAAGAACGTGGCAGTTGCGTCCTGGATAGAAGAGAGCAGGGACTCGTCCTCGGAGAGGCGTTGATCCAGCTGGTATTGGGCGTTGGTAAGTTCGTTAGTGAATTGTTCCAGGCGCTGGGTCCACATCGACTGCGCTTCCAGCAGAGATTTCATCAGTTCGTCATCGGGAGCTTCGGCGATGAGTTCGCTCACGCGCACGAGAGCCTTTTTCGCAAGGTCGCGTCGGAGTTTATGAAAGGTGACCGCATTGCGCAACTGCTCGACCTCGCGCGGTTTTGCCGTTGCGCGTTTCAGCTCCTGAACGATGGGCTGGACGAGTTCCTGAAACTCTTCGTCTAGCTTGATGGAGGATTCCAAGTCGTTCTCAAGCTGGCGAATATCGACCCCGGCGGTCACAGACTCCACATCGGCGCGCAGGCCTGCGATTGTTTCATTGAGTGCGTTGATCTCATTGGCGATGTCTGCTTTTTCGGCAGCAGTCGCCGCGCCGTCCAAGTCGTTCTGTTTTGCGTCGCGGTCGCGGAGAGCGATGTCGAGATTGGCGTACAACGCCCGCAACGTTTGCAGCGGTTTGGATTCTGCAGGCGGTGCTGGGGAAGGCGGATCGGTCAGCTCAACTTCCTGCGCCGCGACGAACAGCATCCCGCTCCACCCTATGAAGGCCGCGCTGACGAGGTGTCTGATAAGTTGGGGGAATCGCATCCGAGGGCTTTCAGAGCAATCTCCAGAGGATGGCGAACCCAACAGTGGCAAACGCTACCGATACGACAACCGATGCTCCACATCCCGAGTTTTTTTTCGGCGCGTTTGAACCGCCGAGAGATTCTGCCAATTCCTCGACTTTGCGTTTTGCTTCCGCCAGACCAACGCCAGTTTTCTCGCGATAGAGTTTGATCGCGGCAATCTTGTTTCCCTGGGTCAGGAGCGCGGTGATCTCGCTATCACCCGTCCCGGAATGAGGTGGCATGTTCTCACTGATCCCGGCGGCGAGCGCCTCAATCACATGTTTGGAATCAGCGAGATTCGCTCCGGTGGCCTCACTATAGATCTTGATCGCCTGGATCTTTTGGCCAGAACGTATGCAGTTGATGAGATTCTGTTTTTCTTCTTCGCTGAGGTGATCTTTCGACATCGGGTGGACTCTTTTGGGCAGAGTGCAATTTGATTGAATAGTTTGGCTTCCTTTAAGTCGCCAGGTTCCATGGCTCATTCGCCTGAGTCTAGAATGGCTCATCCTTTCAGAAAGAGTCCAGCATATTCAAATTGTTTCACAGCTGGATCGTTGACCGCTCGGGCCAGCTTTGATAGAAGCTTCTGGCAATAATGCGCTCAGGGGCCGGAGACGCCGTTGCTAGAGGTCAGGCGGAAGCTGCCGCTGATACGGTTCCAGAGTCTGTTCAATTGGATGTCAGACAGCTCAAGCTAGGGCGCAGTTCAGCTCCGGCGGAGTTCTCGTTGTTGATACGCCTGGATCTGTGCACATTGCGTTTGAGCCTTCATGAATCGCAAAAAAATCTTAAGCAACACCTCAAGATTTCTCTTGCAAATGGCTTCCGTGCGACGCCATTACAAGCGGTTGCTGTAGTAGCAAAAAGCTCAGGGTGAGTTCTTGCTGGCACCGACCTCCGAGACTGCATCCGATCAGCAGTGCGGACAACGTTTTCGATCACCCTTCGTTCGATTCTTTGCCCCGTCAGTGTTAGTCCTTCTATCCGCTTGCCTCATCTTCCTTCTGGTGCTTGGGCTCTGGGAAGCTCATGCCCATCGCCGAGTGCTCAACACCATTCCAGTCCGTATCCATGTGAATGGAACGCGGGGGAAATCCAGTGTGACTCGGCTGTTGTCCGGTGCCTTGAGGGAGGCTGGTCTGGTTACCTGTGCAAAGACGACGGGCACCCTGGCGCGGTTCATCACTCCAGCCGGGCGTGAGTATCCCATCTACCGTCCCGCGGGCGCCAACGTGGGTGAGCAGGTCCGCATCGTGCGCACTGCGGCAGGCTACAAACCGGACGTTCTGGTGATCGAGTGCATGGCACTGCAACCCTCTTACCAGTGGATGAGTGAAAAGATGTTCGTCCGCGCGACTCACGGCATCATCACCAATGCCCGACCGGATCACCTCGACGTCATGGGGCCGGAGCCGGAGGATGTCGCGCTCGCGCTCAGTGGCATGGTGCCGCGCGGTGGCAAGCTCTTCACTTGCGAACGCGAGCATGCGGGAATCATGCAGATGGCGTGCGATGACCGGGGATCCAAATTTGTTCCCACGACGGAAGCGGATGTCGCCGCTGTGACCCCGGAAGAACTCGCTCCGTTTCCCTATCAGGAACACGCAGAGAACGTGGCGCTCGTCCTGACCGTCTGCGCGGATCTAAACATTAGCCGGGAGACGGCATTGCGGGGCATGTACACCTCTCCGCCGGATGTAGGTGTGCTCAAGGAATATCAGATCAACTACTTTGGCAGGCGGCTATTCTTCGTCAATGCCTTCGCCGCCAATGATCCGGTTTCGACCGGGCGCATCTGGGAAGGGGCGGTGGCCAAGCGACCGGGCGTGATGCGCATCGCGCTCTTTAATTGCCGCGACGACCGTCCTGATCGCTCGTTCGGACTCGGTGAGGCCTGTCTCGACTGGACGGTGGCAGACCTCTACTTGCTGATCGGCTCCGGCACCCATGCATTCAGTCGCGCTGCCATGAAGCACGGGCTCGATTCAGAAAAAATTCATTACGCCGACGGCAAGAACGCATCGCAGATCTTTGAAACCATGTTGTCCGTCTGTGGAGCGTCGGCCCTGATCGTCGGCATGGGCAACATCGGTGGCCCGGGGCTGGAACTGCTGCAGATGGTGAAGAACCGATGCGCCCCAGAACAAGATCCCACTGCCGCGATCCTTTAACTTTTCTCAATATCAAAGAATGATCGACCTACTTACTGTGTCCATCGGTGTCGGCCTCGTGGTGAGTCTGCTGTTTGCCGAGTTTTTCGGATTCAAAGCCGGCGGCCTGGTGGTGCCGGGCTACTTTGCTGTCTTCACCTTCCAGCCAGTCAGTATCCTGCTGACGCTTGGCATCTCAGTGCTCACTTATCTCGTCATGCGTCTCGTGGCATCGATTATCATTGTCTATGGCAAGAGAAGGACCGCCCTGGCGATTTTAACTGGATACGTGTTAGGCGTCATCTTCCGGCAAGTCGCAGGTGACCAGATCTCCGGACTCGCCGGCGGCGAATACCAGGTCATCGGCTTCATCATTCCTGGCCTCATCGCCTTGTGGATGGACCGTCAGGGTGTGCTTGAGACAGTCACCTCGCTGGCCACCGTTTCCATGGTCACTCGCCTGATGCTTATCCTGCTCATTCCTGCCGAGATAGAACGCTTCGAAACCAAGACCGAGGCGTCGTCGCTGGTCGTCGCTTCTGACAGCGGAACTGAATAAACATTCCCCCCTCATGAAAGGTATTTACTGGAGACCGAAAGGCATCTCAATTCGCGCAATGGTGCTGGCGGCGATCTTGGCAGTCGGCTCGGTTGCCACAGTCGAGTATTTTAAAAAGGATATCCGACAAAAATACTACGAGGAAAAGCTGGCCGCAGCACAACTCGCAGCTGACGGCATGGCTGCGATCAAGCACTACCGGGTCGAACGCGGCGACTTCATCGATACGACTCTCGATCCGGCGGAGACTGGTATTCTTGGTCTGCCGCACACCCCGGTAACCACCAATGCGGGTGGCTACTTTACGAAGCGGACATCTCTCAACCCGAACTTTGCAGCTGTCGTGGTCGACATGTTCAAAGAGGCAGGTGTCAAGTCGGGCGACAGCATCGCCGTCGGCATTTCTGGTTCCTACCCGGCCGTCAATCTTGCCGTCTATGCAGCCTGTCAGACGCTGAATCTCAAGCCTGTGATCATCGCCAGTGCATCGTCGTCCGAATGGGGAGCAAATGACCCTGAGCTACTCTGGCTCGATATGGAGCGCCTGCTCGCCGAGCGGGGTATCATTAAATTCCGCGCAGTGGCAGCGTCGCTGGGCGGCATTGAGGACGTTGCCAAAGGGTTGCCGCCAGCCTCGCACGAGCTGCTTCGATCCGCGATCGAACGCAACGGCGTCGAGAAGTTTCTTCAGCCCACCAGTTACGCTGACAGCGTGAAGCAGCGGCTCGAAATATACCGCGAAAAGGCGGAAGGCCCGATCGCCGTTTATATTAATGTTGGCGGCGGCACCAGCTCTGCAGGGCGGACGATCGCCAAGGATACATTCAATCAGGGGCTCAACATGAATCCGCCACGCGGGGCGGACACGAACACTTCCGTCATGGCCGCCTTCAGTGCAAAGGGAACACCGGTGATCCACCTGCTCCACTTGCTCGAGATTGCCGACGAGTACGGGCTGCCCCGTTATCCTAACACAACCCCACAGCCGGGAGAGGGCGGCGTTTTTCACCGATTGTCCTACAATCGGATCCTCGCAGGCATCCTCCTTGCCGTAGTCCTGGCTGCTTTATATGGATTCGTTCGTTCCCCATGGGGTGCCCAGTTCCTGCGCAATACAAAGGGCAGCAAGGACAGTGGCGACGTCGAACCGATGATCTAACTGCGCCCTAGTGCTCCAGGCTTCTCCACTGAGACTCCTCTTCGATCGTTCTGGAAATCTCGATGCGCACGGATTCATTGAGATCCAGGTCAGCGATGGCAGGCACTGCATTTTGGAAATCGCTGCCTACCCAGATTTTGAGAACATCGGTGAGTGCGGCATTCCTCACTGACTCGTCGGTGATCGCATCCGCAATTTGGTAGGCTCTTTGCCCATCTTGCAATGCGAACACCTGCGCCGTTTCTCTGGTCGCGGCATCCCGCGCTGGTGATGGCTCCTGCTTTTGGATCCAGTTCAGTGCGGGCTCAAGATCGTGGCGCGCCCATTCACTGGCCACTCTTCGGAATCCCATGGTTTTGCCCTCGCTGTCGGGCAAGTCAGCCAACCACTGGGCGGCGGCAGTAGGATCCGCTTCCGACCACGTCGACGCAAGATTCGCGATCGCCTTGTCCCTTCCCACGGAATCGGGAAACGTTTCAATAATTGAGGCTGCGTCCGCCGGATCTTGCGCCAGGGAAATATACCGGCCCAGCGCGAGTTGTTCGATGATCTCCGACTGGTAGGTACCGATGACCTCAGTGGCTTTTTCTTGTGAAACTGCGTGGAGAACACTATCAAAATCGATGGGCACGCCCGCTCCTGTTGCGAGTTCGAGTAGTGGATCAAGCCACTGATCAGCCTGGAGGGAACGCCCGTTTCCGTAAGCGAAGCCCATGGCCTTCAGCAGCCCGGCGGTGGCTGCGGAGCGGTGAGCAGGGGCATCAAGGGCGATAGCTAATTCTGCAGCCTTGTCCCACTCACCTGCTGACCACATGTAGAAAATATCTGCGACTTTCTCAGGATCTTTGAGTTCCATCAGAGCGCGATTGCCCAGCTCTGGGTTCGCCCGGTAGAGTGAACCAGCAAGTTCTTCAAGCATCCGTTCCCGGCTTTTGGGATCGAATCCTTCCGCAAATTCCAATGCAGCTTCAGGATCGGCACGGGCCCACTCCTGAACAAATCGTCTCCAGGCGATATGATCACTCCGCAGAGCCTCACGCCCAAGAAGGTCAGCAACAGTTTGCGGATCATGTCGTGTGAGAACGGGAAGCGAATCGTCAAGAAAGTCCCACGTCTGATCTTTTGGCCATCTGGAAAATTTGTCGATAAAATCGCCCGGATCCGCTTCAGCCCAGCTCTTCGCAACCGCCCGCATCGCTGAGTTCCGAACAGTGCGATTCGGCAGTTTGGCTGCTTCAGAAAGGGCCAGATCCAAGTCTTCTTTTCCGAGTTCCTTGAATACATATGAGGCGAGTTCGTCGTCATCTGCTGCCCTCTTTTTGAACTCTGTTAGTGCCTCATTCGAATTGGCACGGGCCAGGGAGCCTATGAGGCTGGTGACGAAAGCATTTTTTGTCTGGCTCCCTTCTGGCAATGTATCGATCGCCGTGAGAGCGGCGGAGTAGTCAATCATTGCCCAGACCGCAGCGAGTTTCCTGATATACCACGAGTCGGGGTGCCTTTCACAATGTTGGAGCGCCTCCATACTATTCAGTTCAATCCAACGCCGCAGCAGGATGTCGACAGCTTCACGGGAAGATGTGGTCTGCGCTTTGGTGAGCGTGTCGAAGAGTGCGACAAAGTCCCTCGTGTTGGTTGCAACCTCGATTCTGGCCAGGTCCAAGTACCAGGCGAACGTGCCGTCCTGGGTCGAAAGGTTTATTTTTGCTGCGCCTTCCCGATGGGGTTTCGAAAGTTCCAGGTTCGTGACAGCATGGGAGGCTACCTCTCTATTCTCCAAATTGCCATGGAAGCCGATTCGACCCACGCCGTAGGCGAGCGCGGAGATGATCCCGTAAGTAAGGAGCAGTCTGCTAGCGCTCATAGAGGATTGCCTTCTTGAGTGATTCAGTGAGGCTGGAAGACTTCAGCGCCTCGGTCGCCGCCCCGTAGTCTTCTTTCATCCACTGATGGTAAACACTTTTTTTCACCCAATCTTGTTCCGACTCCGATTGGATCATTCCTACCCATGCGGCCGCCGCTGGGTAGTCCGGTTCTTCCCCCCGGAGAAGCTGTTTCGCAAGAGTCGTCGCTGATTTGTCTCGAATGTCTCCCGGGGGCATGTCCAGTATCCATTCGGCGACGGCGGCGGGATCGGCTCCGTACCAGACTTCAGTCATCGCACCATAGGCATCCGGGGAAAGATCAGCCTCATCCAGTTGCCCGAACCAGGCGCTGGCGTCCTCAAAACTTGTATTGCCCATGAGTCTGACAAGCTGGGAAACCGCAATATTGCGGAAATTGCCAGGGGGAATGGTATCGAGCAGTGGCAACGCTTCGGCCATGTCCTCATTCGCCTTTGAAAGTGTTGCGCTAAGCAGCGCGTAGTCCTGCGCCTGACCGTTAACCTTATCGGCAACGGCCAGCGCGCTCGCCGGATCCTGTTGAATCATTCTTTGAGCGAGCCGTTCTTCGAACGTCGATGTCAATGAGTCGGAAGCAAACTGCGGCCGATTCTCGAGCATCCAGTCAAGTTGCTCGCCGGTAGCATTACTTACGACGGTTTCAGTGAGTTGCGTCATGGCTGACTTCGGCGCTGACGGCAGCCAGTCGAAAAACTCCTGAGGGGCTGTATTGAACCACTCCCTTCCGATTGAAGTCAGCGCATTGAATCTAGGGGAATTGTCCGAACCATAACCAGCGCCGGGGAGATTTGAGACCAGTGCCAGTGCTCTCTTGGGATCCGTTTTGGCGATCTGTGTCAGGGCCTTCACAGCCAGACCGGCCAGCCCTCCAAAGTTGCTGCTGCCAAATAGCTCAGACGATTTTCCCCATTCGATTCGCTGGTCGGACTGGGCGGTTGCTGCACTCAAGTTATCCCATCCGGTCTCATTGAGCAATTCGATGACCCGTTCAGGCGCGCCATCCGATGCAGCCGAGATGGCAGCAAAAAGTGCTACCTTTCGTTCAGAGCCCTCGGGCAGTGCGACCGCCCACTCCATCGCCGCCTGTGGGTTCTCCCTGGCATTTCGCTCAGCCAGCGCAGAGAACACTTCAAATCGCAACTGGCTGGTGGGCATCTTATCCATGTGCCGTTCCACGGCTTCCGGATGCTCTGTTAACATCGACAGCAAGGCTGATTTCAGAAGTTTGTTCCGGTCGGCGGTTGGTCCAGTAAATGCCTGAATTTTTGCCAGCGCTGCTTCGCTATCGACAGCAGCCCATTTCTTCGATATATCCTCCATAGCATTAAATCCCAATCGCCCGTTTCGAAACCGCTCACCAGCGCGCTCAAACGCTGCTTCGGGATCGATTTCGGCAAGAAGCGTCAGTGCCTGTTTTGCAAACCATGGCATTTCTGGATAACGGTCGGCGATTTCCAGCGCCAGGAGAGGATCATGCGATGCGATCTCGCCGATGATGGAATACATCAATTGTTCTGGTGCCTCTTCTGCTTTTGCCAGCGCACCACGCCAGTCGACTTTCGCCCAAACTTCCAATACGAACCGCTCGGTGGGCAGAAATTTCCTGGGGGGAGTCGCCGGTTCAAGTGTGGGATCTTGGATGCGACCCGCCGCCTCCCACGCCGCTTCTGGATCTATCTCGGTCCATTTCGCTAGAAGCAGTTTCCAGCAAAGACTGGGACTTGCTTCGTTGTCGATCGTGTAGTTCCAGGTATCTGCGAGTGTTGAGATTTCTTCGGTAGAAGCTACCTTCAGAAACTGGGCTACGATGAGGAACCGCTGCTCGGCATCCGCAGAAATTACTTCACTTAAGGTAGGTCTGAAACTCGATAGGTTTACATTCTGAACGACGTTTTCCCTTTTACCTACACTGGGCCGCATTTCAGGAGAAGGCTCGTTCAGTTGGTAGGTGCCTGCAATAAACGCGCCCCCGCCAGTCAGCACGGCACCGATAGAAAGCAGGATGAATCTGACAGAAACGCTTTTCATGGCTGGTCGATATGCTCCCCTTAGTTCTTCATTGTGGCAGCCATGGCTGCGGAAAGCAATAGGCATTGTGTGTGGCAAGTAATTCCGAGACTGTGGCCCGGTTATCGATTAGACTACGACGATGAAACTAGTTCCTATCGCATTTACCACTCTTGCTATAATTGTCTGCATCACCAGCGCAATAGCACAGTCGGCTATTTATCGTGAACTGGCTACGGTACATCCAGTTGCTGGTTACGGAGGAATGGTGGCGACTCAGGATGCATTTGCGACGAAGGCTGCAGCGGATGTGCTTGAGGAAGGTGGCAATGCGGTCGATGCCGCAGTGACTGCCGGATTTGCACTCGCTGTCACCCTGCCGCGTGCTGGAAACATTGGTGGGGGAGGGTTTATGGTGGTGCATCTGGCGGACGAGCAAAAGCAGGTCGCTATTGACTATCGTGAGAAGGCACCCAAAGCCGCGCACCGTGACATGTTCCTTGACGAAAAGGGCAATCCGGTTGCCGACCTCTCGCAGGCAACTTATCTCGCTGCCGGGGTTCCAGGAACGGTTCGCGGCCTTGCTCTGGCACTGGAAAAGTACGGTACCATTTCACTGGAGCGCGCGTTGGCGCCTGCAATCGAACTCGCAGAGGATGGCTTCCCCGTTGGTGAGGATCTCTATGATTCGCTCAAGTTCTACGCGGGTGACTTCGAAGCAGTTCCCGAGGCGATGAAAATCTTTTTCCAGCCTGACCGCAGTCCCTGGCCAGTCGGTTCCCTGCTGGTTCAGGCAGACCTGGCGAAAAGTCTGCGCCTGATTGCCGAGCAGGGTGCAGATGCGTTTTACACTGGCCCTATTGCCGGGATGATTGCGGCTGACATGGCCGCCAATGGTGGCCTGATCACAGCGGATGATCTTGCTGCCTACCAGCCGAAGATTCGCAAGCCGGTCACCGGCACTTATCGCGGATTGAAAATTGTGTCGATGCCGCCGCCCAGTTCTGGGGGCGTGCACCTGATCCAGATGCTCAATATGCTGGAGCGGTTTCCCATCGAGCAGTTCGGCCACAATTCTGCGGATGCCATTCACGTGACCACCGAAATCATGCGCCTGGCCTACGC
>JAGROY010000483.1 GCA_020439995.1 Verrucomicrobiia bacterium
AGAAGCTTCTGATCGACGAACGGGCCTTTCTTGAGTGATCTTCCCATGTTAGCTAGTGAATTTTAGATTAAAAAGTGGGTTGGACTTAGCGGCGCTTCTTACGAGACTGGACGATAAACTTGCTGCTGGCCTTCTTCTTCCTGCGTGTCTTCTGGCCTTTGGCATGGCCCCATGGGCTGGTCAAGTGCTGACGACCACCGCCAGATTTGGATTTACCTTCACCACCGCCGTTCGGGTGGTCAACCGGGTTCATACACATCCCGCGAACGGTGGGACGAACACCCTGCCAGCGGCTACGCCCCGCCTTGCCTGAAACGACCTTCATGTGATCACCGTTCCCCACTTGTCCTACTGTTGCATAGCAACCTTCAGCAATCTTGCGAATCTCACCGGAGGGCAATCTGACTAGAGCAAAACCAGCCTCGCGGTTGGAAAGAATAGCTTCCTGACCAGCGCTACGAGCAATCTGCCCACCTTTGCCTGCCACGATTTCGACGTTATGGATCGATGTTCCCAGTGGAATCTTACTCAGAGGCAGACTGTTGCCCACGGTTGCGGGAGCTTTCTCACCAGCCTGGACAGTACTGCCAACCTCGAGCTTGTTCGGAGCAAGGATGTAGCTTTTCTGGCCATCGGTATATTCAATCAACGCAATACGTGCAGTGCGATTGGGGTCGTATTCGATACCGATTACCTTAGCCTCGACGCCATGGCGTCCACGCTTGAAATCGATCAAACGATACTTTCTTTTGTGTCCACCACCAATATGGCGCGATGTGATTCGCCCCGTGTTGTTACGACCGCCTGATTTCGGCAGTGGCTCCAACAGACTCTTTTCAGGAGTCGATTTGGTGATTTCGTCGAATCCCGGCCACTCTTTGTAGCGGTTGGCTGGGGTGATTGGTCTAAATTTCTTAATGGCCATGGTTGTCCGTCCTTTCGTCCGTTGACTTCCGTCGCGTTAAATCAGTTCAATTGTTTCGCCATCCTTAAGTTTGACGACAGCCTTCTTCCAGTTGGCGGTGCGACCATAATCCGCACGGCGTTCACGACGCTTTTTACCGGCGTAGTTACATGTGCGGACGTCTGCCACTTTTACTTCGAAAAGTTTCTCGATCGCGTGTTTGATCTCAATCTTGTTCGACTTCGGATCAACTTGAAAAACGTATTCGTTGTTCTGCTCTCCCAGGAGGGTAGCCTTCTCACTGAGGCGGATCTTTTTGACTACTTGGAATATATCTTTCATACGTTTCCTCCGGTTCGGGCGGCAAGGGTCTGCAGCGCGTCGCTGGTGATAATGATTTTATCGAAGTAGAGCAGATGCTCTGTGTTCACCTCGGCTGCGGTCATGAGAAGCGTCTTCTGGACGTTCCGGCCGGCGAGATAGGTTTTCTCGTCAAACGCAGCGCTGATAATGAGTGTCTTCGCTGGCATTCCAAGCGCGCTCATCTCATTGACAAAGGACTTTGTCTTTCCATCGGCGATGGCGAAGGTGTCGCTAGTCAGCACATCACCCGCGAGGATGCGTTCGCTGAGGGCCTTACTGAATGCGAGTTGCTTGGTGCGCTTGTTTACCGACTTCGCATAGGAGCGAGGACGTGGGCCGAAAGTGATACCACCTCCACGCCAGATCGGCGAAGTGATCCGGCCAGCACGAGCTCGGCCAGTGCCTTTCTGCCGCCATGGCTTCTTGCCGGAGCCGGCGACTTCGGTGCGGGTCTTGGTGCAGGCAGTTCCAGAGCGGCGATTCGCGCGCATCGCGGTGACCATATCATGCACGGCCTGCCCTCCTTTGTCATCTTCGATGACTCTGAAGCTGGCACTTTTTGCCGATTCAATTGTGAATGCTGTAGCTGACATCTTGTTCGTTCGTCGAGTG
>JAGROY010000139.1 GCA_020439995.1 Verrucomicrobiia bacterium
TCTTTCCGTGGTCGACGTGGCCCATAAACGTAACGATCGGCGGACGAGGTTTGAGTTCATCCTCGGGCTCCTCCACTGGCGGAGGCGGCTCTTCGATCACTTCCTCAACCTTGTGCACACCGCCGCCCTTTTCGCGCTTCTCTTTCCAGAACACGAATCCGTGCTTTTCACATAGCTTCTCGGCAACGTCCGGTTCAATCGATTGATTCGGATTTGCAAAAATGTCGAGCTCCATCAGGTCCTGGATGAGCTTGAATGGCTTAAGATCCATTCTCTCCGCCAGTTCCTTAACGATAATGGGAGGCTTGATATTGATCACCTTGGCCCCCAGCTCTTCGCCGTCCATTTCAGAATCACCGTCGGTATCGGCGGTGTCCTCAACGTTTTCAACACGAGGAGGGGGCAAAGTGCCATCCTGCTCCGCACGCAACCGGGATATCGGAGGGAGCACTCCTGCCGCCGTCGCCATAGCAGTCGAACTCTCCCCGGTGGGTCTTACCCTTTTGGCCCGGACAGGCTTCTTCTCCGTATCCTCAAAAAGTGATAGGGCCTCTTTCTTCTGTTCGTCGAGTGTCTTCCTCGCAGGCTCCAAGCTGGCAGCCAGGGCAGCAGCCTCCGCCGCAGCTATTTCAGCAGCATCTGCCTCCGCATTCTTTCTTTTACGACGTCGCTTCGGCGGCTCATCGATCAGCGAAAGCACTTCACGCTTTGGAGGTTCCGCTGCAGGGGCCGCGGTCGCTGGCGGAGATTGGGTATCGTCAGATTGCGATTCCACTCCGTCCGTTTCCTGTTTTTCCTCTAGTGTGGTCAGTTTAGGATCTAGTGTTGAATTACTCTCCTTCTGAGAATCCGGTGCCTCTGGGGCATTGGTTTCTACATCAGGTTTTTTATCGGCAGCGGCCCTTACCTCGGCAGTTGGAACAGTTTCTGCGCCAGATTGCACTTTATCCACATCAGCCAACGCCGCTGCTGACGGCTGATCATCCACTCCATTCTTCTCTACCGCTACTGATTTCTGTGCTTTTTCCGCATTTTCCGCACCACTTGTCTCAGAATGTGAAGCCTTAGAGGCTTTCTTCGCCGCGCTTTTCTTTGCAGCCTTCTTGGCTACGCTCTTCTTTTTGGTCGCGGTTTTAGACGCAACTTTCTTGGAGGCTGCCTTCTTGGCGGCCTTTTTCGCAGCGGTTTTCTTCTTCGAGGGTGGATTCGATTCTGCCATTCAGTAATGTTTCAGTAGTGCTCATGGCCTGTTAGCCGGGGCTTGGTTAGCTTCCCTCGGAGGTTGCGGTTGCCACCTCTCCTCCAGCGGAAATTTCAGCTGCGGAAGCGTCAGAGGCTGCGCCTCCCATCAAATCTATAGATTTTTGCAAGATCACCTTCGCTTCAGCCTCGTCAACACCCACCACATCCTGAATGTCAGAAGCGTCCACTGACGCCACCATTTCAACTGTGGTCATGCCGCCTCTCACCAATCCAAGGGCTAATTCCTCATCCAACTCAAGCCGCTGGGCAAGATTTCGAGCCGCTACCAAAACCCGCTCCTCAAATTGCTCATGGGCGGACTCGTCTCGCTCAACTTTCACATCCCAGCCCAGAAGCCTCGATGTCAAACGGGCATTTTGCCCACGGCGACCAATCGCTTTGGAAAGCTCGTCTTCGTGCACGCGGACCGTGATCCGATGCTCGGACTCGTCGATGGTGATCTTAGAATCAGAGATCGTAGCCGGCTTAAGCGCATCTTTAAGAAACTCTTTGGGATCATCGCTCCAGCGAATGATGTCTACCTTTTCGTTGTTCAACTCGCGCACGATATTTTTCACACGCGCCCCGCGCAAACCAACACAGGCACCGACCGGATCCACCTTGGAGTCGCCACTGTGGACAGCAACTTTTGTTCGATATCCTGCTTCCCTTGCAATCCCGCGGATCTCCACCGTGCGGTCGGCAATTTCGCTCACCTCCGACTCAAATAGACGGCGGACGAAATTTGGGTGACTTCTCGACAGGATAATCTCAGGCCCCCGAGCGCCATTCTCGACTTCAACGACATACGCACGAATACGATCTCCAACATTGTAGTCTTCGGTCTGAACACGCTCCCTGGATGGCATAACTGCCTCGAATTTACCAAGATCGACAATCACGTCCGAACGCTCGAACCGCCGAACAGTGCCCGCCACGATATCCCCTGCACGATCTTTGAACTCATCATAGATCATCGCTTTCTCCGCCTGACGAAGCCGCTGCATCATCGCCTGCTTTGCTGTCTGCGCGGCAATTCGACCAAAATCTTTCGGGGTCACCTCCACCTCTACCTCGCCACCCAGCTCAGCAGCCGGGTCTACTCGGCGAGCTGTCGCCAAATCGAGTTCCTCAAAGGGTTTCGTTACCTCTTCAACGACCAGAAGGGTCGCAAGGGCACGAATCCCGCCTTTTTCTGGATTGATATCGATGCGGAGACCGCGAGCTGGGCCGATGCTTCGCTTGGAAGCCGACAGCAGTGCACTGGAAACGGCTTCGATCATCGTCTCGCGATCGATACCTTTCTCCTTCTCGTAGTAATCAAACAGGGCCTGTAACTCGCTGGTCATAAGGGAACACTCTATACGGAAAAAGAGCGGGTAAAACCCACTCTCTGCTGACAAATGCAAAAAATTGTTGGGGAAAATTCGATCCTAGACGGTTCCCTCCCTTCCAGCAAGCAGAAATCTCTAATGCTCGAATGCATCGAACGGCCGCTACCCCCAGGGTCGATGGCATCGATCACAAGAGCCCTGCTCTCCGGAACGCTACTCTTTCGACACGCTCTTCACTTCAGGCTCGGAATCGACCGGCTGATCCCGCTGATCACTGGCATCGTTTTTGTCCTCGAGAACCGGAACCGCCGAGTCCTGCGCCGGAACGAATTTCAGTACGGTTCCGTTGATGCAGTAGCGTTTATCCGTAGGCGTATCGAATCCTTCCCCCGTGAAAACGTGGCCAAGATGGCCGTCACATATTTTGCAGCGCACCTCTGTCCGGGCGTAACCCAAGTGAAAATCAACACTGGTTTTCACATTCTTTGCCTTCGATGGATCGTAAAATGACGGCCACCCGCAGTGGGAATCGAATTTCTCTTTGGACGAAAACAGCTCGGCGTTACAACCTGCGCAGTAGTAGGTACCGGCTCCCTGCGCCTTAAATTCTTTGTAGACTTTGCCCCCCGCGCGCTCGGTCCCAGCTTCCCGCAAAATGCGGTATTGCTCCTCAGTCAGCTCCTTTTTCCACTCTTCATCGGATTTCTCGACCGGCTTCTGAGGCTGCTCGGGAGCTTTTTCAATAATTTCCATAGCTGTGTCCTGTTTCTTCTTCAAATTATCAGGCTCGGCAACTGAATCGCTGGAAAAGTATCCTACGATTCCTGCTGCGACTACAGTAGCACCTAGTAAGGGAGTTAAGAGTGGCTTCATGACAGATCTAGAGAGTTCAAGGATAGAATTTCTTCCGCAAAACCTGCTTTAAGATAGCAAAGTGCTTTGAAAAGTCCGCAATAATCGCTACGTATAATCTTTATGATAAACTTTTCCAAACTTCCCGGGAGGATCGGAGCATCAGGTTTCCTGCTGCTGCTCGTTTTGGCAGGGAGCGTAGGTTGTGTAAGCACAGATCCCTGGGCAGCTTACGAAGATCTCGACCCGGAGGGAAACATTTTTGTGCAGGGCTACGGCAATCAGCGCCCGCGCTACGGCCATGGAGGCACCGAAAGCCCCAGTGCCCGGAAAGCGAGAGAAGAGCAGGAGCGCCGTGCGGCAGCCAGAGCGGAACGGGACCGGAAAGAGGCACAGCGGCGGGAGGAACTGCGCACGGAAGCCGAGCGCATGACGACAAACCCCGAACGCAGTGAAATTACGCCGCCGGACTCACTTGCGGATGACAAACCGGAGCTTCCTGCCGGAATAGACGAGATCACGCCGGTGGAAGAGCCTGAAGTGAAACCAGCTCCTGAACCAGCCGCTCCTCCTGCGCCCGTTCCAACAATGGAAACCCTGGCTTACGGTCGACCTGTCCCCGGCAAGCCCGGCATGGTTTACAGCCCCTACTCTCCCGATGCTGGCTACGTGGACGTGACGGGAATTGCACCGGGTACGAAAGTGAAATGCCCCTACACCAAGAAGCTCTTCCGGGTTCCGTGATCCTCAGTGCTTTCCTGCAAATTCTGAGCCGATCGCTGCCTTGATTGAGGAAAAGTGTGTAGCCATCCTGGGCCCTGGCCTTCTGGGAGGGTCGCTGGCAATGGCGGTCCCGAAACGGAATCTGGCTTCGCGGATTCATGTGTGGGCCCGGCGAGAAGAGGCGGTGGCGCAGATCTCCGCAGCGGGCCTGGCAGATTTTGCCAGCACCGATCTTCGCGAAGTAACGGCCGATGCCACTTTGATCATCCTCGCGACGCCGGTACCTTTCATGGCTGCGATCGCCGAGCAACTGGCAACATTTTCACTGCAACCGGGTGTTCTGGTCACCGATGTTGGAAGCGTGAAGGCCACCGTGGTCGAACAGGCAGGATCGACTCTTCGTGCTGCGGGAGTGGAGTTTATAGGCAGCCATCCCATGGCGGGTTCCGAACAGGCTGGTCTGGAAGCGGCCCGCAGTGATCTTTTTGACGGTGCAGCATGCATCATCACTCCCCAGGACGACACCGACCGAGCGCAGCTTAGTCGACTCGAACTCTGGTGGTCAGCGCTCGGCTGCCGCGTATCAAAACTATCGCCCGGTGCACATGATGAGGCCATAGGCCGGATCAGTCACCTCCCCCATATCGCAGCGTCAGTGTTGACGCTCGCAGCTTTGAAAAATGATCCGGCCCTCGCGAAGCTGGCGGGACAGGGATTCCGCGACAGCACACGGGTCGCCGCGGGTGACCCTGAACTTTGGCTCGGAATCCTCAAGGAAAACCGCGATGCGATCCTCCATCCGCTTCGAGACTTGCAGGAGGAACTAGGCAGGGTGCTTGCAATCCTTGAAAATATGAACGATGAGCACGTTTTGAAGTTTCTTCAGGACGCGAAGGGCCTTCGGGATAGCTGCCAGCATCCCTGAGGCATTTCTCATCCCTCCTAATCCACAATCCGCAAACAAGCACGAATTTACCGTGGCAGAAATTAAAGTCCACCGAGCCCGTCCCATCGCCGGAGAACTCAGCGTTCCCGGCGACAAGAGTATTTCTCATCGTTCGATCATGCTCTCATCGATGAGCAATGGCCCTTGCCGGATCGACGGTTTTCTCAACAGCGAAGATTGCCTCGCAACGGTGGAAGCCATCCGCAGCCTTGGCATCCGTATCGACATTGTAGACGAAGAAGGCAACGATCCCGAGCGCCCCACCTCGCTCGTCGTGCACGGGGGCAACATGCGCTACACAGCTCCGGAACACGACATCGATTGCGGCAATTCCGGAACGACCATGCGTCTCCTGGCGGGAATTCTTGCTGCGCAGCCATTCGAAAGCCGCCTCACGGGCGATGCATCTCTCACTCGTCGCCCGATGAGCCGCATCATGAATCCGCTCAAAGAAATGGGAGCATCACTGGAGGCGTCGGGCGACAACGAATGCGCACCCTTGATCATTCGCGGAGGCAACCTTCACCCCATCCGCTTCGAATTACCTGTCGCCAGTGCGCAAGTAAAGAGCGCCGTGCTCCTGGCGGGACTCTTCACTGAGGGAAAGACCACCGTGGTGGAACCCGTGATCACCCGCGACCATACCGAGAAGATGCTGGAATTCTTTCAGGTAAACCCTCGCCGCAATGGCAACGAGATCTCCATTTATGGCGGCCAGAAACTGGAGTCGCGCGATATCCTAGTACCGGGCGACATCTCCAGCGCAGCATTCTGGATTGTGGCAGCCGCCGCGCAATCGGGCAGCGATCTCATGATCAAAAACGTCGGCCTGAATGCGACACGCACAGGAATTCTGGATGTGTTAGTGCGAATGGGCGCACAGATTCAGGATCACCTCGCCGAAACGGGCAACGGTGAACCTATTGGCAACGTCAGCGTGAAGGGGCGCGGGCTCAAGGCGACCACTATCGGCGGCAGCGAGATCCCAAACGTCATAGACGAATTGCCCATTCTGGCCGTGGCCGGAGCACTGGCTGAAGGAACCACCATCATCAAAGACGCACAGGAACTCCGCGTCAAAGAAACCGACCGGATCGCAGCCGTCGCTACTAATCTTCGCTCCATGGGTGTCACCGTCCGCGATTTCCATGACGGCATGGAGATCGAAGGAGGTGCCAAATTGAAAGGCGCACGACTCGGAAGCTACGGCGACCACCGCATCGCCATGGCCTTCGCCATCGCCGGCCTTTTCGCTGATGGCGAAACCGTCATCGAGGGTGCCGAGTGCATCGACACCTCCTACCCCGGCTTCAGTAATCACCTGGCGCAGATCCTTGGATAAGCGGTAATGGGGTTCCCATTCCGCCTTGGCATTCACTCATCCTCTGGCACCCGCGTGCTCGCACGGCGGAGCCTGTCCATCATCGCCATTCCAAGGCCGCGGTCTGCCATCGGCTCGGCGATGATTTCATCGACTCCTGAGTTGTCCAGTTTGCGCAGGAGGAAGAAAAACCGGATGGCGGCTTCCATCATTTTACCCGATCCTGGGCTCAGCACGGCGACTTCGCTCCAGTCGGTGAGGGAGAGGTAGCCGTCTTCCGCTTCACCACGGAAGCTCAAGAGGCCGTAACGTTTGCCTGGCTCTGGCTTGAAGTCGCCGGGATCGGTGAGAACCCGCAGCGGCGTGGCAGGCGCGTAGTGACTGGCCATTTGCCCCGGCGCACCCGCGACGGCTTCCGCTCTGGCACCACGCCTGGGCCGAATGACGATACCAAAATTTTTCAAATCTTCCGCAGTGATGGGGCCGGCACGCACGATTTCGATCCTGGGCTTTCTCTTCTTCCCCTTTGCCGTGACTTCCCCACCTTCGGGAGGCTCGAGCCGCACGATCGTGGACTCCAGCCCGCGACCACAGGCACCGCCATCGACGATCAGTGGGATCAGGCCACCGAGTTCTTCCTGCACTGCCGCTGCCGACGTGGGACTGATCCGGCCGAAGCGATTGGCGCTCGGCGCCGCCACTGGCCGACCAAATTCCTTGATAATCTTTCGAAAAACCGGGTGCTCGCTCATGCGCACAGCCACAGTATCCAATCCAGCTGTGACGATGTCAGGAACGGCTGGCTTCTTCGGCAGCAATATCGTCAGTGGCCCTGGCCAGAACTGATTGGTCAGCACATTCACAACCTTTTCCAGCTCCTCGGAAACGACAGCGACATCGGCAAGCGCTGCCTTTGACGGCAAGTGGACGATCAGCGGATCAAATTTCGGCCGCCCTTTCGCTTCAAATACTTTCCCTACAGCCTCCTCATTGAAAGCATCTGCAGCCAGCCCGTAGACGGTTTCAGTGGGCAATCCAATCGCCTCTCCGGCATTGAGCATTTGCACGGCCGCCTGCACCGCCATATCGGTGGACTCAGGGGATTCAGTGGTGGCGATTTCGGTGTTCACAGATTTTCGATCAAAGGGAAAAGGCTTTCGCTCTTTGCAGTATTGTTTTTCAATGGAATGAGTCCCTACCCTACCACAACCCGGCGAATCCATCCGGGAAATCCAACCACAACATTTGAACGCCTTCTCTCCCAATCACGGCTCCCAGCCACAGCGATGAAATCCGACACTGACGAAACCAAAGCCCCCACCAGTACGGACGGATTCAACGTCGTGCTGATCGGCTTCATGGGCGTGGGAAAGACGGCAGTGGGCAAGCGGGTGGCAGCAGGGCTGGGATTTCGATTTGCAGATACGGATACACTGATCGAAACGGCTGCCGGGAAGCCGATCCCGGAAATCTTCGCCGAGCGCGGCGAATCTGGTTTTCGTGAGCTTGAAACCAGCGTGCTGCAGCATCTGGTCGGCGAATCACATCTCGTCATCTCAACTGGCGGAGGAATCGTCACCATCCCTGAAAATATCCCACTGCTCCACCAACTGGGATATGTCGTCCTCCTCACCACCAGCGAAGAGGTCATTTTCCGCCGTATTTCGGCGAATCAAAACCGGCCACTGCTACGGACGCCAAATCCCCGAAAAACCATTAGTGAACTGCTTGCTGCCCGGGCACATCTTTACAAAGAGACGGCTGATCAGGAAATCGACACGACAGAACTCAGCGAGGCGGAGATCGCTTTTGGCATTTGCGAATCCGCACGTGTGCAATGCCGACGCGATTCGAGTAAGTGACTGCAGCGCAACAAAAGGCAATCATCCATAAAGCAGCGATCGAGTTGGGATTCGCTGAGTGCAGGATTGCCCGTTGCGAGCCCGCAGCGAACAAGGAAGCGTTCCGGCAGTGGCTGGCTGACGGATGCCACGGCGAAATGGACTGGATGGAACGCACTCCGGAACGGCGTGAAAATCCGCAACTGGTCATGAGCGGTGCAAAGTCGATGATCGTTCTCGCACTGAACTACTGGCAGGGCGATGCACCACCGCAGAGGGAAACGCCGGCTGGTGCAAGGGGCATCATCGCGCGCTACGCCTGGGGCGACGACTATCACCAGATCATCGAAGATCGACTGGCAGACATCTGCCTGGTACTGGAGGATCTGGGAGGCACGCAGCAACGTGGCTACGTCGATTACGGCCCGATCCTTGAGCGGGACTTTGCGTCCGCGTCTGGCATCGGCTGGAATGGCAAGAGCACGGTGCAAATTCATCGGAAACTGGGCACCTGGTTTTTCCTGGCCGAAGTCCTGACCACACTGGATCTCCCGGCGGATTCACCGTCGAACGATCACTGCGGCAAGTGTACCCGTTGCATCGATGCCTGCCCTACCCGGGCCATCACTGCACCCCGGCATGTGGATGCCCGGCGTTGCATCTCCTACCTTACGATCGAGAATCCCGGCCCGATTCCAGAGGCATTTCGCAAAACGATTGGAGGACGCATTTTCGGCTGCGATGACTGCCTGGCCATTTGCCCGTGGAATCGATTCGCACAAACAGCACGCGATGCGGCCCGGTTCTCGCGTCCCCAGGTACAGCGCATGTTGCTTCGGGACTTCCTTACACTAACGGACGACTCCTTCCGCACGCTGTTTCGTCACTCACCCATCAAGAGAATCAAACGCCCCCGGTTCCTGAGAAACGTTTGCGTTGCTCTGGGCAACGTTGGAACCGCTGCAGATCTGCCCGCGCTCGCCCAGGCCGCACGCGACAACGATCCACTTATTTCCGAACATGCACAATGGGCCGTCGATCAAATTGTTAAACGGCAATAGCAACGGCAACAGGGGCATGCGCGGCTACTGGTAGATCCAGACTACTCGGAAAATTGGACCGCCAGCCATCTGGCGCGGCCAATTGCAAAGAGTCGTCACCCGTGGCACGGCAGACCGGAATCTGGACGGTAGGATCACCCTTCCCATTCAGAAGGCGGAATTCAGCCCAGTCACAGCGAATTGCAAACCCGCGCTGCTCGGTCGCCACGATCAAATCTTCAGCTCTGCGAGTCATCGCATTGTAAGGGCTGAGCCCGCGATCGGCGACATAGCATACGAATTCCATCGCAGCATGTAGCGACGAGAATCCCACGCGGGTTAACTTCCCGTCCTCGCAGTAATGAGAGTGGTCGCAGGCAGACACAAAGGCGGCTGTCCCACCTCGAAACTTCTGGGCAATCGAGGTGCTCTTCAGGATCACGGAAATGTCTTTCGCTAGAACGGCCATAGTCAACGATGGATGAAGTGTTAAAATTAGCTTGAATGCTGTATGATACAATTAATTATGATAATTACAAATAAAATATGTGAATTTCACACGCCTCTTGGATTCACCTTTGCGAAAAACAAGCCTTGCCAAGAGACAGCAGGAGTTCAGTCACGAAATCCGCACAACCTCGCCAGCATGCACATGGAAGCGGGCTGCCGACGACAGCGCGCCGCCGTTGGAATCGAGCCAATTCAAATGCGTCGTAGTGATCATTTTCTGGGCCGCAGCTGGCAGGTAAGAGAGCAGTGCGTTGCGACGTCCCGGATCGAGTTCGCCGAAAATGTCATCGACAAGAATGATCGGCATAGTCTGCCTCCGTTCCTGAAGCAAGCGGGCCTGGGCTAACTTGAGCGACAGGGCGACAGTCCTTTGCTGCCCCTCTGACGCGTACTGTCCGGCTGAGCGGCCATCGATCAGCAACTGCAAATCATCGCGATGCGGCCCCACCACAGTTACGCGGCGACGCAATTCTTCAGGCTGAGATTCTGCGAGCGACTGGGTAAAGCTGGAGCCCGATCCTGAAACGTAAGAAATCGCCAGCGTTTCACGACTTCCACCCACATGCGTATGCGCCTCTGCGGCCCAAGGTTGCAACTGCGAGACCAGCTCACTGCGGCGCCGGATAACGATTTCCCCATGACGAATGAGGACTCCGGAATAGGCATCGATTTGCCGCCAGTTCGGTGAAGCATCGCGCTTCAGTAAAAAATTGCGGGATCGCAGGGCTTTTTCGTACGCCAGCAAGGCAGGTCGGTAGTCCGGGTAGAGTTGCGATGCTGCGAAATCCAAGTAGCGCCTACGCGAGTCGCCCGCCCCACGCACCAGCTGGATGTCTTCATTGCCCATCCAGACGACCAGCCCACTTGCCTCCAGGTAGTCGCCACTCTTCCGGCACGGCGAGCCATCCAGGGCGAGCCGCCGTTTCCCCGCCTGCCAGGAGTGGCTCAACTCACGCTCACCATCCAATATGGCCCGAATTCCGAAAGCATCCGCACCGAATTGGGCCAGATCGCTGGACGAAGATGTTCGCGGCGACTGCAGCCGGAGAAGAACGCAGATCGATTCGACGAGAGAAGTCTTGCCCTGCGCATTGTCGCCGGTGAACAGATTCACGCCTTCACCCAACTCGCAGGACAGCGAGCCGAAGCAGCGAAACTGGTGAAGTCGGAGCGCGGAAACTCTCATCGACAGTCACCGTTCCGGGCGAATCCCGGGAGCGCAAAGCAATTCGTCACAGCTCCATCCGGCCGTTGGCCAAACTCTCCGGCGAATACGCCCTACAGCTTCGCCAGAGAATCGTCGAGCGCTGCGATCACGCCACCGATTGATTCCTCGGTCTCGTCTCCCATGTTCGAGATCCGGAACGTCTTGCCTTTGATCTTGCCGTATCCGCCATCGATGGCGATGCGGTGGTTCGTTTTCAAAAGGCCGAGAAATGCAGCGGTATCGATACCTCGGTTGTTGCTGACACAGGTGAGCGCTTTGGAGCGGAACCCTTCAGGGGCAAAAAACTCGAATCCGTTCGCTGAAACCCAATCGTGCACCATGGCATTGAGCTTCGCATGGCGTGCATAGCGGTTCTCCAAGCCTTCGGCAAAGATATCATCCAACTTCGAACGCAGTGCATAAATGTGAGGAATGACGGGCGTGCTCGGCGTCATATCGTTCTTCTGATTGGCTCGGAATTCGATAAAATCGAAATAGTATCCGCGGTCGTTGACCGTCTCGGCGCGGGCAAATGCGGCATCCGACACTGTGAACAGTCCAAGTCCGGGCGGAAGCGCCAGTGCCTTCTGGCTACCGGTAAGAAGCACATCAATGCCAAGCGCATCGAAGGGCGTGGGCACTACACTGAATCCGGACACAGAATCGGCGATGAACATCACATCGGGATAGCGCCGGGAAAGTTCCCCAATCTCATCCAGCGGGCTCATCACTCCTGTTGAGGTCTCGTTGTGCACGAGCGTCACCGTGTCGAATTCGCCAGTCTTGATTTTCTCTTCGATCTGGGCGGCACGGATCGGCTGTCCCCACTCGACCTGCAGCGCCTCAGCCTCTTTGCCACAGCGGCGGGAAACATCGAGCCACTTGTCCGAAAATGCACCATTGCAGCAGTTCAGCACCTTCGTCTTCACCAGGTTGCGAATCGCTCCTTCCATTACTCCCCACGCAGAAGAAGTACTCAGGAAGACTGGCTGCCTGGTGCCAAATGCCTCCTGTAGCATTGGCTGGATTCCCGCATACAAGGATTGAAAATCCTTGCTGCGATGGCCAATCATCGGCGTGGCGAGCGCTTCAAATGTCTTGTCCGACACTTCGATCGGGCCAGGAATGTAGAGTCTGATGTGGTCGGTCTTTGCTCCCATAATTGCCCGTAAAGGACACAGAGAAGTGAGCGCGCGCAAGCGAATTCGCGAGGATTTCCAGCTGCCAGATTCTCATTCGCAAATGTGACTTTCGCGCCCCGAAAACATTCCAACTCTATGAAAATTGAACACTTCCGTGCCCCAGAGACTCCAACCCTGTCGAATGGGCAGACACCTCGTTCTCAACAAGATCGAGAACGTTTCAATTCTGACTGTTCAAAAGCCGGAAGTTCGGTATTATGTCAATCGTTACGCCCTGATAGTTAACCTCTCTTAACATTTTCCATGAAGTGTCCGCGATGCGTGCAAGAACTCCACAATGGTATTGGCCAGTGTCCTCACTGCGGCTTCTCGCTAGCGTATCTGGACGCACAATTCGGGGAGGACGCGGTCGTTCTTGAGCGCCTTACAGACGCCGCTGACTGCATAGAGCCGGAAATGCAGCAACGGATCGAGGATGCTCTGGATCAATTTGAGAAGCAATTCCCCCAGCTATTCATCGCTATTTACGCTGGAGCACTTCCTGAAATGACGGATATCCGGCAATTTGCGTTCTGGCTGTTGAACAGGGCCACCGTCCCTTCTCTAGACAACTCACGACCGAACGAAAACGGTGCACTTCTCGTCCTGGATCTTAATTCGATGTCTGTCAGCATGACTTTGGGGTATTTCATCGAGCCCTATTTCAGCGACCACGAACTCCTGACGTTACTGCGGCAGGGGCACCCACACCTTCAAGACGGCGATTATGGCTCCGCTCTGCTGCGGATTTTGGGAGACTTTTCCAAGCTGCTGATGGGCAAGGCCAAAACTGCCCGGAAAGGCAACCGCCGTAGCGGCCCCGCGAGCGCCAGTGCCGGATCACTCCACCGAACAAGCCCCGATCGCGCTCCGTTCAGCGAGAAAGCTTTAAACGAGGAGGCAGCATCACACTCACTATGACTTGGCCTAGTCACTTAGCTCGAAATCATTGGCGAAATACCTTCCTCGCGATTGCAGCTGCGTCGGGGTTCACGGTCGCCGCGCATCAAAGTTCCGCCCAGGAATCGTCAGAGATGCCACTTCCAGAGCTGACCTTCCACAATGAAGAGGAAGAACCGGCTATTGAATATCTGGTCACCAAACCGCAAGGTTACCTCAAGCTCCCTAAATGGCAGGATTCCGACCGGACCGCCATTGATCTGGGGCAGCCAATCCATCTCGGAGGGGGGTTGTGGCCGGGACAGGAATCCTTGATTCCAAAAATTCGGGCCAGCTTCCGCCCGGTTACTCACGAAACCAGTGGCTTCCGTCGTTCGGAAGATCCACGCATGGTGCTCCCGGATGTAGAGCGTCTCTCCGCAGATGCAATTCCGGAAGCCTATCTTCCCTACTATTTCGATGCGCCACCAAAACGCTTTTTGACCGACGTCCAGCGGCTCCTTTCCGACTCGGAGTGGCAGGACACCGACTGGTTTCTGACCTATCACTCAAACGAATGCCGCTACCACGCCAATGTCCTCCTGTTCTCGCCAGACGAACAGATCCCCGATCCTGTATCAGGGGAAGAATTGCTCAATCGCTGGTTCCCAGACGGCAATCATGTCCTCGTATTCTACTTCCACGGTCGCCCCGAGCGAACCGAGGTGTTTTTCCCAGCTGCATTGGCCAAGAGTTTCCCTGAATCCGAATTCCAACAGAATCTGATCGAAGCGATCGACAGTGCGTCAAAGGCAAGAACTCCTGGAATGCAGCTCGACGAGTTCTGTCAAAAACTAGGCACTTGGCTGCTCTGGTGGGAAAAGCGGATGAACACCCTCAATCCTGATGATGCGTTGAACGGGGAAAGCAACGTCGCCCCCCTCGTAGGAGTTGTTCCCGCTGGAGATACAACGCCTTCCGCTGGAGAAGCTGAACCATCGACGGGATTTGGTTCCGTCTTTTGGGGAGTGGTCGGTCTCATAGGTCTGCTCCTTGCCGGCCTAATCATCTGGGCCGTTTCGGCTGCGTTCAAAAGCAAGCGTCCCGTCACCTTTCCAGTCCACCCGCCGACGTCACGCCTCGGTGCTCCCCACTCCGGCGGAGGAAGCGTGGTGCTGACCTTTGGCTCGAGACCGTAGGTTCTAGCCTGGAAAGAGCAGTTGGCGACTAGCTTTTAGCAGTTAGCAAACTGGGGCAGTTCTTCAGATTTTCTGGCGGAGAATTGACGCCGAAGCTAACCGCGAATCTTTTGAGGCTTAGCCCCCGCCACGAAAGGATTTACTTGATCGGCGGTGGAAGGCGATCTCCCTGGCTCGTGTCCCCTTCGCCTTCCGCAGCGATGAGCTGTGCCATCAAGTTGTCGGCACCGCCGTAGGCATTAGGGATCAGCGTCAACTGGCCGTTACTTTCGACAATTCTATCGACCTCAAGGACGTTGAGCAGGGCCTCCAGCGCTACCTTGTCACGGGCAATTTCAGCAAGCGCCCGACCGACCACTTGTGGGCGCTTCGCTGAAGCTTTCGCAAACTCCACCGCAGCCTCGTTGTCGGCCTTGCTGGTGATCACGTCCACCTGGTTCTTGCCCGCCTGACTGATCGCACTCGTCACCTGCCTGAGACGGTTGACTACTTTCTGCTCAATCTGATCGATCATGTGAGCATCACGGAAATGCACTTTCCGAATGTACACGGAGCCCAGTTTGTATCCCCAGCTTTCCGATTTCGGTGATACCTCCGATCGCACCATGCGGCTCATGCTGTGCCGATCCGTAAGCATTTCATCAAGGGGCTTGTTGTTGAGACACCGAACCGTCGAGTTTGACACATTGGCCCGTAGCGAACCCCGGGGGTCATTGTTTTTGAACAAATAGTCGGCAGGATCAGAGACGTTCATTTCATACCAGACACCAATCCCCATCGGCGTCCCTTCTTCCGAGTTCACCTGCTGGCTACGCAAGTAGACCTGATCAAGGGCCAAATCAACATCGTATATCTTGCCAAAGAAACGGATAAGCAGCGCCTTCGGTCCAAATTTTGTCACCAACAGGTGCAAACCAGGCTGATCGATGACACCGATGACCTTTCCAAACAGCACAAAGACACGGGCCTCGCACTCATTCACGATAGCAAATAGCCCGAAAAACTGAGCCAGCGCCAAGACAAGTGGCACAATGATGATCAGCGCAACGAACGTGACGACAGCAGCGACTAAAAATTCGAGAATCATAATAGTTCGTTAGTCTTCGGTTTTGATGATGCGCGCGGCCTTCTTAAAAAGCCCCAGTCTAACATTGCGCACATAGGCATCGAGCGCGTCTGGCCCAGATTCCTTGAGTTCCGCAATCTGCTCTGCCATCCGCATGAGCGGCTGGACTTCTGCTTCTGCCCGCATAGTTTCAATTTCCACAGCACGTTTGGATTGCTCGATCTTTTGGTCTGCCATCGCCTGGGCTATACTGATGTCAGCACCAACCTCATTGTGCGCCGTATTGATCGCCGCAAGAGCGCTCTCGATTTCCTGCGGCGGATCGAGTCCGGTGATCAGCGACGCATCAAGAACGATGCCATACCGCGCAGCCGATGACAGACATTCATCGTCCATTTGAGTGTTGAGATCATTGAGGTTCTTTCGGAGATCGTTGATGGAAACCCCTTCGATCTTGCCCATTGCCTCTGGAACGACGTCTGGAATCCCATCAGGGTTCTCGATCTCAAGAGTCGAGGCTTCAAAATTCGCAATCCGCTCACGGAGGATTGCAACGAAATATCCCATCACGTGGGCAATCGGATTCTTCACGCCAAAAAGGAAAGCGTACAGGTTTTCCTCCGCCACTTTATAACGAATCTGGCCAGTGATCCCGATATTCAACTGATCCTTCGTTACCGCATCCAGAATTGTTCCCATGCTGTTGGCCGAAAGATCCTCAGGATCCCAGGCCAGGCTTACAGTTCGAATCGCGACATCCACTTTGTGCACCTTTTGCCAGGGCCACTTGAAGTAAGGTCCGCCTGGTCCGATCACGCGCAGCTGTGGATAGTTGTAGCGCTGGCGGTGTTCTTCACTGAGGTGCTCCGCTATGGGACTGTTCAATGTAGACACACCAGGTAGCCGCTGAGCTTTGCCGAATGTCGTGATGACAGCTCTCTGGTTCTGCTCAACGGTGAAAAACCCCCGAATGATTACTGCTACTACAGTAAAAAAACAGAAGCCTAGAAAGGATCCAATTGCAATGGCCATGCGTGCATCGTAGCAATTTCGTGGCTTGTGGCGACTACAAATCACTCCAGAATTTGGAATCAGGAGAACGATTGTACCGAACACTGAACATCGCCCGGAGGGAAAAACGCCCGGTATGCGTTCCCGGCCTAGCTGGCAACCGATTCGTCGTGAGCCCGGTTCTACCTGGAATCCTGTAACATTTCAGAGTAGCGCATAGGCCAGCCAAGCTAGCGCCCCGACAACCACCAAGGTCATCAGAACAACGGTGAGCTTCTTTCCCAATGAAGCAGGCCTTTGCGACCTTGGCACCTGCGGCACCGCCCCGAGGGCCATTTCAGTTTCCCTTTGCCGCTGTAGATGGCTTTTAATCTTCTGATGATGCGCAGAAGACTGCCGCCAGAGTTGACGATAACGCAGCACCACGTAAGCGTGCTCGATTTGCTCATCACTCTGACTGCGTTTTTTTGCCTCCTCCAGAACTTTCGGTGAGACCATGTTAGTCTCAAACTCGTTCTCAGCCTGTAAATAAAGCTTCCGCTCTGCCCTCGACATATCATCCCAAGTGGCTGGAATCTTCAATTCTCTGCCTGGAGTTGCTCCCTCAATTTTCGAAATATTCTGCCCTTCCATCTTATTCATTTTTCGCTCACTGCGATTAGGCGATGCTGGCCCAAAGACAAGCTGGTCAGCGAGGAATTTCAAAGCGGAAACAGTTCCGCCACTCTGGGACGGAAACGGTCATAGAAATGTGCCAGGCCGTAGAAGACATCTCAACCAGCGAGGTTCGGAAGTCTTACGTATCATAGTGCAGTTCCGTGGGGGCTGCATTAGCTCTCCGAGCATCTTTTTTCGTTGTCAACATTCCTGTCCTCAGCGGTTGTTTTAGTAGGCTTGTCGGGATTTGAGATTGGATGAATGTTTGCGCCTCGACCTGATTTGCCTCATGATTGATACATGAAACGTTCGCGCCCCAGCAGACATCTTGAATTGACCATGAAAAAAGCAGGTGTGGAATCTCCTCCTCCACTACCGGGAGATTTCGGAGATCAGATTATGCGGCGCATAGGCGACGCTGTTTCTCCGCCAATGGAACCTTCCAGATTTGAGCTCAAGGTCATCGGATTCGCCGCGCTCGTGGCCTTGGTCAGCTCGACGATACTCTCGCTCACCGGCTCTCACTCGAAACATCTGCCAGAACTCACGCTGTTCCGCGCCGAAGCAGTTTCGTTCACTACCATTTCCCGATGAATCGCACGGCATGGGTACTAAGCGCAGCGGCCATCGCTGCCGTCGTCAGTGTCTCGATCACGCTCCTTCTGGGGCACCGCCATTCAGGGAATTCGGAGGCCGAACTCCACACGTGGATGCATGAGAATCTCAACCTCTCCGCAGAGCAAGACGGGATACTGCATCCTTTGGAACAAGTCTTCGAAAAACGTCGTTTAAAGCTTCACGAGGAAATCGAACAAGCAGGGAATCAATTGGGAGCCGCGCTAAGGAAAGGAGATCTCCAATCGCAGGAAGCTCAAGACGCCCTTTCTCATCTCGATCGCCTGCAGGCGGATCTGCGACGCGCGACTTTGGAGCATTTTTTTGTCATGAAGGATCACCTTGATCCCGCACAATCCGAGAAGCTGCTCGAATGGGTTGCTGAAAGTATCTCTCCGCATGAACATCGCAATTAATATCGGAAGCGCCATTGCGGGGGAAAGTTCACCGTGCAGGTCTTCGATAGCGCGCCCGAGTGAGAAGCTGGCGGCTCACCCCCGAGAAATCGCGCTCGTTCGAAGCGCTCAATCCGGTGATCCCGAGGCTTTCCGTGAAATCGTTGAGTTCTATCAAGGGACGGTTTACGCCTTTTGCTTTCGGTGGTTACGCTCTCCCGAAGATGCACAAGAAGTTTGTCAGGACGCCTTCGTCCGGGCTTATGGCGCTCTGTCCGGCTACGCTCATCGAGGTAAACTTTCGACTTGGCTCTATCAGATAGCGCTCAATCTCTGCCGCGACCGAGCCCGTTCGCCGCGGTTTTCGTGGTCTAAAACGGTTCCTCTGGAATTCTGTCAAGACATCGCTAGTGGCGCACGGGCGCCCGATGACGCTGCGGTGTGGAATGGTGACTTGAAGCGACTTGATCAGGGACTCGAAGCCCTTCCTCGCCGCCTACGCGAACCGTTGATACTCTGTGGCATTGAGGGACTTAGCCACGATGAAGCCTCAGCAGTGCTGAATTGCTCTCCGCGAGCTATCGAAGGACGCGTGTATCGCGCACGGCAGCGGCTTGCCAAGTGGTGGGAAAATCATCGCTAAATCAATGACTGTAGCATCTTTCCCATGGGATTGGGTCGCTGCGCCTCGTCTCATCTAACAATGGATCTTGCCCTGGAGATTTTCCGAAAGGGCGGCCCGATCATGTGGCCGCTGTTACTGTGTTCGTTTGTCGCACTGACTGCGGTGATCGAACGCGCATTTTTCCTTTTTTCTCAGATACGCCGCACCGATCTGGCCATGCGGAAGACAGTAATGGAGCTTATGGCGGCGAAAAATCTCAAGGGAGCTGCCTCGCGGGCATGTGAGAGTGACGATTCCTTGGTGGCAGCGCTAAGTGAGGGGCTCCAGCTTCCTCCCGAACAAGCGTTACTTGGCTTCCGACGTGCCGCTGAAGCGAGGCTCCGGGAGATGGCACGTGGGGTGTCATTGCTCGACACTATCATCACCGCAGCTCCTCTGTTGGGATTGCTGGGAACCGTGACCGGGATGATCCGAGCATTCTCGTTGGTGGGAGGAACAGAACTCGGAGCACCTTCGGCGATCACGGGTGGCATCGCGGAGGCCTTGATCGCGACGGCGTTCGGCCTTGGGATCGCCATCCTGTCATTGATTCCGTTCAACTTTCTTACCGCGCGCGCTGAACGATTCCGGCACGAACTTCAGGATGCGGGCAGCGCGCTAGAGCTGGCTATAGCCGAATCCAGCACCCCTGAGCCAGTTTCCCCTGTCGCTAGCATTCACTAGGATTCCATGGAACTTCCTTCACCCTTTGCCAAGCGGCGCGCGCGAATCGAGATCATCCCGCTCATCGATATTATCTTCTTTCTGCTCGCGACCTTCGTCATGGTGTCGCTGAGCATGGTAAAGCAACGCGGGATCCCCGTGGATCTGCCAGCGGCCCAGACAGCTTCTTCGGAATCTTTCAGCGACGAAGACGTGACCGTCACACTGGCAGCTGACGGGCTGATTTACTGGAACAAGACCGAAATACCCCCTGGCGACCTCCCTGAACGTCTCACAGAATTACACCGAAATTCTCCGGATGCTCGCCTGGCCATCAATGGTGATGCCGATGCTCGCCTCGGGCTGGCGCTGGAAGTGCTCGATGCCGCGCGCGCTGCAGACCTGCGTCGTATTCAATTTCAAACTAAACCCGTCTCTCAGCCAAAGTGATTTCCCGGCATCTGAGTTTGTCTATGTTGGGTGCAGCCCTGCTCCACGCGGGTGCCGCCGTGCTGATGCCTCATCTCCTCACTCCGATTGATGCGATTCAGATAGTCGAGGCATCGGAACTCGACACCCGAATCGAAGTGGATCTAGTCGAATCGGTCGATGATCTTGCTCCTCGGGGGCCGGAACCTTTCGTTGAGCCGGAGCCTGTCGTCGAACCAGAGCCTATCGTCGAACCAGAGCCTGTCGTCGAGCCGGAACCTTTCGTTGCGCCGGAACCTGTCGTTGAGCCGGAGCCTGTCGTTGAGCCGGAGCCTGTCGTTGAGCCGGAGCCTGTCGTTGAGCCGGAGCCTGTCGTCGAACCAGAGCCTGTCGTCGAACCGGAGCCTATCGTTCCGCGAAAGGTTCCAAAGCCTCAGCCTCCAAAGGCGTCCAAACCAGTCCCGAAACCTGTTCCAAAGGCGGCTCCCAGTCCGCCCCCAAAAGCCCCACCGTCTCCCCCTAAGCGGACAGACAGAAACGCTACTGGTAGAGGAGCCTCAAGGCCATCATCGGCTGCCAGCGGTAAGGGAAATTCGGAGCTTGTATGCACTAGAAAACCAGCACCTTCCTACCCATCCGCTCTACGCCGCAAGGGCATTGAAGGTACGGTGATTCTAACCGTGACGGTCGACGCGAAAGGTCGGGTTCAAGACGCCACAGTCGCACGAAGTAGCGGAAATGCTGCGCTCGACAAAGCCGCCCAGTCGGGGGTGCGTCGATGGCGCTACGATCCAGCCACCCGCAACGGCGCGCCAGTATCAGCGCGCACTCAAGTCCGTATCGTCTTCAAAGTAGAGTGATTCGAGTGTCAACTTTCTGGAGCACTTTCAAAAATAAATCGTGGGATCTGCCCTGGCCCGTTCGTCTCAATCCTCAGAACGCCTCTATGAAATCTCCACACTTGTTTCTCACTTTCCTGACACTGCTTCCGGCTGTTTCTCATGCACAAAGCACCAATGAAGATCCCATTCCGACAACTTCTGCAGTCGTTGAGGAGTCGGGCATCACTGATACCGTGGTCGTTGTCGGCAAGGCAGAAGATCTACTCGGCTCAGCCCCTTCATCCAGTAAAGGCCAAGCCAACAATGAAGAACTGAGCCAGCGCCCCGTCCTGCGTCGTGGCGAACTACTCGAGGCCGTGCCTGGCGTCGTCATCACCCAGCACTCGGGTGGCGGCAAGGCGAACCAGTACTTTGTCCGCGGCTTCAACCTGGATCACGGCACTGACTTTCATGTGTCGCTGGACGGCATGCCGGTCAACTTCCGCACCCATGCCCACGGTCAAGGCTACGCCGACCTCAACTTTCTTATTCCGGAATTCATCGAGCGCCTCGATTACTTTAAAGGCCCATTCTACCCGCAGCTGGGCGATCTTTCGACAGCCGGTGGCGCGCAATACCGCCTGTTCCAGGAACTACCCACGGGAATTGCCAGCGTTACCGTCGGCGAGAACGACTATTACCGCGCTCTGCTGGGAGATTCGTGGAACGTCGGGGCGGGCGTCCTGACTCTCGGCGGCGAATACACGCACGAGAACGGCCCGTGGACAAGTCCCGATGGCTACCAGCGCTACAACGGCCTGCTTCGCTATCACTTGGGAGACGAGGACAGCTATCTCAACTTCACAGCGATGTCCTACATCGGAGAATGGGATGCCACCGATCAGGTTCCGCAGCGTGCCATTCGAGACGGACGGATCGGACGATTCGACGCGATCGATCCGTCCGGCGGCGGTGAAACCTCCCGCCATAGCCTGCAGATGAGTTGGCAAGAGAAAGACGCGGGCGTCGTCACGCATGCCGACGCCTGGGTCGGCTACTACGACCTCGATCTCTTCTCCAATTTTACCTATTTTCTAAACGATCCAATCAACGGTGATCAGTTCGAACAGAAGGAGAGCCGAATCTTCGCCGGAGCCAACCTCTGGCGTCGTTGGGACTATGATCTCGCCGGACTACCGAGCAATACCACGCTGGGATTTCAGACGCAGCACGACTGGATCGACGGTATTGGCCTGCATCTTACGAAGGCTCGCAAGCGACTCTCAACCGTCCGGCAAGACGATGTTTATCAGGGAAGCTTTAGTCTTTACGCTGACCATGAAACCCAAGTCACGCCCTGGATGAGAACTGGTACCGGGCTTCGCGGTGATCTGGTGGCGTTTGACGTCGATGGGGATCCGACAAACTCGGGTGATGATACTTCCGGGATTCTAAGCCCCAAGGCACACCTCATCTTTGGTCCCTGGGCGGAGACCGAATTTTACATCAACGGTGGTCTTGGGTTTCACAGCAACGATGCGCGGGGAGTCACCATTTCGACCGATCCTCTTACTGGCGAATCCGTTAGCCCCGTCGACCCGCTTGTCCGCACCGAGGGACTGGAGATGGGATTGCGAACACAGGCGATTCCAGATTTGACGGCCACCATCTCGCTGTGGGGGCTGCGCAGTGATAGCGAATTCGTTTACGTCGGTGACGCCGGAACGACCGAGGCAGGCCCGGGCTCCGAGCGCTACGGAATCGAACTCGCCTCCTACTGGCGCCCGACGGATTGGCTCTCGCTCGACGCCGAATACGCCTGGAGTCATGCGCGATTTCTGGACGTCCCCTCAGGTGAAGATTATATCCCGAATTCCATCGAACATATGGTGAGCGCGGGCATCACCGCAGGGAACGAAGAAGGCATCTATGCCAGCCTCAGAGCGCGCTATTTCTCGCCAAGGCCCCTTGAAGAAAGCGGCACCATAAAGGGCGATTCCAGTCTGCAGCTCAACGCTCGCGTCGGATACCGTCGCGGCCCATGGGAGTTCGCCGTTGATTGCCTCAACCTTCTCGACCGAGACGACAACGATATCGAATACTTCTACGAAAGCCGCTTGCCCGGCGAGGATATCGCTGGAATCGGAGACACTCACATTCACCCAGCAGAGCCGAGACAAGTAAGGGTCAGCGCGACGTATCGCTGGTAGGACTTGTGGCTGGTTATCCTCAACAGGTGTTCGAAGATGAACCCTGCCCAAACGTGACTCACCGTCACCGCTGCCTCAGCCGGAACCCGGCATGGTGATTTCACTCATCAGTGACACTGAATTCCCTGCCGTGAGGTGCAAGCGTCATCAAATGCGAAATATTTGCATTAGTAATTGACCTTGATAGCGGATTCGATTATTGCAATAAACATGCAACAACAAACAATCAACGTTTGTGGCCTTCTGGCCTTCTTGTCACTAGCTCCCTTGGCGTATGCGGGAGACGCGGTCCCGAGTCTGCTCGAAGCCGAAGACTCCTTGATCTCTCCAGAAGCGCGAGCCAACCTCTGGACAGGCGAGGGACTGGGCCTGGGCGGGATTCTTTTCCCCCACTTGCATGTGAATTCGGCCTTCGGCACATCAACTGCCGATTCCATCGATAAGGTCACCATCGGGCATCACGACCCAAACCGCGAGGGTTTCACCGTGCAGAACATCGAGTTGGGGACTTCGCTCAGACTCGGAGAATATGTGGAAGGCTTCGCCACCTACGCGGCAGTGATTGACCAGGACGACCAGTGGTCCGGTGTTTGGGAGGAGGCGTTTCTTAAAGTAAAGTCCCTGCCAGGAGGTTTCGAACTCCGTGGCGGTCGCTACTACAATCGGTTCGGGTTTTACAACGCCGTGCATCCGCATGGTTACCTCTTCGTCGATAAAGATCTACTGGAAGGACGCATGCTGGGTGAGGACGGATTTGCCACCGAGGGTGGTGAGATCACCTGGCGGATGCCGACGCCTTTCACCAGCGCGCTGTCCTACTCGTACGGACGCGCCTTTGTAGAGGAGGAAGAACACGGGCATGGCGAAGAAGAGAAGGAGTCCCTTTTTGAAGGTGAGGGCGCTGCCTTTGTCGATGAAATTCACTCCCTGCACTGGTTGGCAAAGTATGACTTCAACGACTTCCACCAATTTACGGGCCACCTGTCGGCCGCATGGGGTGACAACGCCTACGGTCTGGACACCCGAGTCTACACAGCAGGTTTAGAGTATCTGTGGAGGGAGAACGGATACGAACCCGGTGGCAGGCATTTGAGATGGCGCACGGGGCTGATGACGCGGGACATCGACGCCATCAGTGGTCACCTGCCGGGAGAGGAGGAAGAAGAAGAGGAAGACCACGAAAATGAACCAGCGTTGCAGAGCAGCCTCTTAGAATGGGGAGTCTCCAGCTCGGTGCACTATGGATGGCATGAATCCTGGGAGGCAGGGCTCGGGGCATCGTGGGTAGAGGGCATCGGAAACGCGGGTTTTGAGGAGAGGATGCGCCTCTCACCACTGATCATCTGGCGCCCGACAGCGGACACCAATCTCAAACTCCAGTATAACTACGATCGACTTGATGGAAATCAGGACGAACACAGTGTGTGGTTGGGATTCGGGTTCAACTGGGGCGACTCAGAGGTTCGGTAAAACTAGAGTGTGCACATCTAACTTTTCTACGACGTGAAAACCAAACAATCACTTTTACACACGATTTGCAGCTTCCTTCTTTTCGGCTCCTTCGCCCAGGCAGCGGAGCTGAAAGTCGCTACCACGCATCCCTTGCTCTCCGATTTAGTGGAGCAAGTCGGCGGGGACACCGTCGAGGTCATCAGCCTTCTCAAGCCTGGTGGCGATGTTCACCACTTCGCCCCCAGCGCGAGCGACTTACGCTCGATGCAAGGAGCAAAGATCCTCTTCGCTTCCGGGAAAAACCTGGAACCCTATCTAGGAAAGCTCAAGGACTCACTTGGCAGTGGCGTCGCCATCGTCGAGGTTGGCAAGACCATCCCCTCGCTGAAGATATCCGCAGACGATGCGCTCTTTCTCTGTTGCCCGGCGCACGCACTAGGTGGCATCGATCCCCACTGGTGGCATAGCGCAGACAACATGGCACGGGCCGCTGGTGTGGTGGCGAAGGCCTTGGCAGAGGCCGATCCCGTGCACGGCTCCGCCTATAAGACGCAGGGCAAAGAGACAGCCAGGAGAATGAAGTCCCTGAAGAAGTGGGCCCAGAAGGAGATTGCCGCAATTCCTAAGCACAAGCGGAAACTCGTCACCGCCCACGCCGCTTTTGGCTATTTCTGCAAAGAATATAGTTTTCGCTTCGTGCCGATCATGGGTCTGGCACGCGAAGAGGATTACTCACCTAAATTTGTTGGCGAAGCCCTCGAGGTCATCAAGAAAGAGAATATTCGCGCGGTCTTCCCTGAGGATCAGGCCAATCCAAAGCTCCTCAAAGAAATCGCACGCCAATCCGGCATGTCGCTGGCATCGCCACTCATCGCCGATGGCACCAAGCCCGGGCCAGGCTCCACGTTCGAAGGGATGCTCCGGCACAATGTCGGTACCATCGTGAAAGCACTGTCCACCGAGGATTGATGCGCGGATCGCCCACATTGCGGACGTTGGCGGCTACCGTTGCCGCCGTACTTTTCGCAGTTCTGCTGTTCCGAATCACCCATTCGGACACCACCACCCAAGCTCGGATCGAGATTGCGCAACCCGATAAGATCCCAACCCTCGTCCGAATCCGCAGTTCGCACACACCTTCAAAACTAACCTTGATGCTCGAAACGCGCGCGATCGTGGAACTTCACGAAGACACCGGGAACGCGTGGGAGATCGAAAGCCACTTGGTGATTCCCCCTGAAGGTGTGGAATTGTTGCTGGAAGCGAGCTGGCCCGAGGAAGCTGACCATGCCGCTGTCACGGTGGAACTGGAGCCCGAAGCGCTCGATGCCAAGTCCGAGACAGCTTGGTCAGACGCGGGCGAACTCCAAGCCTATTTGACTTTCCGATGGCAATGACCAAGCGCGAAGATCATCTCTGCTGGGGTGCGGACAAACCCTGTCCTGGCTTCGGCAAACACCGCCTGGAGGTATCGAACTTAACGATTACCTACGGCCAGACTCTCGCGGTCGATCGCTTGTCTTTCCGCGCGGAATGCGGCGCTCGAGTGGCCTTGTTAGGGCCAAACGGCGCGGGCAAGAGCAGCCTGTTGAAAGCGCTGGCAGGTGTCCTTCGCCCGAAAGTTGGCACCGTGTTGTGGCGAGAGGCACCGATACGAGCAGCTCTCCACGAGATCGCCTACCTACCCCAGCGAGGCGAGATTGACTGGAGCTTTCCCGTCACCGTGCGCGGACTCGTCGAGATGGGACGCTTTGCCCAGCTAGGGAACTGGCGCCGGTTCCGCAAACACGACCGGGATGTGGTGGCGCGCGCCATTGATGCAATGGAGATGAGCAACTTGAAAGAGCGTCCGATTGCTGAACTCAGCGGCGGCCAACAACAGCGCGCATTCATCGCCCGCGCCCTGGCACAGGAAGCGCATGTCCTACTTCTCGACGAACCGTTCGCTGGCTTGGACAAGCCCGCGCAGGAGACTCTTGGTGCATTGTTAGAACAGCTAGCCGGAGAAGGCCGACTGCTCATCGCCAGCCACCACGATCTGGAAACCGCATCGGGGCTGTTCGATGAAGCACTGCTGCTCAATCAACAAGTCATCGCCTCTGGCAGTATCAACGAAGTCCTGTCAGAACCACACCTGACGACCGCCTACGGCGAGCCATCATCACGATGCGCTACTCGATGATCTCTGCCCTCCAAGACTGTCTGGCCATGCCCATCAGTCAGCGCGCCCTTCTCGCGTGCCTGATGATCGGCTTTGCAAATGGCTACATCAGCGCCTTCATCGTACTGCGTCGCAGCGCCCTGCGCGTGGGCACAATTAGCCACGGGCTGCTACCTGGCATCGCTCTGGCCGTCATGCTCTTCGGCTTGAGCCAGTGGAGCGTGCTCGTTGGCGCAGTCGCAGCAGGGCTCTTCGTGGGCCTCGGCTCGCTCCTCCTTTCGCAGCGTTCCCGCGTCGATCAGGACACTGCACTGGGTATCCTTTACACAGCCGGATTTGCCGGTGGTCTCATCATCATTTCCCGGCTAGGCATTCGCCAGAAACTCGACGAATGGCTCTTCGGCGGGCTGATGGGAATGTCCGACGCCGACCTGTGGATCGCGTTTGCTATTAGCACCCTAGCGGTACTTGTCCTCACTGCTTACCAGCGCTCGATTCTGCTGATGCTCTTTGAGCCAAACATCGCCGCCAGCGTCGGCATTCCGGTGAAGAGTCTTACCTACACGCTCTTCAGCGTGGTCATCCTGACTCTTGTGTCAAGCCTGCAAGCTGTCGGTTGCATCTTAAGCATCGGTTTGCTGGTAGCCCCCGCAGCCACCATCGCCCTCTTTTCCAAGGACGCATCCAAACTGTTTCTTGGCGGAGGCATCCTCGGTGCGGTTGGCGCCTGCTCCGGGTTCATTCTCTCTTACTACCTAGACTGGCCAGCAGGCTCGGCGATCGTGTTTCTTCTAGGCACCGTGTTTCTCATTGGCTTTATCGTCCCGTCCAACCTCTTCCGGTCGCGCAATTAATTGACGGCCGCAAGCAATTGCGCAATTGCGGGGACGATTGGTAAATCGTCACATTTTCCACGAATGCGATGACTATCGCCCCTGGCACTAATACGACTTGCGCAAGCCAAGTCCCTGCCAGTCGACTCAACCACATCCCAATGACGCAGGCACGGAAGTGGGATTCTGTCGTCTCCCGGAGACTTTGTCCGACAGAAATGAAAAGTTCGGATCGGCCATCGCAAACGTCACGATATCACGATGGTTCCGATAAAATTAACCGCTGCCGAAAGATTGCCTGGCGTTAACCTCAATTCAGGCAAAATACTGCCCAAGGAAGTGATTTCACTTCTTCCGAATCGGCCCCCAGTTTCCCGACGCAGGTGTCGAGATTTGCCTTGCATAGAAAATCCAAATACGAGGACTGAGGGTATTCAGAAGCAGGGATACCATTGACGGCTTGGCGGAAAACCGGTTAACGGCGACTGTGACGATGCGCTGAAAGGTGGATATCATCAGACCTGCCGCGAGAGTTCCTGCTGCAGTAGCGCCAAATAGGCGGCGGAAGTCGCTTGTAGCGGCGAGCATTCCATCGGCGGCGGTGATCGCTTGCTCAGTCCGCTTCGACAGCAAGGGAGCCAGTATTGGGTTAGAGCTGCGTGAAAACAGAACGAGCAGATTGAACAACGAAAGCGCAAAAGCGAGTCCCCCCGTGCGCACGCCCGCAATCCTGACGGCGTATGACAAGATGGAGATAGGGGGGGCTAAAACTTCCAGAAGATAGGAATGAACACGACCGCCACGCCCCATAGCATCAGGTTCAGTGGAAGCCCAACCTTGGGAAAATCTGAAAAGCGATAGCCACCTGCACCAAATACGTAGGTATTCGTCTGATAGCCGATAGGCGTGGCAAAACTCGCGCTGGCACCGAACATGATCGCCACGACAAAGCCTCTCGGATCGACTCCCATTCCTTCGGCAATAGAGATAGAGATAGGTGTGAGCAGGATGGCCACGGCGTTGTTGGTGACGAATTCGGTTAGGAATGACGCCAGTAGATAAAGCAGCGCCAGGACGGCAACGGGCCCCCAGGGTTCGAGTGCCTGGGCCGCTGATTCGGCGATCAATTTCGCAGCCCCGGTATTTTCCATCGCCTGCCCCAGGCCTAACATTCCAAAAATAATGAAAAGGATTGGCCACTCGATACTGCCATAGGCTTCACGGGGATCCACGCAGCCTAAGATCATCACGGCGACAGCCCCGACCAAGGCTGCCGAGAGGATCGGCGCTCCGAAGGCCGCCAGGATGACAACCAGGATGATTGCGGCAATCGCGAGTGGCGCTTTCTGGCGGCGATAGGGACGCTCGACTTCATCATTGAGGATCACCAGACCTTCCTCATCCGTTTCAAAGCGCTTCAGGTTTTCCTCCGGGCCTTCCACCAGTAGCGTGTCGCCCACTTGCAGGGTGATGTGATTGAGCTTTTCAAAGAGGTTCGCACCCTTCCTGTGCAATGCAGCAACAACGATGCCGTGCTGTTGACGCAAGCGCAGCTCGGCGAGCGTTTTCCCAACGTAGCGCGACAATGGCCCGATCATGACCTCAACCAGCTTGACTCGCCCCTTTCGTCCATCTGATCCACCGAGCTCGAATGTCAGCTCTCCTGTTTCGCGTATCGTTGCCACGCCGCGCACCGAGTCCCTGAGCACAAGCTGATCTCCAGCCAGGACTTCCAGAGAATCGATGGAGGTACCGACCACGCGCTGCCCTCTGCGGATGATATCAAAGACACGGAGACTGCGCTCCCGCCACAGGGCGGATTCTTTCAATGACTTCCCGACCAGCGGCGACCCGGCATGAACGATCGCAGTCGAAAGGAAATCGCGTGTGTCGTTCGCCGAGAAAAGCGATGAAATCGTGTCGCGATACGGCAGGAGCCTGCGCCCGATCAGAAGCAGATAAGCCGTGCCCAGAAAGCCGTAGATCAGCCCCAGCGGGGTGATCTCAAAGACTCCAAAAGGCTTCATGCCAGCCTTTTCCGCAACGCCTGATACCAGAATATTCGTCGACGTCCCGAAGATAGTCATCGTGCCACCCAGAATAGCCATGAAGGACAGTGGTATGAGCAGTCGCGAGGCTTTGAGATCTGCGGAACGGGCGAAGCTAATAAGTATCGGCAGAAACACGACGACGACGGGCGTATTATTCACGCAGGCGGATAGGGGGAGGACAATGAGAGCAAGAATCACCAGGGCTCTCTTCTCACTTTTCCGCGCCAAACGCTGGAATAGTTGAGCCAGCCCATCGATGACACCAGTCCGTGTCAGGGCAGCGCTTAGCACGAACATAGCCCCAATGGTGATCGGTGCACTATTACTGAACACGTTCGCCACATCGTCAGCGCGCAGCATGCCCAGAGCCGTGCAGAGGGCGAACGCACCGAGCGCAACCAGGTCGGCAGGTAGCCATTCCTTCATGAATAAAAGGAAAGCGCCTGCGAGGATAACGAACACCGCGATCAGATGAAAGGTTTCCATAGCGGATCAAAGGGTAATTGTAAGAACTGCTCTGCTTTGCGATTGCTGATGATCTTTGGTGAGCCCCTGTAAGGCCCATGTCGACAGACAGCCCCCGTCAAGGGTTTAGTTTGGATCCTTGCTCACGAGCCAAGTTACTAATCAAGTAGGAATTCAAACGGTGGCCTGTGTGGTTGCGTATGATGATATTTAATAAGCTCCCAGCGCTCTCGCCTCCCAGGACGGTCTTCTCCCGAAGTGGGGAAATGTCTTTATGGTTTCGTCAACCTTGCCCCGATCTCAGACAGGCCGCTCAGGCGATCGGCGGGTTCGCGAGCGCTCCAGCAGAGACCGCGCAGGAGCAGGACTCGGAACAATGGGTCATCGAACGTCCAGCTGTAGTGGCCAGGAATACTAACGAATACCCGGCCTTTGCCACGTTCGAACGTCCACACCTGCGGCCAATTGCCGCCTTCCTCGGCTGAAGTCGCGAGTAGATTGACTTTCTCAGGATCACCAACCATTCCCCAATACGATTCATCCACGAAGTGGTTCTTCAGAAATCCCCGCGTGATGGGATGGGATGTGTTGGTAAAATCCAGGCGCAATGCACCGTGACGATAGCGCATAGTTGGTATCCCGCTCAGGCCGATATGCTCAGCAAAGCGGTCGGGAGCTTCGCCACCGTGCACCGCCCAGTGGACGATCACTACTCCGCCACCACGTTCCTGAAAGCGCATTAAATCATGTGCAGTTTTCAGATTCCATCCCGGATTTGCCGAATAGAATACAGCCACATCTGCCTTCTCAAATTGTTCACTGCTTGGCCATGGATCGGCCACATCGATCGCCACGTTCTCAGCGAGTGGCAGCAACTTTGCCCATCGTTCCCGAAACAGCGGATAGTCGTGCTCACCCGGACCATGATCTTTTGGACCAGTGCAGAGGAGGATCCGGAGCGGCTTGGGATCAGTCACGGCTTTCTCCTCAACAGTCTGCGCGGCCAGCACATTCTGAACTTCTGCAAGTGAACGCGGAGCAGGCGCACCAATTCGCTCCAGAGGCGCGGGCTCCAGGCCGGGATTCATAAGGAATTTGAGCAAGTGCTTGAAATCCGCTTCCCCTAACACTTTGTCCAAACCAGGCGGCATGATCGAAACGGGGAGCGGCTCAGTCGATATGATATCAGCAGTGACAAGCGGCACCCCGATACCAGCCGCTGTGCCAAGTATCGTCTTGCCATCAATCGTTTGCAGCGTTCCGACCTGCTCCGTGCCATCTTTCAGTGTCACCCGATAGGTGACAAAGTCCGGGTGAATTGCCGCACCGGGATTCTGAATATCGCGAGTGATCGATCCCAGATCGCGATGGATCAGGTTGCCCAAATCGGGCCCCACCTGATAGCCTGCACCGTTCGACTGGTGGCACTTCGAACATTGAGCTCGCTCGCTGAAGAAGATTTCCCGGCCCTTCAACCAGCTGGGTTTCCGGGGCACCTGAACATCGACACCGACGAGGATGTCTTTCCTCACCTCCTGGATTTGTGGCTGTGCGCGCACGATCTCGGTAACTGTGTTGATTCCTGCCTTGGCCCACGGCGCGACCACCCGAGCAAGCTGCAGCGATCGTTGCCGGGGGTCTTCGTTGGTATTCCAGTTTACAGTAAAGCTTGGAACAGCTCCTTCGGGCACTTTCCCCATCATTGCAAAGCCGACGAACTCCGGGGCATCGAAATCGATGCTCACGGAATGTGCTGTGTGCCCTTTCGATGACTCAAGCGTATCAGGCTTAGCTCCGACGATTTGAAACGAAAAGTCGGGCGATGCCACCGTCACGGTGACCTTCTCTGCGGGGTATTCAAAATCGATGCTGGATCCCGGCTGTATCACGGGCCGCAACATCCCACGCAAATCAAGCCTGGCAGACATGGCGAGAGCACCGCCCTGCTCCATCATTTCCCACAAGCGGTCGTGCTCAGCACTGCCGACAGTCAGTTCCTTTGCAGCCTTGATATCGAGGCAAGGCAGCCATCCGCTCCACCGATTCTCATCCGATCCAAAGCGCTGCACTTTTACGCCCGTGGCATCGCACCCAACATCCATGGAATCACCATCTCCAAAACCAGGCAGTTGAATCGAATAACGCGTCAGGCCAGCCTGCTGGTCGGCAAGAATCACGAGTGTCCGGCGATCCGGGGTCACTTGTACCTGGTGCACCGGCAAATCGTAGCGCTCGGTCGCCATCTGCGCCCTCACGACCTCGTAACCAGGCCGCATCGATTCAAGCCGGTCACCAGCACTAACATAGTCACCATACTCGATTTTGACCGCTTTATCGGCACTGAGCTTCTTCAAGTAGGCAGGATCAAGCGGGCGGTCAAAAGCAACCCGAAACTCGCCCGGGTCTTGCGCCCACGACAGCACAGGCTGCGGCAAGTCCCGGCCTGTGTAACGGACTTTGTAGAGTATCCCCTCCCCACTCGGGCCAGTTCCCCAGTCGGGATCCCCCGAATGGGTGCAGATCACAAAATCTCCGTCGGGACTCACACAACCATCGATCGTCAGCCTGTTGATACAGGCAATCAATTGCGTCTGGGATAAATAGCCCTCGGGACGCTTCACCAGCTTCGTTCTCCAGATTTTGCCGCGCGATTCGCCGATCACCAGTGCATCGTTGCGCCAGAATTCCGGGCCGAAAATGGGGCCGCCGTCGATGACTGGAACGTTGAAGTTCAGCCCGCATGTCGACTGGTGCTGCGGCTTGTAATCGACCAGACTGGGCTCATCAATCAGCCCGGGCAGGTGCTTCGGATGCATGGGAGGAAACCCGTAGTGTCGGCCTGTTTGAATCTGCAACAATTCATCGAATGGATTCCCGTTCGGCATCCACGTCGCCCCCTCCTGATCGGTCGCAAACAAGTCGCCATGCTCGTTGAATCGCATTGCGCATGAAAACCGAATACCGGTACAAACGGTTTCCCTCGATTTCAGATCAGGACTGATGTGCTGGATCGTTCCCAACTCGCCGTTGATGTCGAAGTGGGCCTTACCGTTATCATCGAGAAGGTAGGCATTGTTGTAGAGTGCGGTTCCAATCCCAAAGTAGATCGAGTGATCATCTGGATCGATGGCGACCGCCACTGCATCCACCGCCTGCTTCCCTTCCGGCCATCCCTCCGCAATGATCTGCTCCCGGTCTGCGACATCATCGCCATCGTCGTCCGTGATCAGCGACAGTTTACCTTTCGAAGGAACAATCACACCATTGCCGTGCGCGAAGCCGGGAGGAGTCAGCGCGATCCCCAGAGGCCCCCGCGTTTTACCCTTGCTGTCCCACCAGAGCTTCGCGGTATCCTCAAGTCCATCACCGTCAGAATCACTGATCAGGTAAATGTTCCCGTCGTAGGCACCGGCGATCAAATTGCCATCCGGGCGGTAGACTACATTGTTAATATTTGGCAACTTGAGTGGCAGGGGCGCAATCTCGAACCCTGGCACTAACATCTGCACACCTCCCTTACCGTCTTGAGCCCGGGACGGTGGCACATTGGCCAAGGCAAACAGCAGAACGGAAAATGAAACCAAACAGCGTCTAATCATTCGACGAGTCTATGCTGTCACCGTCGCAGAGAAAAGCTCCAAGAAATCGAAATTGCGCCTGTTGGCGATCATGGCGAGGCGGATGTTGCTCCTATCCCGCCTATCAAGCCCGCAACTGCACACCGTTGCCGTTCACATCGTCCGGGAAGATTGCCCTACCGTGGTCCAATCGGACTCCGGTAGCGACGTCCCCTTCCTCGGTGATCAGGACAGCGCCATCCATGTCGACGTAGTCCAATTGAGGAAGTAACTGGGCGATGGCACTGATTCCAACCGTGCTCTCGGTCATGCAACCGACCATCACTTCAAGGCCCATCTCGCGGGCTCGGGCGATCATCCGGCGTCCTGGCGTCAGGCCGCCTGCCTTGCTGAGCTTGATGTTGATCCCATCGAAGAGTCCTGCGCACCTTTCGACATCGGATTCTGTCAGACAACTTTCGTCGGCGATGACCGGAAGGGCGCACTCGGCTTTCACTTTTTTCATTCCTGCCCAGTCGTCTCGCATAAGGGGTTGTTCCAAAAACTCAACACCCAGATCTTTCAGTTCGGGAGCAAACGCAATCGTTTGCTCCGCAGTCCAAGCGGCATTGGCATCGATTCGAAACACCGCATCGGTGTGCTCCCGCAGTGCTCTAACAATCTCTAAATCGCGATCGGTTCCGAGCTTGATTTTGTAAATTGGCCAGCCATCGAACTCTTTCATCTTGGCTACCATGATGTCGATGTCATCAATGCCGATGGTATAGTCACTGAATGGAATGTTGGCAATGTCCTGCCCCCACAGCTTCCACACTGGTGCGCCATTGAGCTTGCCCCAGAGGTCATGCGCAGCCTGATCAAGACCACAGAACGCAAAGCGATCGTGTCCAATCACGGGTTCCAGCCGGTACCAGAGAGCTACTGGATCATCAATCACTTCAGCTTCGAGAGCTTGCCTTGCGGCTTCGAGTGATGCCCGCATCGATTCGGGCGAACTGCTATAGGCGCGCCCGGTTGCGCATTCACCATATCCTGTAACACCGTCCTGAGTAAGTTCGACGAGTAGATTGTGCTGGATGGTGAGGGTGCCGAGCGAAATCGTGAAGGGATGACGCAGCGGCAGGTGGATATTGGTAATTTTGAGCTCCATCTCGTTTAGACCCGCTGCGGCACCTCGCTCTGAGAAGTTTACAACTCGCGGTTTAAGCTAAAGCAGACGCTACTTTGCTTCATCGTCCGATGGCGGAGGGGTATCTGCCTCTGTTGATTCTGTTGGCTCGGCAGGAGACTCGCTCTCGCTCGACTCCACTTCTGGAAGTTCGACGTGACCAGTGGGGTCGGACGTCGTCACTGCGCTTGATTCGGAATCGGTCTCAGGATTCTTGTCACTTCCCGTCTCCTTGGACGAATCTTCGTCGCTGTAGATGTCATCGTAGTAGCCACCGTGATAGGGATCATAGTCATGCGCGTGATGATCTTCGTGATAGGGGTCATGATCAGGATGGGAATGCGCAGAGTCGTCAGACTGATCGTATGGACGGACGTCTACCACTTTTTCAGATGCCTCGCTTGATGCGTCAGCGGTAGACACAGGCAGAGCACCTGCTGCGGGCCGCACTTGAGCCCGTCTCTCGGCTACCTTCGCAGCTTCGGCAGCTTCTTCCTGGGTCTCCTTCCGCTTGATAAACCATGACAACCAGATGCAAATCTCATAAAGAATGATCATTGGCCCTGCCAGCGCCGACAGCACAACCGCGTCGGGAGTAGGAGTGATGATCGCCGCCACCACCAGGATAATGACAATCGCGTAGGAACGCGTCTGCCGCATGAACTCGTGTGTCAACAAGTCGAGCTTCACCAGCGCCATCACGACGACTGGCAGCTCAAAGCTGACACCAAAGATCAGGATCATCGTCGTCGTGAACGACACATATTCTCCAATCTTCCACTGATCCTCAACGCCCATATCCTTGGAGAACCCGTGGAAAAACTTAAGCGCTTCCACCGTTACAAAGTAGTAGGCGAAGACCACTCCAATCAAAAACAAGCCAAATCCAATCGTAAGCGATGGCCATAGCAGCTTCTTCTCGCGATCAGTCAGCCCAGGAAAAACGAACTGCGCGATAAAGTAAAAGAGTAGCGGAAAGCTGACAACGATACCCGCATACAGCGAAAGCTTGATGGAAAGCCTGAAGGTCTCAGTAGGGCTGAGCGCCTGCATGGTGATCGCCGAGACTCTTCCATCCAGATCTGCGGCAGTTCCGGCTCCAAGCAATTGTATCGCTCGCTCAAGCAGTTCTGGCTGCCCTCCCAGTGCGGTTTGCAGAAATTCTGCTCGCATGTCTTCGCCCAGTTGTTCGGATGCAAGGTACACGTAGTGCACGTCGGCGGTCTGCCTGAGGTTCTTGAGATCGGCATCATCTCCCCACGCCTCTGCGTCTGCAAATGCCGCATCCATCAAGGCCTTTCTCTGCTCAGCCGACAAAGGAACCGCCGCCTTGTTCAGCTTACGAATCTTCTCCCATTGTTCATAGCTGACCGACTTCGGCAGTTTGACTTCCGTCAGGATACCCGCCTTCTTCGCCGGACCTTGAATCAATTCCAGCAGCGGCTTGTTAAAAATAAAACACGCGATCGTTCCGATCAAAAGCGTAATAACAACGCGGACGATCATGGTTCGCAAGTCTTCCAGATGGGCCAGGAAAGGCTTCTCTTCGTCGGCAGTCATCGTACCGCGCGAACGACTGGCTTGATCGCGGAGGTTGAATATTTTTGCTAACCACATAACAGGGATTCGGGATGAAACGGATGATGTTAGAACAAGATACTGCGGGCCGTTAATCGTGCGTAGAGAGCAAGGGTAAGTGAGTCGTTCACTTCGTTGGATGCAACCATCTGTTTCAACGTTGCAGGCTCGATGAGACGGGTACCGAGAATACTCTCGCTGGCATCCGGCGCATTCCCGGTCGACAATGGGACAACTTTTGACACGAAGAAAAGATAGATGTGCTCATCCGTAAAACCCTGAGAGGTGAAATAGTATCCCAGCGAGACCACCTCCGCATCCTCGGCGATTTCGTAGCCTACTTCTTCCCGGAGTTCGGCCTGCAACGTTGCCAGGATCACGTCCGGTTCAAAGCGGTTGTCGACGTCGTCAATTTGCCCAGCAGGAAACTCGGTAAGCGCCCGCCGTGGAGCCACCCGCTCCTGCTCGACCATCACCAGCTTTCCATCCCCTGTCATCGCTGCCACAGCCACCGCAGACTTACGACGTACTACCGTCCAGGATAGTTCACGTTCAGGTTGCGATGGAGTGCGCACGTTTACTTCGTCCACGCTCACATAGGTAGAAGAGAACACCGTATCCGAACGGAGGGTAGTCCATCCGTCTGGATCGGCGATGACGCAAGGCTCCACTTTATCGACTTTCATACCGCTATTTTCGCTTAGAAGATGCCTTGGGCTGGAGTTGGCGTTTCCATTTCTTCAGCTCTCGCGTGATATTGGATGGAGACGGCGCACCGATTCCCTTCCGCGCCTTCAACGCGGTTGTCACATCCAGCACTCGATACACATCCTGCTCGAAAGCAGTCGAGAACGACTGGTAAACTTCCAGCGGAATATCCTGAAACGCGATGCCTGTTTTCAGTGAATGGGCGGTGAGCTGTCCGATGACTTCATGAGCACTGCGGAACGGCACAGCCCTCTTCACGAGGTAGTCAGCGAGATCAGTTGCCAGCAGGAACGGGTCGGACGCGGCAGCCATAGTCGCGGCTTCATTCACCTTCATCGCAATGACCATTTCAGCGAACACATCGAGCGCGATTCGAATGGTGTCGATCGAATCGAAGAGCGGTTCCTTGTCCTCCTGCAGATCGCGATTGTACGTCATCGGCAATCCTTTCAATGTGGTCAACAGCGACATCAGATTCCCGTAGAGGCGACCGGTTTTTCCGCGAGTCAGCTCGGCCACATCCGGATTCTTTTTCTGCGGCATCAAGCTGGATCCGGTGGTGTGAGCATCACTCAGTGACACGAAGCCGAATTCCGCAGACGCCCACAGGATGACGTCTTCGCTCAGGCGGGAAAGATGGGTGCCTGCCAGCGCGATCGCAAACATCAGCTCTGCAACAAAGTCGCGATCGCTGATCGCGTCCATGCTGTTCGTGGTCACCGCCGGGAAGTCGAGCAGCTTCGCGACCAGCTTGCGGTCCAGAACAATCGTCGAGCCTGCCAGTGCCCCTGAGCCGAGCGGCATGACATTGATTCGCTTCAAGCAGTCTGCCAACCGGGCGGCGTCGCGGTCTAACATTTCCACATAAGCGAGCAGGTGGTGGGCAAACAGCACCGGCTGCCCGCGCTGTAAGTGTGTGTAGCCGGGAATCACCGCGCTCTGATGCTGCTCCGCACAGCCGACTAAAGCTATCTGGAGATTGCGAAGGCGGCTGGTGATCTGCTGCACCTCTTCGCGGCAGTAGAGCCGAATATCGAGAGCCACCTGATCATTACGGCTGCGCGCCGTGTGCAATTTTGCCCCGGCTGGGCCGATCCGCTTTGTCAGCACGAATTCGATATTCATGTGGATGTCTTCCAGCTGAGTCGAAAATTCAAACGTCCCTGAGTCGATCTCTTTCTCAATCTTAGTCAGTCCCTTTTTGATCTTAACCAGCTCGGCAGCGGTCAGGATCCCGGCAGCCTTGAGTGCCGTGGCATGCGCGATGGAGCCTCGGATGTCGTGGCGGTAGAGACGCCAGTCATAGGAGATGGATTCCCCGTACCTTTGGACGAGATCAGAGGTGTCTTTTTCGAATCGACCTTTCCACATAAGCTCTAGAAAATTTAGCGCCCCCCCTTCGAGTTCATTGAAAGAATACTAGTGCCGCTGAAGATAACGCCCGAACCGCCAGTGATGATGCGCTTCACCGGCAGCCCCGTCTCTGGATCCTTCTCCAGTGGCGGGTCAGACATCTTCTGCTGAACTTCAAACCGCCGGGGCTCCTGGCCCGGCTCTTGGGGAATGGTTTCGTAGATGTAGGTAGCCATAGCAGGTTTGTTTTGGGATAATCCGTTGGAACCTTCTTCCGTAGACGCTACCCGATCGCTTGGCAAGTGCCCGGAAATCGCCCGGTGTCACGAATCGTCGGGCAAATTCAAGCCAGTCGCCCCAACAGTATCAGAAAAACCCTTTGCCCCGAATGCGAGTCCCGTCGGAACTCCATTTGCCCGAACGCCCCTTTTCCGCGAATCAGCCCGCTGCCGTGCCGTAGAAAACGACTGCACAGATCAACATCAGCAGGCCATAGCCGATACCGCCGGCGCAGGCACCTTTCCAGCGTGACTCGGAGGCACTGACCCATGCGATTTGGTCTCGCAGAACGTAGGGCATTCCTACCCAGAAGAGGCCAATGATGATCCATGCGTAGGCAAGGAGCGGCAGAAGCAGGCGAGTGATGGGCATTTCCAAAAATGCAGCGTCGAGAACCGGTGTCGCTGCCAGCAGCAGCAGAACTCCCAGAGCACGAACGGCGAGGAATTCATCCACACAATTGATCACCAGAAGGTAAGTTACAGGGATCGCAATCTGCAGAACCTGACGAATGCCCTGAAACTCGCCAAGGTCCATCGAGCTGATGAGAATCCACGACCAGACGAAATCGATGGTTAGAATCACGACGCCGATTCCTTTGTCCCGCGGCATTTTTTTCAACCAGCGGGTGAGCTCCTCTCTCTTCAGAAAAGCGAAAATGTGACCAGCGATGAGAAGAATTCCGAGGATGATACCCGCCGTCTTCAGGCTGAGATCATCGTAAACGGCGGCGTAGATAGAATGGATGAACTTCATGGATTTGGGTCAATCGTGTAAAACAGGGTCGCCGTAGAGAGTATAGCCGGTGGATTCGGTAACGAGGACGTCGAAAATCTCTCCGGTCAGGCGCTGCGGATCACCTTCGATGATGACGATCTTATTCTGCATGGTGCGACCGGACAGCCGCTCCGAGTTCGTCTTGCTCGCGCCCTCGCACAGGATCTCCACTTTCTGGCCGACGAGAGCATTGTTCTTCTCACTTGCCAGCTGGTTCACCAGCGTCAGCAGATCCTGGTTACGCTCCTCCTTCACCCTTTCTGGAACCTGAATTTTGTCAGGCATTTCTGCGGCAGGAGTATTGCGGCGCTTGGAGTAGCGGAAGACAAAGGCGTTGTGAAAATCGACACGTTCGACAATGCGCTTAGTCTCAAGGTAATCCTCCTCTGTTTCACCTGGAAAACCGACGATGATATCAGTCGAGATCGCAATATCAGGCCGTGCAGCTTTCATTTGATCGCAGATCTCGACAAACTTCTCGGCCTTGTAGGGGCGGTGCATGGCACGCAGAATGCGATCGGAACCTGACTGTAGCGGAAAGTGCACGTGCGATGCCAGCTTTGGCAGATACCGGAATGCCTCGATAAGGTCAGCCTTGTAACCGATGGGATGCGGCGAAGTGAAGCGGATACGCTTGATCCCGTCGATCTCATGAATGGCTTCAAGGAGCTGGACAAACGGCGACTTGTCATCCACCCGGGGAAATTCGTGCCGCCCGTAGAGATTCACGATCTGCCCTAACAATGTCACCTCGCGCACTCCCCGGTCGGCGAGCGTCCGCACTTCCGCCACAATATCGGCGATCGGCCGGGCGCGCTCACCTCCACGGGTGTAGGGCACGATGCAAAAGGTGCACTTCATATTGCACCCCTGCATGATCGACACAAACGCCGTCGCCTGGTTCTCCTTAAGCTTGTGATCGCGAATGGTGTTTTGTGAGTCCTCCTCCTCAGCGACATCGACAATCGAGTAGCGGACTTCATCCATCTGCCGCTGAAGACGGCGCTGGAGAATGTCATCCACATAGTCGACAACCTTGTGGTATTTTTGCGTGCCTGCTACCAGATCAAGATGCGGCACGGCCTGAAGCAATTCCTCTCCCCTGCTCTGCGCCATGCATCCCAGAAATCCGTAGACGACATGCGGCTTGCGGGCGCGCAGGCGGCCGAGGATCCCCATCTTGCCCAGTGCCTTCTGTTCCGCCTGATCACGGACACTGCACGTATTAATCAAAATCACGTCAGCATCCGACTCCTCGGAGGTCACGGCATAGCCCCGCTTGTCCAGAAACATCTGCGACACCTGTTCGGAGTCACGTTCGTTCATCTGGCAGCCGTAAGTTTTGATAAAAACCTTGAACATTCGCTTTCGTAACGCCGCATCTACACTTCTGGCGTGGTGGGCACTATATGCACCCTTCGCTTTCTGAAAAGCCCCAATCACGGCAAAAATGGAGCCCATTTTACCGTTCAAATTGAAGAAACGGGTAAAATCTGCCCCGCGTTCAGCACTACCATTTGAATAGCCATGGATACGGAAGTAGGCATGCGCCGAACGATCATTGGCAACCAGCCATGTCCTACCTTGCATGACGACCACCAATCCCCGCGCGCTCTGCCGTGAAATTCTCTCCCATTGGAATCCTGACACTGGATTCGCGGCGAACCTTATCGAGCGCGCCGCCAGAGACCACTGCCTCGATGTGCGGGATCGCGCCTTCCTGAATTCGCTCGTACTCGGGGTGCTGCGCAATGTGACACTGCTCGACCACTGGATCGACCAGCTTCGCGGACGCGGGCAATTGAAGCAGGGTCTGCGCTGGCTGCTGCGGCAAGGCATCTGCGAAGTCCTGCTTATGCGCACCCCCGATCACGCTGCTGTTTCGCAAACGGTGAAACTGGCGAAGAAGTACGAGAAAGGAATCGTCAACGCCGTACTCCGTCGCGCAGTTTCAGAGAGCGAAACACTGCTGACAGCAGTCGAATCCCTGCCACTTGCCGTCCGATTCTCTCTGCCAGCACACCTCATCGCCCGATGGGAGAAACGGCACGGCAGCGATGCCACGGTCGCACTTTGTGAATGGATGAACACACCCGCTCCCGTTACCTTCCGGGCCAACACGCTAGTGCCGGGAGCAACGGAAACTTTGAAGGCGACATTTGGCGCGCGCCCTGTCGAAGACCAGCCGGGATTCTTTGTTGCGGATGAAATGCCATTCGACGCAATTGCCGCCGGCCTCTGCTACGTCCAGGATCCGAGCACGGCAGCAGCGCCAGAATTGCTCGCCCCCCGCTCTGGTGAATACGTGCTGGACGCCTGTGCTGCGCCAGGAGGAAAAGCGGGTATCCTCGCCACCCTCATGGAGAACACTGGCTGCCTGCTTTGCATCGACAGCCAGCAGGAACGAGTCGACATGACTGCGGAAAATCTGCAACGCCTCGGAATAACCTGCGCCACTACCATTTGCCACGACTGGCTGGCCACCACCGAACTTCCGGCGGAAATCGCGACCAAAACATTCGACCGCATCCTGGCGGACGTGCCATGCAGCAACACGGGGGTGATGCGACGGCGCGTAGACGTTCGCTGGAGACTAACGGAACCAAAAGCCTTTAACGTTCTCCAGGAAATCCAACTCGCCATCGTCGAGCGCTTAATTCCGCTGCTGAAGCCGGGCGGCACACTGGTCTACAGCACCTGCAGCATCGAATCGGAAGAGAATGAGGAAATGGCGGCGCTGATTCTTAAGCTCCATCGGCACCTCTCACTTCGGGGAGATACTCTCCTGCTCCCCCACATAAATGACACCGATGGCGGCTACGCCGCAGCTTTCGTCAGTACACCTGCAAAAATCAACGAGTAACCGCGCCCTGCCTGACACGCATCAACAGAGAGCACCCGGCTTGCGCTTTGCACCCAAGGAGACACTGAGAACTAACTAAGCTTCTTTAGCTGGTGCCGTCGTTCACCGGTCTTTCGTCTATCGGGTGTTGAGCATTCAGGTCCTGGCTTTTGCGGTAATCCGCGAATCTGTAACCAAAAGCAGTTGGGTTCGATATCAACCAGCGTGAACATTTCACCATTCACGGCAACCGCGCGTGACATGAGCCATGAACTTTTCCTTTTTGTAATGGTTCGAGCATGATAGGATGATTTCTCAAGGATTAGTATTGAATCATGTCAGAGGAACTATCGAATTTCGGTCAAAAGGTTCGGGATCGGGTCGCAGAAGTTGTGGTCGGGCAGGATGTTGTAGTGGAACGGCTGCTCATCTCACTGCTCACCGGTGGACACTTGCTTCTGCAGGGGATGCCTGGCCTGGCGAAGACGCTGCTCGTCAATTGCGTAGCCAAAGCGATCGACCTGCGCTTCAGCAGAGTGCAGTTCACCATTGACCTGCTCCCATCGGATATCGTCGGTTCAGAGATTCTCGATCAGAAGTCGGGAGAGTTCCGAACGCACCAGGGGCCGATCTTTACCAACTTGCTGCTGGCCGACGAAATCAACCGCGCTGCACCTAAGGTTCAGAGCGCGCTGCTGGAGGCAATGCAGGAGCGAAAGGTGACGATCGGCAACCGCTCGTATCCCCTTCCCACTCCCTTTCTCGTGATCGCCACACAGAATCCGATCGAGCAAAGTGGCACGTTCGAGCTTCCTGAGGCACAGCTTGACCGGTTCATGATGTGCAACCGGCTGGACTACCCGACACCAGAACAGGAGGAGTTAGTCTTGACCCGAATTCTTGGCCTTGGACTCAAGGAGGAAGACGGCGGATCAGTGGCGAAGTCCTCGTTCGATGTGATTAGAGACGAGCCGGTCGCCCACGTCGACACCCTCAACGCGGCAATGGCTGCGGTGCAGAAAGTTTACGTCAGCGAGGTCTTTATTAAGCACTGCGTCGAAGTCACGAACCGCACCAGGAATCACAAACACATCGAACTGGGCGGCAGCCCGCGCACCGGAATTGCACTGGTGCAGGCGGCACGCGCCAGGGCATTCCTCCACGCGCGCGAATATGTGATCCCAGAGGATCTATTCGCGCTGGCGGAAGATGTGATCCTGCACCGTATTCGATTGAACTACGAAGCGCTCGCAGAGGGGCACTCAGGTACAGACGTGCTGAAGGAGATCCTCGCGTCCATGGGATAGGATAAACACCACTCGCGGAAAATGGAACACTTCCTGGAAACTTGCGACCCGCTGGATGCCCGGCAGTTTCACCTCGCAGTGAAGCGACTGGCGGACAGCCTGGGATACGGAACCGACAAGTCCCCCTTCCTCGGCTCAGGAATCGAATACGTGCAATCTCGCCCGTATCAGCCAGGCGACCCCGTAAAATCAATCGACTGGCGGGTGACAGCGCGCACCGGAAAACACTTCGTCAAAGAATACGAAGCGCCAAAGCGCATGCCAGTCTACATCTTGATCGACAGCTCGGCATCAATGGTAGTAACCTCACAGACACTGAGCAAATACGCATGGGCATTGCAAGTGGCTGGCGGGCTCGCCTTTGCAGCGCTCGATCGCGTGAGCCCAGTCGGCGTGCTGGCAGTCGGTGATCGCGACTTCAAAATGCAGCCGAGCCTGTCCCGTGATCAGATTCTGCAGTGGCTGCTGCGCCTCCGGCACTATCGCTACGACGGAACCACCACGCTCGGCGCAAAGATTGGCGAGCTAAGCCCCAGTTTGAGCAATCGATCACTGCTCATCATACTCAGCGATCTGCATGACCCGCGCGCGCTCCCCGCTCTCAAGCTGGCCGGCCAGCGCCATGATTGTGTCGCACTGCAGTTCCAGGACCCCGCCGAAGTCGACCTGCGGGGCAGCGGATTCTTTCACGGACAGGAAGCGGAGACCGGCCGCGCATTCATCAGCCATGGACGAAAACAATGGCTCGATCAGGAGCAGGTCAGCAGCGAGTTGAAGCGGTCGGGCATCGATCATCTGTTACTGCGAACGGATCAGAAGTTTGTGGCGAAACTTCGCCTGTTCTTTCGTTCGAGAGATTTACTGGGACGCGGAGCACGATGATGAAAACCACTTATTTTATCGCCCTCGCAACGGGTTTTCTCATTGCTCCGCTCTTCGGGGAAGAACTGAGATCGCCCACGGTCGGGATCGCGGGCCGCATTGAGCAAATCGTTCTTCCGGGAACGGAACTCATCGCCAGGCCAATCGAAGACGATAGCTCACCTGTCGTGCTGCGTATCGACGCAGTCTTCCCCCACGGCACAGCGAACCGCTACGACTTGGAATTCTACGGCCTCGAGCCAGGAAAATTTGACCTGCGCGATTATCTGCTGAGGAAAGACGGCAGCGGCACCAGTGATCTTCCGGAAATACCGGTGGAGATTCGCGGAATTCTGGGGCCGGGACAAAAACAACCCAACCCGCTGCCTTTGACCGCTCTGCCAGTACTCGGCGGCTACAGGGCATTGCTCGCTGCTGCAGCCATCCTGTGGCTAGTGGGATTGTTAGCGCTAATTTTCATTCGACCGAAAAAGCAGCAGCCTCAAGATGACGAGGGCAAGCAAAAGCTGAGCCTGGCCGAGCGCCTGCGTCCCATAGTCGAGCGGGCCCAGACAGGCGAACTGTCCAAGAATGAACAGGCTGAACTGGAACGATTGCTCATCGGCTACTGGCGCGAGCGCCTCAATCTTGAGGGGCAGAGCATGACCGATGCACTGGCGACATTGCGCCAGCACGACGAAGCCGGAGCATTGCTCGGGGCACTGGAAGAATGGCTGCACAGCCCGAACCATGGCGAAGGGATAGACGTCTCGACACTCTTGAAGCCCTACGAAAACGTCCGTGTAGAACCGTGACTCTCCTCTGATGCCGTTCGCTTATCCATGGGTTTTACTCTTACTGGTCGTTCCCATTCTCCTGCTGGTGTGGACATGGAGGCGGCACGGACATCGCGTCGTTCTTCCATTTGATCACGGGTTCCAAAGCCGCGGCACCGCGTTGAAGATCCTTCTAAACCTCGCGGGTTCATTGCCCGCTCTACTCTGCGCCATCGCCGTCCTTCTTCTCGCCGGCCCACAGCAGACAGCAGAACCAAAAACGAAAAAGCGCCTCACCAACATTCAGTTTTGCCTCGATGTCTCCGGCAGCATGATCGCGAACTATGGCGATGGCGACCGCTATGATGCCGCGATGGAATCGATCAACGAATTCCTGAATTATCGCGAAGGCGATGCCTTTGGACTTACGATATTTGGCAATCATTACCTGCACTGGATCCACCTCACCTCGGATCCATCGGCATTCCGCTATGCCCCCCCATTCCTCAGCCCGCGCAGTCTGCCACCGTGGTTCAGCGGTGGCACAAGCATCGGCATGGCCCTGGAACAATGCCTTAAACTACTCATCGAACGGGAGGAGGGCGATCGCATGATCATCCTTCTCACCGATGGCTACAGCTACGATCTGGATGGCGGAAAAGACGAGGAACTAGCCCGAACCCTAGCTGCCAACGGCATTGTCGTCTATGCCATTCACGTGGCCGACGGCTCCCCGCCGGATCAACTGGCGACCATCGCGAGCATTACCGGGGGCGAAGTGTTTGGCGCAGGTGACCCCGGAGCATTGAAGGCTGTCTTTGCAAAAATCGACGGCATGCAGGAAACCAAGCTGGAAAAGATCAGCTCGGAGTCGATGGATAATTTTACCCCCTACGCCATGGTGGGAGTGGCATTGTTAGGATTAAACCTGCTGACTCTGTTCGGCCTGCGATACACACCATGGTAGTCGAAATACTCACCATCGTTGCCGTTCTCCTGGCAGCTGCAGCGGAACTCTGGCACAGCCACCGCATCCGCCGCATGGCACCGCTGGCGTTCGGCCCAAAGCGTCGTCCCGCCCTGTGGGTTTCTCTTGCACCCGCTGCGAAGTCAATCGCCGTCGGCCTCCTGACGTGGGGACTGCTGAGCCTCATGCTCGCGATTCAACCCAAGATCTATCAGGCAAAAGCCGTCGAAGACGATGAGATCCGCCACATCGTGATCGTGTTAGACGTATCCCCCAGCATGAAGCTCGCTGACGCCGGCCCGGACCTGACCGAGACCAGAAGCCAGCGGGCCTACACGGTGATGGAGTCGTTCTTCAAACGCGTGCCAATGGAACAAATGCGGCTGTCGCTCATCGCAGTTTACAATGGTGCGAAGCCAGTGGTCGTCGACACCAAGGATGCCGATGTCGTCCGCAATTTTCTCGATGGACTGGACATGTATCAGGCCTTTGATACTGGAAAGACCAAACTTTTCAGTGGACTCGAAGAGGCCGCAAAAATCGCCAAGCCGTGGAAGCCGCGGAGCACCACTGTCGTGCTCCTGAGCGATGGCGACACAGTGCCCGCCACCGGAATTCCGAAGATGCCAGTGTCCGTAGATCACGTGCTGGTCGTCGGCTTTGGCGACGCACGTTCCGGCAAATTCATCGATGGCCGACAGTCCCGGCAGGACGCGTCGACACTTCGACAAATCGCATTGCGGCTCGGTGGCGAATTCCACGATGGCAACCAGAAACACCTGCCTTCCGACGTGCTCTCGTCACTCACGCACATCGAAAGTGAGAGTCCATTCGAGAAGCTCACACGTCGCGAATATGCGTTGATCGCCTGCACTGCGGGAGCACTCATTCTGGCATTCCTTCCGGTAGCATTGCACCTCTTTGGCACCGGTTGGCGACCTGGCACCCGGCCGTCAGGCACGGAAACTCCTCGCACTTAGACGTATGTACATTCTCGCCCCCATTCACCTAGGAAACAATTCCCTGCGATTAATCATTGAACCCATCCACCCCAGCAACTAACCTGCGCACTGGCATGAGAAAGATCTTTATCGTTTTTTGGCTACTACTTCCAGTAGTAGGAATGGCTTACCACTTTGGCCCGGGGCGAGCGCGGATGACAATTGATGACGCTGGAGCGCAACTGGTCCTGGCCGAACAACTGGCAAAAGAACAACAATGGGACGAGGCAATTGAGAAGTTCGACCGGGTTTTGCAGCTGCTCCCAAAAGACAAGACCGCTGAGATGCGCCGAGTGCGACTGGCAAAGGCAAACGCCCAGATGCTGGCTCATCAATTGCCCGACGCTCACCAGGATCTAGGTGTGCTAGTTGAAGAAATGACCGAAGACCAGTCGGCCGATCCACAGGTTTTACAGGAGGCGCGTTCTGCCCACGCAAATTCGCAGTACTACCTTACCTGGCTCATGCGCCTGGAAGGAGTCGGCAAGGAAACGTGGGGGCCGGAAATCGAAGCCGCTAGGCAAACTTACCGGTTGCTGGCGGAGGATGCCGTAAAGTCGGGCGACGCCGCATTTGGCAAGAAAGTCAGCGAAGATCTGGAATCGACGATCCGGTTGGCGCGAATGGATCTAGGCGAACTGCAGGGGCTCCCCCTGCCCAATCAATGACGGGGCTGCTCTAGTGGCAAAAGCCGCGGTCGCGGCAAAGGAAAATCACCTAAAGGACAACTTCCAAAAGATTCCCGTTCAGCCGGACAAGGGCCACCTCCCTCTGGCGCAGGTTCCTGATCACTGCATCGGGCATATTGAAGTAGCTTGCCGTGTGCGGACGCTCGGCAGGCGCTGGCTTGGATGAAACACATTGGATTGAACACATGAAAACTCGAAAGGGAATCCCCAGCTTGGCATTCCTGTTAGGACTGCCTCTATATTTCTGGCTGTCGATCATCACGCCGCCTGATGCCGCAGCTCAGAGCGCGACCACTCCAGCCGTGCCGTTCGTTATCATGGAGGGAACCCTTACGGACAAACCCGTCCCACCGGAAACCCCAGCGCCTGCACCAACGTTGGCTACAGACACTGCTGAAGCCCCGGCGACAACACCCGAGGTGACACCCGAACAGAAACGCATCCAGAAATTTGTCACCCTCAAATTTGACCGACGCCTCTCCAATGTTCTCAAAACTCGCTCGATTTCTGAAGCAGAAGCGCTGGCAGACGAACCGGAACCCGAAAACGCCGATCCTTCGGCACCAGAGAAGGATCCTCTCGATGAGCAAATCGATTTGGAATTCAAAGCATTCGAACTCAACATCGTGCTGGGAGAATGGAGCAAAGTCGCGGATTACATCGGCACACAGTTTGCCGAGAGCGATCGCAAGAAGGCATACCTTCATCTCTTGAGAGGCCTCCTGGTTCCACCGCCAGTCACACCTAATCCGGCGGCGCCCCCGTCCCTGCCTGGCCAGCCTCAGCCTAACCGACCTCCCAAACAACCCGAACTACAGTTCCTCGACTTGAACGATATCGTCGGCCTCGCGGATGCTTCCCCGTTTCCGCTGGACCGGGAGTTGATCCAATATCTCACTCCACTTCTGACCCAGGCATTTGCGCGTGGCGATTTCATCGATGACCTCCTGGCCACATTGCGGGAGGGAACGAAACGGCTTGGTGGCAACGATCCTGAGCTGAAACGCGCCGCAGCCCGCCTGCTCATCGCAGTCGATCACGCTGCGGAAGCTGGCGAGTTTCTGCCCACTCCTGAGCAAGCCATCGCCGATCAGAACCTCGAGGGCTTGAACCTACTGGCGCTTTATTTTGTCGCCCTCTATGAGAAGGAAAAGAAAATCGAAAGCCTGGAGAAAGCATGGGAGATGACCCAGGCTGAGTTGTCCTCAACCGGACTTCCAACCGAGCAGAAAGAAGAAGCCCTGGAGCGTGCGCTCGAATTGACGCCGAAGATTCGGGAAGAACTCGGGCAGGCCTGGCTCACCGACAGCTTCACCAACCACCCCGAACGTGGTATGGAAATCCTTGGCACCGTCGGCACAATCACCGCCCGCAGTCAAAGTGAAGTGGACCCGCAAGTACGGTTGAAAAAGCTGGAACTCCAGGCGACCGCTGTGGAGGCACTGCTCAAGTCCGCCCCTGACCGGGCCAAGGAATGGGCAAACACGCTGCACCTGCTCGCATTGAACTGGCTGAGCGAAGCCGAGTACACCCGCCTCCGTGACCAGTCCGATTCCAGCCAGCCGAATCTGCGTTTCGATCAATACGGCAACATGTATTACGATAGCAACAGGTACGGCAACAACGGCCAGCCTGGACAGAACAAGCAGCCGATCGCCACTGGCGACATGCTCGACAATGCCCCCAGCGAAGCCTGGATGAAATTCGTGTCGGACAGCATGCAGCCAAAGTTCTCGATGATCCTGGCCCAGCTGCATCTGAAAGTGAAGGAGGACGAAAAGGCATTTCCTTACATTGAAGCAATCGCCAGATCTCACCCGGAAACCGCGCTCGAACTGGCGCACGAATTTCTCGATATCTGGACCGCGAATCATAACCCTAACACTGATCGCTACCGCACCAGCTATTACTATTATTCCTACGGATTCAACACCAGGGCAGAATCGATTCCCCTGACCCGATCGAAGCAAGTGCGGAACCTCAAAGAACTGGCCGACTGGATCACCAGGCTACGGGCGATGGAAATCGGCGATCTGGATGAAGACCGACTGTCCAAGGCATTCATGCAAACGCACAGCGCCGCTGAAGTCTATCGGTTGGAGGACATCGAGCACGTGTTCGGCTCCCTCGAAGACTTGAAACCGGAAACGATCGCCTCCCTGGTGCAGACCATGCGGCGTAACCTCGCCACGGTCTGGAAGAAACCGGAAGTCCAGCAGCAACAGAAAACCAAACGGAAGGACAAGGAGATCCAGGCGGACATCGAGCGCGGCTACGGAGTTGCCCATACCGTCATGAGTCATGCGGTGGAAAAACATCCGGAGTCCTGGCAACTCCAAATCGCCAAAGCTGCCGTCATGTTTGACCGCAACAACTTTGAGCAAGAGCTGCAGAAGAGCTCGGAATTTGTCGCGAAAAAGAAGGCGGCATTTGCAGAATTCGCGAAAGGCGCAGCACTCTATCAAGCCGCTCTTCCAAAGCTTGAGGAAGACAAGCACACTGCGGAAGCCTATGAAACATGGTTTTACGCCAGCCTTGGAGCCTGCGACCTAGGTGCCTTGAAGCACGAACAGCAGCCGGACGCCCATCAGCAGGAACTCATTCGTGAGGCGCTGAATGCACTGCCGCTCGAGAATCGGGAAAACCACATCGGCAGGTTTGCGAATTCCCTTTCGTCCCGGATCGGCTCGGTGCAGCCGGAGCTTAAGCACCGCTACCTCAAGGCCGGCCTCGCGATTGCTGGCGAACACAAACAAGCGCGCCAGGCCAGGCAGGTCTTCGAATACTACAAAGACCTCGTCACGGAAATCAAACTGGATGCACGGCTCGATGGAACGGACACCGTGGGACATACGTTGCCATTCGGGCTCTACGTCAATATCCGCCACACCCAGCACATCGAGCGCGAATCGGGTGGCTTCAGCAAGTATCTGGTGAACCAGCAGAACAACCCGTATTCCTACAACTATGGTCGCCCGGCCGAGAACTATCGCGACAAGTTCGAGGAATCCGCGCGCGAAATCCTCAGCGAGCACTTCGAAGTCATGTCCGTCACCTTTCACAGCGAGAAGATCGAATCCCGTGGTGATCCTGAGCAAGGCTGGCGCGTCACCCCCTACGCCTACCTTTTGATGAAACCCAAGGGCCCCGAGATCGACAGCATCCCATCGCTGCGGATGGACTTTGATTTCCTTGATACATCGGGTTTCGCCGTCCTCCCCATCGAGTCCCCGCGGATTCCGATCAACGCGCGCCCGGACGCACCTGGCCCACGGCCGATCGAAAACCTTAAGATCTCTCAAACTCTGGACGAACGCCAGGCCAAGGACGGCAAGCTGGTACTGGAAGTGAAGGCGAGCGCTCACGGGCTCCTGCCTGAATTCAACGACCTGCTGGAGTTTGCTCCAGAGCAGTTCGACATTACTGCGATCGATGATCAAGGACTGTCCGTCGTGGAACTGGACGCCGAACGCGACGACGGGGCAGCCATCTGCGAACGCAACTGGATGGTCGAATTGAAAGCGAAAGCAGGCCTCGAAAAGCAACCAACCACATTCCAGTTCGCCACGGCAAAAGCCGAAACAGAAGAGTTCGTTTTCCAGCGCTACCAGGACGCCGATCTTGCGTCAGCGACTCAGGTTATTTCGTTGGAGCAGCGATATGGAGAACCGCAAAGCGACTGGATCTGGGGAGCCTCCGTCGCCGGATTCATCCTCATCATGTCAATTGCTGGTTTCTTCGTCCTGCGAGGAACGCCCGGTAGAGATATCGACGATCCAACCGGCTACCGGATTCCCGATGAGATCACTCCATTCTCCATAGTCACCCTGCTGCGCCGCATCCACTCCGATGCCAAACTTTCCGATAACGACCGCAGCGAACTCGGCCAATCCATTGCCGAACTGGAGCGCCACTTCTTCAACCGCGGATCAGATGCCGCATCCCCGGATTTAAAAGCCATTGCCGAAAACTGGATCCGAAAGGCGGCGTAGCCGACCACCTGCGTTCCAATTCCCTTACGAATCGCCGTCATCGTATTGCGGTGGCGACTTCCCTACCCTTTTCCCTATCCTGGGATAAGTCACGGTCGGGATGGCGTCTTCGATTCGATCGACATGCACGCTGTGAAACCAGCTGTCACCAAAGTCGAACCAGTAACCAAAACTGACCTCACATTTTTCCAGACCAAGCGCGTCCAAAGTAGTCGTTCGCGCGTCGCCAAAATGGTCAGGGCGATCGGAATCAAACTCATCCGGAATACCGTAATTTGGCCCGGCCGAATCGTGCGCGCCCTTGCCGAACTGAAACTCGTAAAGGTGCGGATCATCCGCATTCGTTGCCAGACGTCGAAAGGTCACGTTTGAGCCACTCTGGGGGAAACAGCTTCAGGGCAAAATCGAGGCGCTACTCGCCAGCGAGATGGATGATCTCGAGCTTCGATCTGCACTGAAGGAATTGTCGCGGCAGTGGGGCTTCGGCGGATTCACCTGGTTCTGTGGGCCCCGGCTCTGGCGGCGCAACCGGGGTCGTCTTTCGCCCATTCATCCTGTCCAATTTCTCGCTCAGTCAGCTGCAGCTTGGGTATCGTTGGGAGTATACTCGTCAAGTTTCGAAATATACCATCCTGAATCGCCCTTACGAAGCACGATGTTCAGATGCCATGATACCTCCACTACTGCAGTTCTTAACTTTAAATCTAGGTGTGGTACATACTCTTGAAAGGGGTAATTGCTGATCGCTTCACTGTGGCGAGCAAGTATCGCCTGAATCCCCTCATTATCCTGAGCCGCACGATTTAGGTGAATTCCTGCTGAGCCTGCGTCGGTGCTTCGAAACTGGGCAAAGAATGCATCAACCGTACGATCAGCATCCTTAATCTCCTCCACTCTGACCAGCCGATAGTAGCCGATCGCAGTAAGCGCGATTGCAGATGTGATCATTAGCGCACGCTTCATTCTCCTATCTCCTAGCATAAACGTTTACTTGTCGCACAACCATAGCGAGATATCTTTGCAGCACCTTGAATCATGGCGCATAGATAAGCCCCTTACTTCAAGGCATCTAACTGGGATAACTGGGATTTTTCTCAAACGAAAATCCAGATCAAAGTCGAATTGACAAGATACGGTTCTCTCAAGGAAGCTGAAACGGATCGGATCACTACTCGCATACGGCAAATCGGTTCGACTAGTCCCGCTCGCTCGCATTTCACAAAGCGGATTCACAACTTCCAATGCTACTGCGCAGGCTGCTCTCTCAGCTCTGGCACCAGGTTCCGCTTCATGTCATCGGACAGGGCTGAGCTTGCCAGGGATTCGAGGGCGGTAGTACGATCGCGGTTGAGCCACTCTGAGTAGACTTGGTAGAGGGATTGCTGGCGCTGGTCGGGATTGGTCAGGTTCTCTGACCAGGCGATGGCCATCTCTGGATCATCGTTCTGGATGTTGTTGATCAGGGCGCTGGCGGCGAAGTCGCGCGATTCACCTGCGGGCAAGGCGGCGATCCACTCGGATGCGCCGACAGGATCGACCCGAGCCCAGCGATCGGCGACGGTCTGCAGGCCATTGTTGCGGCCGTTCGAGTCGGGCATCGATTGCACCCACTCTGCTGCTGCCACGGGATCGCGGCGTGCCCATGACGACGCAATACTGCTCACGGCGTTGTCATGATTGGATTGATTCTCAGGGTTCGCCAGTTTGTCCAAGTGACTTGCGGCCTGGAGCGGATCATCATTTGCGATGTTTCCGATCACCGAACGCACGATATTTGACTTCTGCTCCTCGGGCAGGGCCATCGCCCACTTGAGTGCGCCGTCTGGATCCTGATTGGAATACGCCGAGGCAACGTTTTGCAGGGCATCGCGATAATGGTCGGTGCCGTCCCATTCCTTCAGCTTCTCCAGCGCACCGGGAAGGTCATTCCGGGATAGATTGTAAAAGGCACTGCCCAGGACATTGCCAGCCAGCTCTGGGAATTCACGGGCAAGCTGCAGGGTTTCTTCGGGCGCTTTGTTAGCCAACGAGCCGATCGCTTTTTCGACCGCCCGGTTCTTGGCGTAGCCGGGAGGCTCCTCACGAATCCACGTGAGCGCGGCCGCCGGATCTCTGCTCGCCAGTGCCTGTATGGTGTCGGGCAGATGCTTGGCTCTGGTCGATGCATCCATGGTCGACAGCATTTCCAGCGCTGCTGCCGGATCGCGCTTGGCGAATCCCTTCAGCGCGGAGCTGCGCATATTTTCGCGCTCGTAGGAAGAAAGTTGAGCCGTCTTGATCCAGGCTAATGCCGACTCTGGATCGCTCTCCGCCCACTCTTGTCCGACAATTTGCAATGCCGATCTTCGATTGGCTGCTGATTCCACCGTGAGCGCTGCCAGGGCCGCGGCCTGGGGGTCGGTTTCCGCCCAGTTGTCGAACACTTCGTGGTAGTGGGAAGCTGTCGCCGCGGGCATGGTTTTCAGCGTGGCAAACGATCCGACGGGATCAATCTCGCTGGCACCCACATACGCCGCGACCAGAGCTGAGCGACGGTCGCCAGCGTCTTCCATTGTGTTGGCAATCCGCACGGCCTCACTGAGACCGTTGCGCCCAAGCTGCTGAAATGCTTTGCTCAGTATCCCCTTCCCCGGCAGAGTCTCCCGCAACTCGAGCGCCTTGAGCGGATCGATCATGGTCAGGTAGTCGATCAATCGCTCACGCGTCTCGCGACGCCGGGCGTGATTCGGAAACGCGTCGACATTCGCCAGCATCTCGCTGATCTGGCTACTGCTCATCGAGCGCAGCGTTTCATAAAATCCTACGGTCGCGGCATTGCCGTCGGCGGCATTGAAGATATTGAACAATCGCCGGGGATCCACTTGTGTGCCGGCTGTTTGTTTTTTGTCGCCAGCCTTCTTCCCCCCCCCATCACCGCCCACGACAGGAGAAACTCCCCGGTAGACAGCAGCAGATGCTTCTGCACTATCCCGGCCATCGCCTGAGCTGCCTGAAGAATACCTGCCAATCACCATTCCGCCGCACAGAAGTACAGCACCAGCACAAGAAACAGCCAACTTTGATCCCATAAGTGCCAGTATGACTCGACGCCCGGAAAATCCTTAGCAATCACTGACGGCCAGACATATTTTAGAAATCAGTTAAAACTCACAGTCAAGTGCTACCGCAACCAGCACGCCGCGAAGTGTCCAGCAGACGGTGCGCACCCAGTTCGACCGCTCCAAGCGACACTGCGTCGCCTCGTCAAATCCTGCCTGCAAGCGGCTGTGAATAGGAACCTGCATCCTCCAGGTCGACCAAACGATCACGACAAGAAGCGGCAAACTGCAGAGAAACCAGAAGCTTCGATCCAGGGTAAAGACGAGGACTGCAGCTGTCACCCATTCCAGCAGGGTAAGCGGAACAACCACCCAGGAAACAGCGAGAACGTGGCGCGCATGATAGGCCTGGAACTGGGATTTCCCTACGTGCCTGAAGAGCGGATAGTGCACCAGCTGGACGGTCCAAATCGTCCCAACCAATGCCCAAGTAGCTGCGAGATGGGCGATCAACGTTAGGTGAAGAATATTCAACGCTCAACGGTGGCCCCGACAAAGGCAGCTTTCAACTGCCGAAGCATTGGATCAATGACATTTCAATACTCCCTTGCGCTCACCTCCGCTTTGTTGCTAATAGAACCAACGGGCGGGACAGATCAGGTGTCCCGATTTTCGAACCAATGAATTCTGGACTCACTGTTGCAATCGCCACCGTCGTCGCCATCGCGCTCGGCGTCCATTTTTATGCGAAGTTACTCAGCACGCTGCGCTGGCGGCACCGCATCCTCTGGGAAACACTGGGCAAGCCTACACTATTGATGGTCTCGCTGGATCGCACATTTCGCCTGCAATCGTTTATATTCTCCCGCAAGGCCCTCCAGACTGGCGATAAGGAAATTTCCTCCACGGTCGTCATCATCCGGGTTTTCACTTTTGCGTTTGTGGTGGCAGTCGTGGTAGCCGGAATTGCACTGGGCTGGAAAATCGTCGGTTAGGGGCAGCCGGGGGGCGACTGAAAAAGTCACCACTCATCGAGGACAGCCCATCAATGGGCGTCGAGCCAGTTGGCTCCGATTCCAGCGTCGACAACGATGGGCACCTTCATTGGAATGGCAGTGCTCATGCATTCTTTCACGAGCATGGTAACGGCGGCGACTTCGGAATTCGGGACTTCGAAAACCAGCTCGTCATGCACTTGCATGAGCATCTTCGCCGCGAATCCTTCGGAGCGCAGGCGGCGGTCGATATTGACCATCGCGATTTTGATCATGTCAGCAGCAGTGCCCTGGATGGGAGAGTTGATTGCCTCGCGTTCAGCAGCGCTACGCACCGAGTTATTGCTGGAATTGATGTCCCTCATGTAGCGACGGCGGCCGGTGATCGTTTCCACGTATCCATTCTGCCGACATTCACGGACGACACGTTCCATGAAACTACTGACGCCGTGGTACTGCTTCTTGTAGTCGTTGATGAGTTGTCCCGCTTCCTTGCGCGGGATTCTGAGCCGCTGAGACAAACCGAACTGCGTGATGCCATAAATGATGCCAAAGTTCACCATCTTTGCGATCCGACGCATCTCTGGCGTCACTTCTTCCAAAGGAATTCCGAACACCTTTGCAGACGTAGCGGTGTGAATATCCAGCCCGAGATTGAATGCTTCGAGCATTGCCTCGTCGCCGCTCAATTCCGCCATCACGCGCAACTCCACCTGCGAGTAGTCAGCCGACAGAATCACGGCGTCTGGAATTCCGGGAACGAATGCCTTTCGGATCTCACGTCCCTGCTCAGAACGCACCGGGATATTCTGCAAATTGGGACCGTGCGACTGAAGCCTGCCGGTGGCGGTGGTAAGCTGAAGGTAAGTGGTGTGCACCCTGTGAGTAACCGGATTGATCGAATGAGGCAGCGCATCCACGTAAGTATTCTTTAACTTGCTTGCCTCCCGGTACTCGAGAATTTTACGGGCAATCTCATGTTCCCCGGCGAGAGTGGATAACACATCCTCACCCGTCTTATACTGCCCGGTCTTGGTTTTCTTAGGCTTGTCGAGCAACTTTAGTTTATCGAACAGAACCTCGCCCAGCTGCTTAGGCGAATTTAGATTTATCTCGGCACCAGCAATCTCGAAAACGTCCGCCTCCAGGCTCCGAATTTTTGTCTCGAGGCTCTTACTGAACTCGGCAAGCGCACCAGTATCCAGTGCGACACCCGTCTTCTCCATTCCAACGAGCACGGGCACCAGCGGCGATTCAATATCATAGAAGACTTTGTCCTGCCCCTTGGTCGGCAACAGCGAAAGCAACTTAGCGCTCAACTGCAGCGACACGTCCACAGCCTCCACCAGTGGAGCTGCGGTTTTCTCCTGCTCTTCCTCGGTATCCATGTCCAGCATCATGAGCTGACCGTTGGATTCCTCGCCTGCCTTACCGCTCTTTGATGCATTCATCGTATAGCCAAGATACGCCTCCGACAGGAACGGCAGACTGTGTTGCTGATCGGGCTCGACGAGCGTATGGGCGATCATTGGATCAATGCAGACGCCTCTCACATTCACACCATTCCAAGCCAGGATCGTAAGCGACTTTTTAATATGGAAGCCGATTTTATCGATTTCTCCCGCCTCAAAGAACGGCCTGAATTCCTCAAGAATAGCCTTCGCCTGATCGGGATGCGAAGGCATGGTAACATGGTATCCCTTGTGCGCTTCCCAGCAGAACGACAAGCTCGATAGCCTCGTGTCTGCGCCGCCTTCCACGGAGAGAGCCACGGATTTTTGCTTCAGTAGATCAGAAACCAGCCCGACACGGGCCTTCTCGCCACACACGACCACATAGTCGTGATCTACGTCCGCTGCCGCCTTCAACTTGGCGAACAACAGAGGCTGGACTGATGGCTCCTCATGTTTCGCAACATCCGATTCCTTTTCTCCGAATGCGTGCCCACGGCCCGATTTGAAATCATCCCCGAACAATCGCTGGCCAATATTGTTAAACTCAAATTCAACGAACAGGCTCTTCACCTTCTCCTCGTCCAGCTCCGCTATGGCTAAGTCATCCAGTTGTATGTCGATCGGCACGTCCAGGATAATCGTTGCCAGCTTCTTCGACAACCTTGCCTGGTCGGCGAAGTTTTCGACATTTTCCTTCAACTTGCCTTTGAGTTTGTCGGCACTTTCAAGAAGGACTTCCACACTGCCGAATTCTTTCATTAACTTCTTAGCCGTTTTCTCGCCTACTTTGGGAATTCCCGGAATGTTATCCGATGCATCCCCCCATAGACCAAGAATGTCGATCACTTGTTCCGGTCGCTCGATCTCCCATTTCTCCAGTACTTCGGCAACACCCATGATCTCAGGCCCCGCACCACGATAGCCGGGCTTATAGATAAAGGTATTTTCGTCGACTAACTGAGCAAAGTCTTTGTCGGGCGTTACCATGAACGTCACAAAGTTCCCAGTGGCCTCGGCCTTTTTCGCGAGTGTCCCGATGATGTCGTCCGCCTCGTAGCCGTCGAGCGTCAGCACGGGAATATTGAATGCCTCACACAAACGTTTCACGTGCGGGATGGCGATGCGCAGGTCGTCAGGCATCTCGTCGCGCTG
>JAGROY010000484.1 GCA_020439995.1 Verrucomicrobiia bacterium
GTGAGCAGGATGTCGGGAGGGTTGTGGACGATCTCGTCCTTTTGCTCTTCGTTCTCCTGGCCGGTGTAACGCTTGAATGTCAGAGGCGGCTTTCCGAGGAAGCCGAAATTGACGAATTTTTCCAATTCAAGGAGCTGGCTGTTAGCCAGCGCATTCATCGGGTAGACGATGATTGCCTGAATGCCCTTGCCGCTGCCATTGCGCAGAATGTGGTCAACAATGGGGACGATGTAGGCGAGACTTTTTCCGCTGCCGGTTCCTGTTGTCAGAACGTAGTTTTCGCCGGTGGCAGCGCATTCGATGGCCTGCTGCTGGTGCCAATGGAGCTGCATCGGCTTTCCCTTCGGGCTGGTTTCCGTCTTACCGACCCGGAATACGTCCCTGCAGGTATCATGCAACGTCCCTTTGTCCGCGAGTTCATCGATCGTGCCCCCTGGTTCAAAGTTGGGATTCAACTGGATCAGCACTTCCGGCCAAAGCAGACCATCCTTGAACTGAGCATCCACCTCATTCATGATCCGTTCGTCGCGAATGGTAAAGAAGCTCTGGACGTAGTCCGAGTAGTTCTCAATCAGCCTGTCTCGAAATGCAAATATATCCATAATTCCTACAAACCTTGCCGCCTGATGGGATAGCCGGAAAGCGACAGGAAGAGCAAGGGAGAAATGTTTTGAGCGACAGAATGGCAGCAAGTTGGGGGATATCAGGGACAAATCTTGCGTGGGAGCAGATGGTCGCAGTCATTGCGGGAAGACCGGTTGGCTAGCGATTCCCGACCGCTCGTAGACACAACGCGCTCGCTCAGCGGGAGCCGCTTCAGGCCTTGACTCAGTTCGCTTCTGCTCACGGAGGCAACTAAACGACCACCGTCTCAAGACGGTGGGTTTCGTGCGGACTGAAAGTCCTGTTGCGGCTGAAGCCGCCGCCCGCTGGTGCGGCCTCATTTTTACTCTCATTGCGCACTCAGGCTCTTCACCATCCAACCTGCTCCCACTCTCCAGCAACTCGATTCTCAAAACTCCGCCCTCCTTTGCCAGTCCGCTAAAGCTGACCGTCTAAAGACGGTGGGTTTAGACCGGGCAGATTGACACTAAAATCGACAGCCAAGGTTAGGCCTGTCTCTTGCCCCTTACGCGAAGCACCCTCAAAGGGGTAGCTCACCTTGGCTGACTTCCCTTGATAGAAGCCATGGCAGGGTACGACGAACGATGTTGGTGATCATTGGCTCAATCAGCTGGAATTTGTGCTCTAGTGCGTCGTTCATCTCAGCCGTAGGATCAAAGCCAATGCGTGCCACAAAACCAAGGCGTCCGAACGCATCGAACCGAGCCAAGCCGACACTGATTCCCGTGAATACATTGCGAACGAGTCTGGAAACGCTTGCAACTGCCGCTGGGTTTGAGCGCCCTCTGGCCAGTCTCCGCACTTCTTTCTCCTGGTCCAAGATCACTGCGACCGCAAGTTTCTCAATCTGTTGTTGGGTGAGATCGAGAAACGCTTGATAATAGTTCTCGTCAACCGGCTCGAATGCACCACTTTGAGCGGCCAGCTCCTCAATGGCATCTACAATATCCTTCGGACGGTTGGTATGACTCATTGCTGTCAGTGGGGCGTGTTTGATCTATGTGCGCTACAGCGCCATGTCGTCAAGGAATTCCGATACAGAATGACGTCAGTGAAGAGCCGGTCGAAGGCGGGATCACTCCATTCGCTAGTGGTGCACGAAGATTTGGATCAGATGACCGTAGCAAATCCGCTACATCCCTGAGTCCACCGCCGCGAATGCTTCGCTCCGCACCAGAGGCATAAGGCGTCTCGATCCATTCCCAAACGATTCCGCCCAGATCAAACAAACAAAACCGGCAGTGCCTACCGTCGTCACGTTTCCATCCTGGCCATTCCAGTCCGATCCCCGATCGATAGTGGCCAGGTGAGGAGTCTTAGTCCTGATGACCACAAGATAACGTACGCATCACTCCTCCGCCGTATGCGCGGAATCATGCACCACATCATCGTAGCCCCAAAAGCTCACGGAGTCCTCCGCCTCCCGCTGGGTTTCAAAAGGCCCATAGATTCCCGCATCATCACTCGCAATGTAGAGCCCGCCGAGTTTGCTCACACTTACAAAGCTGCCACCAGCGAACTGCATGGAACGAACGGTTTCAGAAGCACAATTATATTCCAGAAAACTCTCTCGCAGTTGCGGGTCGTTCCATTCCTCAATCTCCGCTTTCGCTTCCTCCTCATTCTTCGCAAGGAAATCGATCACTTTCTTTCG
>JAGROY010000140.1:0-89002 GCA_020439995.1 Verrucomicrobiia bacterium
CAATGCCAGCATCGTGCAGGCGAAGCTGGACGACTTCGGCGTCTATTCCATCGCTCTGACTGAGGAGCAAATCAATGAGGTCAAGGACAATGGCCTCGGTGGAGGAAGCGGCGTTCCCTTCCAGATCATCGCGGTGAAGCGCGTTAGCCCAACCAATGCGGAAGTGACCTGGCAGTCGAAGGAAGGACGCTCGTATACGATGGAGCATACCGTCGATCTTACGGAGTGGATCGAAGCAAGCGATGGCCTTGAATCTGGCGGAGATACCACCACTTTCGTGGATGAAACGCTGACCCCAGAATCGGCTGTGCGCTACTACCGGGTGACGGAAGAATAGGGCAGGTTTCACAAGCTGAGGTCACCTACTTAAAACCTAAGCGGCGCCGCTGGAATTATTCCAGCGGCGCTTCTCTGTCTGCTGTCATCATTCGATTCGCGTTTCCCAGTCGGAGAGCTTTTTCGTCTCCAGTCTGCTAGCCATTTTGCCCATTTGTGTTGATCTTTGTCTGCGAGAAGGCAAGAGAGAATAGCCACAGATGAGCGAGGAGCAGTTGCCGTGTAGATCGAGTGAAGTTTCGTTTCCTTGTTCAGGAGTCGGATGTGCTCGGACGCGGTTTGCTCCAAGCCCCAGCGGATTGCTGCATCTGGGCCATGCCTATTCTGCGCTGATAGCCTGGGATGCTGCCGGCAGGAATCGCGAGCAATTCATTCTGCGAATCGAAGACATCGATTCGACGCGTTGCAAAGTAGAATTCGAAGATGCGATCTACGAAGACCTGAACTGGCTGGGCATGGAGTGGTGTCTGCCAGTGATGCGTCAATCGGAGCGACTGGACGCCTACGCCGCTGGTCTGCAAAAGCTACAGTCCCTCGACGTCGTCTATCCTTGTTTCTGCACTCGGCGCGAGATTCAGGAGGAAATCGCGCGCTCGGCCAATGCCCCACACGGACCGGACGGCGCACTTTATCCAGGGATCTGCCGTGCGCTGGCAAAAGCCGAGCGCAATGCACGCCTGCAGTCCGGCGAGCCTCACGCATGGCGCCTCGATTCTTCCGCCGCTATCTCCTGCACTGGCCCGTTGCAATGGACTGACCAAAGCCGCGGCTCTATCGACGTCGACCCCGCACTCTTTGGCGATGTGGTCATCGCTCGCAAAGACATCGGCACCAGCTATCACCTGGCCGTGGTGATCGATGATGCCGCGCAGTCGATTGAACTCATCACCCGCGGCGAAGATCTTTTCCACGCCACCCACGTCCACCGCATTCTCCAGGAACTTCTCGGACTGCCGGTGCCCAAGTGGAACCATCACGCTCTGATCGCCGATGAAAATGGCGAACGCCTGGCAAAGCGCAACGATGCACGTGCAGTGCGCGCTTACCGCGATGCCGGTATGCCGCCAGAGCAAGTGGTGCAACTTGCAAAAGGGTCGCCAACGAGCTGACGCCAATGGTATCCAGAGGCCGCAATGCCGCCGAAGATAACGAAATCCGAAGTAGCAGTCGATGTGGCTGGTGCGGTTAGGGATCAACTAAGGCCGTCACTGGAATCGGCTCGGGAGGAAGATTCGATGGACATCGCGATGAACGCGTCATTAGGGTACCGTGACATCCCTTTCGAACGATGAATGCCTCTGTCCCTCCTTTTGAAACTTTCCCAGCCCTGAGTTCTGCAACGCCATGGGCGCGGCACGCATTTGTGCAACGGGTGCCGAAGGTGGTGGTGGATGTCGAGCGGGCGGAGGCTATGGAGCGGTTGCAGTCCGCGCACCTCGCAGCGGCGGAGGCGCTTGGATTTTCCAGCGATGCATTGTGGACGGCGGAGCAGGTGCACGGGAGAGAAGTTGCCCTGGTGCCGGATCCTTCGATTGATGGGCGAGTGATCGCCGGTGCGGATGGACTGATCACTCGGACGCCTGGCTGTCTGCTGGGGATCTACGTCGCGGATTGTGGGCCTATTTATGTGGCGGACATCCAGAGCCGTGCCATTGCAGTTCTCCATTCCGGTCGGGTTGGGACGGAGCTCAATATTCTGGCGAACTGCGTCGAACGCATGAAGCGCGAGTTTTCGACCCGAGTGGCTGATCTCGTGGTGCAGCTGGGGCCGTGCATTCGCCCCCCGGCGTATGAGGTGGACTTTGCCGCGCAGATCCTCGGGCAGGCCCGGGAGCTGGCCATTCCTGAAGAGCAGATTTTCGACTGCGGCTCGTGCACGGCACAGGGGCTGGACAAATACTATTCCTACCGTCTCGAGAAGGGAAAAACCGGGAGAATGCTGGCGCTTTTCGGGATCCCTGCGGGAAAGTGAGCGGGAATCCTGGTTCCCAATTACTGGTGGACAATCATCTGGTGGGCCAGTAACAAACTTTTGTGGCTAATCCCAGCGTTCCCAATCCATCTGACGGCTCAGCGAGCCGGTTTCGTATCCTTTTTCTTGGCGATGTGGTCGGGGAGCCGGGGAGGAAGGCTGTGCTGTTCGCGCTCCGGCGCTTGAAGGAAGAGCTGTCGATCGATTTTGTGATCATCAATGGTGAGAACTCCGCCGGCGGTCGCGGCATCACTCCGCGCATTAGCATTGGCCTGCTGCGGGCAGGGGCAGCCGTCGTCACCACCGGTGATCACGTCTGGGATCAGAATGAAATTGTCGACTACATCGGCACTGAACCGCGCCTGTTGCGTCCGCTCAACTATCCGACTGGAGCGCCAGGGCAGGGATCGATTGTTCTTGAATCGGCGAAGACCAAGGTGGCGGTGGTCAATGTTCAGGGCCGCACTTTCATGAACAACGCTCTGGAGAATCCCTTCACGGCGATGGAAAAGGAAGTCGCCCGGTTGCGCGAGGAGACGCCGGTGATCTTCGTCGATATGCATGCGGAGACTACCAGTGAGAAAATTGCAATGGGTCGCATGCTGGATGGCAAGGTATCCGCTGTGATCGGGACGCATACCCACGTGCAGACCGCAGACGAGCAGGTCTTTCCCGGCGGCACTGCGTTCCTTTGTGATGCAGGAATGTGTGGCCCGACTGAGTCAATCCTTGGCCGCACGATCGATCCCATCGTCAATCGCTTTCGCAGCAATATGCCCCAGCGCTTTCCCGTCGCACGAGGTGATGTCCGGTTGTGTGGAGCCTGTATTGAGATCGATCCTGCCACTGGCAAGGCGACTCATATCGAGCGGGTGTCCAGACTGGTCACCTGCGACAATGGTGAATGGAAAATGGAAGGCCAGCCACTGCGGTACGCTGGTGCCGAGGACGCCAACGAGGAAGAAGAATAGCCAGCCATATGAGCCTGCAAAAATCCATCCTTCAAGGAGCGCTGCGATTCGCGGTGGTAAGCCTGATCGGCTACTCGCTCTGGGCGTGGTCGAACATGGGCACTGCGTTGCTCTACTCATCCATTGCCGTGGTATTTGTGGCTCTGTCAGGGGCAGCCTTGCGACCGCTGGGTGGTTCGGCGCGAACGCTGGCTCACTTTTACGGCGTGTTCGCCGCAGCGTTCATTTCCTATGCGGCGCTCTGGTGTGTGGGTTGGTTTGTGATCAAGGGGCACACTGGTGAGATCATTGGTTCGGCCTGCGGTCTGGCAGTCTGCGGGTGGATTCTGTTGAGGCTGGTGGGAGCGGAAAGTCAAACGCGGCACTTCCTGTCCGCCTGGGCCGTTCTGTTTTTGTTTCACACGTTGGGGTATACCGTCGGCGGCTGGGGCTACTACCATGGCTCGTCCAGTGGTGCCATTCCGCATGAGATGGCGCGACTGATCTGGGGGCTGGGACACGGACTAGGCTTTGGAGCCGGGCTGGGCTACGTGCTTTTTCACTGCCGCAGCGCTGGTCAAGGCGAAGCGTAGTCTTTTCCATTCAGGCTACCCACCACCGATTTCAACCAGGGAGTCATCGCAGTCTGCATTTGTTTCACACGCTCTGGTTGTTCGGCGATCAGTGATTTGGATTCAAGGGGGTCCGTCTCAAGATTGTAAAGTTCCCAGATCACACCCGGCGCATCTTTCTTTACATTCTCGATGCGGTGCAGCTTCCATGGCCAGTCGAGCCAGGCGGCATGCCCGGGGAATGTTTCGTCGGAGTATTGTCTGGCGATGACTCCGGCATCCAGTCGCAGTCGCTCCTTGTCGTCGAGTTCGGTGCCTGCTGCCTGGGAATCGAGCAGTTCCTTCATCCATTTCGCGCTCGGCACGCTGCGGCCACCTGCCTTGAAATCCCAGAACCCGATCGAAGCCGGACGATGCTTCACCTTGCCGTCGAGAATGTCGGCAATGCTGATGCCATCCCGCACGTGAGCCGTCCGCGGCTCCACTCCTGCCAGTTCCAGAACCGTGGGGAAAATGTCAGACGTCACGCAGGGGGTATCGATCATCTGTGCAGACTTGAAGCGTGCCGGCCATTCCAGAATCGCGGGCACGCGCAGGCCGCCTTCGTAGATGCTGCCCTTCTTCATGCGGCCGCCGGATGACTCAGGCATCAGGCCGCCGTTGTCGCTGCAGTACCAATAGATCGTATCATCCCGCAGGCCGAGTTCCGCGATGCCCGCGCGCAGTTTGCCGAGTGCTCGATCCATTCCAGTAATCTCACCGTAAAAGTTTGCCTTCTTGGTGGGTGTGTCAGGGTACTGTGCCAGATCTTCCGGGGCGGCAACGTGAGGAAGGTGCGGTGATCCGAACCATACTACTGCGAACGCTGGCGAGTCCTTCGTGGCGTTGCGTTTCAGAAAGTCCAGTGCAGCAGTCGCCGTGACATCCGAGCTTTCGCCAATCATTTGCTCAGCTTTGCCATTTCGGCTCAGGATGGGATCGTTCTCAAAAAAATTGGGAGCCGAAAGCCACTCGTCAAACCCGCATGCCCCCGGATGCACAGGGCTGGCCGTTTGCACGGATCCCAGATGCCACTTGCCAAAGTGCCCCGTCCTGTATCCGGCAGCGTGCAGGACTTCGGCCAGCGTATCTTCCTGCGGGCGAATGGGGTAGCCCCATTTGAATGTGCCCATACGATTCGGATGGCGACCGGTGAGCACGCTGGCGCGCGTGGGCGAACACACCGGTGCCGCTGCGTAGAAGTGGTCGAAGCGGATTGCTTCAGCAGCAAATTGGTCAAAATGGGGCGTCTTGAGATCGGGATGTCCGTTGTAAGCCATGTCGCCCCAGCCCTGATCGTCGGCCATCACGAGGACGATGTTGGGCCGGGCGGTCACGATCGCGGTCGAGAGGATCAGGGCGCCTAGAATCGAGAAGATACGTATCATCTCCGGCAGACTAGCCTGGCGACAGTTGCTTTGTCACTCCCGCATCTGCCCTTGCAAAGGGGCGGCTTTCCGGGCACTCTGCGCGACGATGTTTCGGAAATTTAAAGCACTTTTGGATCTTGGGCGTGTTTCCAACCTGCCTACCGTGTGGAGCAATTGCCTCGCCGCTTGGGTATTGGCCGGGGCGGGATTCTCAGCTTCTGAAAGCATGCGATTCAATGAACTTGAAGGGATCCTGGGGAAACTGGCGCATCTGTTCACTCTGCCATTGCTGTGCATCCCCGCTGCTGCGGCGTCCTTGCTCTACTTCGGCGGCACGGCGTTGAATGACGCCTTTGATGCCGAATACGACCGTGAGCACCGCCCGGAGAGGCCCATCCCATCTGGTGTGCTGAGCCTTCGGATGGTCTGGATAGTAGGGCTTGGAGCCTTGCTGGTGGGGGCCGGGATTTTTCTCTACATAGGAGTCACCGCAGGGGATGTCATCTTGTCGGCGCTGGCCATCGGGCTGGTGGCGCTCATCTTGATCTACGACTGGATGCACAAAAAGTCTGTCTGGGCAGCGGTGCCGATGGGCGGGTGCCGACTGCTGCTCTATCTAGTGGTGGCTTTCGCGGCGATGCAGGTCTCCTACATCTTCACCCTGTCTGGGCCGCAGTCCTTCGATGAAATGGCTGCCCAAGGTCTGAAGGCAGCCTCCTTGACCACGCAGCAGCTTGTGTCTGTCATCGCGGTGGGGACATCACTCTTTATCTACATCGTCGTGCTGACTTTAACGGCCAGGGCGGAGTCGGGGACGGAGTCACTGAAGTTGCCGGGCGCGATGACACTGCTGCTTTACCTCCCGGCCATCGTGTGTACCGCGCTGGTGTTTTTGAACGGCGCAAAAGAGCCTCAAATTCTCGCGACACTGGTCGCTGCCACGATATTTGTCGTGTGGACAAAGAGTGCGATCACCGTGCTGCGCAATCAGCTACGGGATCGCAGCCGGGTAGGAATCGCCGTCGGGCGGCTTTTGGCGGGAATCTGTTTGATCGATGCCATGGCAGCCGCCGCAGCTTCTACGAGCATTGTGCCGATGCTGGCCTGCGTCGGTTTCTTCGTCCTAGCGCTGTTCCTCCAGCGCTATGTGAGCAGCACCTGACACGGAAGCGGAGCTGTTTCCAGAATGCGCAAGTCTGGAAAAACGCGCTTACTATTAAAGAATGATGACGTAATCTGGCAGGAATGCAGTTTTTTACCCGCGCGCTTCTGCCTTTAGGTGTCCTTCTCCTTGGCTGGATCGGTTACTCCGTCCTGTCCAAAGAGAAGGAAGAGAAGCTGCGTCCCGAGCCGGAGCCAAGGATCATCAAGACGCGGGTCGTGAAGCTGGAACGGAAGGATTTCCAGACGGTAATCCAGACCAACGGAGTGGTACGTGCGCATCACGAGGCATCGCTTTCGGCCCAGGTTTCGGGCAAAGTCAAAACGGTGGCTCCGGAGCTTGAGGACGGTGCCTTTTTTCGTGAGGGCGACGTGCTGCTGATCCTTGATGACGCCGATTTTGCCGGTGCAGTGGTGACGGCTGAGGCGCAGCTGGCCCGGGCAAAGGCAGCCTATGCCCAGGAGGAAGCAAAAGCTAAACAGGCACGGCTGAACTGGGAAGATCTGGGATATGATGAGGAGCCCAATGAGCTGGTGCTACGATTACCGCAATTGCGTGAGGCCGATGCTAACGTCAAGGCGGCGAATGCCACGCTGGATGGTGCTCGACGTGACCTGGAGCGTACCACGGTCCGGGCACCGTTCGATGGCCGTGTCCTTGAGTTGTCGGTTGCGATCGGGCAGAATATTTCTCCGGGCACCAGCGTTGCCACTATTTTTAAGACGGATTTCGTCGAAGTGCGCCTTCCGATTCCCGCGCGTCAGCTGGCATTCCTGACATTGCCTGAAAGTGCCGAGCAACCTCCGGTTGATGTCAGATTTTTCGATGCCCTGAATGAAGAATCGACGGCGGTCTGGAATGGGCAGATCGTCGGTACGGAGGGCGCGCTGGACGTCGAATCACGTGAGCTTTTCGCGATCGCCAGAGTGATGGATCCTTTCTCTCTGGGGCAGAATGCTGGCAACGATTTGCCGCCGCTGCGCATTGGCCAGCCGGTGCGTGCAGAGATCGATGGTGCCGTGCTCGAAGACGTGTTTGTGGTGCCCCGCGACGCTGTGCGGAAGCTCAATCGGATCTACCTCGTGAAGGAACCTGAATTGAAATTGCAGCGGCGCGAGATCGAATCGATCTGGGCGGACGAGAAGTATTTGATTGTGCGGGATGATTCGATTCCCGATGGCGCGCTCGTTGCTACGAGTAAGATGGTGTATTCGCCGAACGCATCCAAGGTGGAAATCCTGCCGGACAATGTTGACCTGGCCGACCCGGATTTGAATGCCGATGATGCGGCCGCGACTCCGGTGGGGGCGAAATCGACCGGGACAGGCGCAGTAAAGGCGAGCGCTTCCACATCCGTTTCCTCGCAGGATAAAAGTGCATGATCCGCTGGTTCGCCCGTAATGATATTGCTGCGAACTTCCTTCTGGTGGGGGTTCTTTTGGCCGGTGTCATCACCGCGTTTTACAAGGTACCGCTGCAGGTGGACCCTGACTGGCAGTTCAACGATATTTTCATCCGCATGAATTATCGCGGCGCGACTGCGAAAGACGTTGAGCGCGATATTCTGATTCCAATTGAGGAGGCGATCAAAGACCTGCCGGGCATTGCCGAGGTGCATTCTGAGGGCTCAAGTGGTCGTGCAAGCCTTTATGTTGAGGCAAAGGACGGGGTGAACATGCGTGAGCTAATGGAGGAGCTGAAGGGCAGGATCGACGGCATCACCACCTTTCCTGCCGAAGCCGAGCGTCCGCGGGTCTACATTCCTGATTCGAATGCCTGGAAGGAAGTGATTACCGTTGCGGTGACTGGTGATCTCGAAGAGGAAGAACTCTATCGTGCGGCGCGCCGGGTTCGTGATGATCTCATTGAGCTGGACGGCATCAGCCAGGCCCAACTTCAGGGAGAACGGCCCTTTGAAATCGCCGTAGAGGCTAATCAGGAATCGCTGCGTTCGTACGGATTGGGTTTTCAGGATCTTACGAATGCTATTCGGCAGTTTTCGGTCGATCTGCCCGCTGGCTCGATTGAGAGCAGTAGTGGAAACCTGACGGTACGAGCTAAGGGCCAAGCGTTCACCAAGGAGGAATTTGAAAACATCCCACTGCGTGCGTCGGACGGTGCCGACGTTAGACTCGGAGAGATTGCTCACGTTAAAGACGGGTTTGATGAGGAGAAGCGCCTCGTTCGCTTCAATGGAGAGCCTGCTTTGATGGTCGAAGTGATGCGGCACGACAACGAAAGCGCGATCGTGGTGTCCGAGCGGGTGCATGAGTACGTGGATACCGCAGCCACACGATTTCCGCCCGGCATTCGACTCTACGCCTGGGACGATGAATCGATCTCTATTCGCGGTCGCTTGACCACTCTAACAAAATCGATGCTTCAGGGGTGCGTTCTGGTATTTCTCCTGCTTGGACTCTTCCTCCGTCCTATGTTTGCGTTCTGGGTTGTGATCGGTATTCCGTTCAGCTTTGCGGGCGGAATCCTGTTCATGCCGGTGTTCGACATCACGGCCAATCTGATGAGCGTCTTTGGTTTTATCATCGTGCTTGGGTTGGTCGTCGACGATGCCATCGTTACCGGTGAGAACATCTTTTCGAAAATGAAGTCCGGGATGGATCCTCTGGAGGCATCCATCACCGGAACGAAGGAAGTAGCCGTTCCGGTTACTTTCGGAGTGCTAACCACGATCGTGGCATTCATCCCGCTGCTTTATTTTGAAGGACGCTGGGCGACCTACGCCCGGCAGATTCCTCCAGTGGTGGCACCAGTGCTTCTTTTTTCGCTTATCGAGTCGAAGTTGATTCTTCCGTCCCACCTGAAGCACATCAAGACCGGGCGCACTCGCTTTAACTTTTTTTCACGTTTCCAAAAGCGGATTGCTGACGGCCTGGAGCTTTGTATTGAGCGGTTCTATAACCCGTCGCTGGCTTTTTCAATCAAGCACCGTTACACAGTTGCTGCTGTTTTTGCCTCCATGGCACTGCTCATGTATGGCTACTGCAAGGGCGGAAATATGGGATTCGTTTCGACACCCACGGTCGATATGCTGCGCATCACGGCATCGGTGGATCTTCCCAACGGAACGCCCCTGGAGCGAACTGACATCTACGTCAGGCGGATCACGGATGCAGTCGAGACGCTTCGTGCTGAATTTATGGACGGTGACACAGGCCAGTCGCTGATCCGCAACGTCTACACCGAAACTGGCGATCGTGGCTGGTCGAGCAATACAGTGGACGAGACCAGGGGCGATGTGTCGATCGAGATTATGCCGCCCAGCCAGCGCTCAGAGCCCGGGCCAAAGAACAGTGTGATTGCGAATCGGTGGAAGGAAATTGTGGGAGATATTCCTGAGGCCTTTTCGTTTAGCGTGCGCGGCGAACGTCGTGGCGAGAGAGGTGATCGGGACGAGGAGCCGATCGAACTCGAGCTTCGCGGGGAGGACTCACCATTGAAGGTCGAGATCGCCCATGACATTGTGGATATACTCGAGGGATATGACGGCATCAGTGACGCATTTACCCGTGTGGGCGACGGTGAGGATGAGCTGGAGCTGTCACTGAAACCACGGGCGGCTGAGTTGAAGATTACGCAGCAGGCGCTGGCCCAGCAGGTGCGGCAGGCCTTCTACGGGCAGGAAGCGCAGAGGGTGCAGCGCGGCCGTGATGATATTCGTGTGATGGTGAGGCTGACGCGGGACGAACGTGAATCGCTGCATACCCTGGACACCCTGAAGATCCGCACTCCCGACGGGGCGATGGTCGCATTGTCCACGATCGCCGATGTAAAAATGGTGAAAGCACCGGGGCGGGTGGAACGGAAAGATGGCGCGGAGGTGATCGAAATTTTTGCCGTTCCAGAGGACGAGGAAGTCGATATCGTTGGAATTGCGGAATCCGCCTATGCTCAAATTCAGAAAGAGGTCAACCGAGGCGAGAACCTGTCCTTTCGCTTCACCGGTTATATCGCTGAGCATGAGGCATCGAAGAAACGGACACTGGTGGGCGGTATTGCGTTGATGTTCGCGCTTTATGCGTTGCTCGCGATTCCTTTCAAGTCTCTGGTGCAGCCCATTTTTGTCCTGTTGGCGGTGCCGTTTGGAATCATCGGGGCATTATTGGGACACATCGTGATGGACATCGTGCCGTCTTACCTGTCCGTGTTCGGAATGCTGGCGCTGGCGGGCGTTGTGGTGAACGATTCGCTCGTGATGGTCGACTACGTCAACTGCCGCCGAGCGGAGGGCGAGTCGCTCAAGGATGCGATTCTTGCCGCAGGCGGGGCGCGTTTTCGTCCGATCATGCTCACTTCGCTCACCACTTTTGCGGGATTGATGCCGCTCATTTTCGAGCGCTCGATCCAGGCCCAGTTCTTGATTCCAATGGCGGTATCGCTCGGTTTCGGAATCCTTTTTGCTACAGTGATTACCCTCTACCTGATACCAGGTGCCTACATGATCAGCGATGATGTGGGGCGGTGGCTGAAGCGGGCGACGGGCTGGTACCTGCGACCATTCCGCAGCACGGAAGGTGAAGAGAACGGCAGCGAGCGGGTCTAGCGCTGCAGGCATCGTTTTTTCGGAATTGCTCACTTCGGCGGATTCGGGTTTAGTGCGTGGGACGCGACTGAACATTGAACCACTACATTGCTGCTTGTGAGCGACCGATATCAAATCAAAGCCAAAATTGGGGAAGGCGGCACGGGTGCCGTGTGGGTTGCTCTCGACCGTGAGACGAAACGCGATGTGGCACTCAAGCGCTTGAAGGCGCGAGATGCTGTGGATGCCAGTGGCAAAAAGCAGGACACGGATGACTTGATTCGTGAGGGGCGGGCGCTTTCATCTCTGCAACATCCCAACATTGTCACCTTGTTGGATGTGGGGAGTGATGAGGATGGCGTGTTCCTGGTGATGGAGCTGTTGCGAGGCAAGACGCTAGATGCCGCAGTGGAAAAGGACGGGCCGCTGTCGGTGGAAGATTTTGAGGAATTGGCAAAGCAGACGCTGGCCGGTCTGATCGCGGCGCAGGATCGCGGGCTGGTGCACCGTGACCTGAAGCCTGGAAACATCATGATTCACCGGCCACCGGGCGGGAATCTGCAGTGCAAGATTCTGGACTTCGGACTGGCAAAATTTAGTAGTGGGGCATCGCTGCAGACAGAAGATCAGGAATCGGGGATTTATGGTTCCGTGCACTTTATGGCACCTGAACAGTTCGAGCGGAAACCGCTGGACGGGCGCACGGATCTCTACGCGCTCGGTTGCATTTTTTACTTTGCCCTGACTGGTTGCTATCCCTTTGCAGGTGACACGAATGCTGAAGTGATGGCGAGCCATCTGCAACATTCAGTCACCCGTATCCGCGAGGTGCGTCCGGATATTCCTGAGTGGCTTGGCGACTGGGTGATGTGGTTTTTGAACAGGCAGGCCCAGCACCGGCCAGCATCGGCACAAGTGGGGCTGAGCCATTTTCTGGAGTGTGCGGCCGATGAGGCAGACGCCAATGCCGTTCCGCCGCCGCCCCCGCCAGTGCCTGTTACTGAGGCACCGTTGGCACCTCCACCGCCGCCTCCACCGGCACCCATTGCTGAACCGGTCGTCCATCATCGTCGTCATGGCCGGACGAAATCACCGATGGCGCTGCTGGCGATCTTGATGCTGTCGGCGACGGTTGTCGGTCTGGGAATCTGGGGATATGCGATCTACAGCAAGCAGCGTGCAGAGAACCGGGAGATCGAGATTTTCAACAAGCTGACACTGCCGGGCAACGACCATCCTGTGGGGGATGCGGAGGCTGTCGCCATTATCGCAAAGATGATGCAAACCCGTGGAGGTAATACGGCCGAGCACGGCGTGGCGTGTCTTGAAAAACTGACCGGGCCCGGGGTCGAGAACGCGATCGTCGCCCAGATTGGTGAAACGCAGGCTGATACGCGCGTCAAATTCATCGAAGTCGCCGTGGCGCGCAAACTGAAGGGGACGGCCGGGCAGCTTGTGTCCGCAGCGAAAAGCAGCGTGACGAAGGTGCGCGAGGCGGCGCTGACCGGACTGGCAGAGATTGCTGCACCGGACGATCTTGATGCGCTGATCGGCATGATCGGCGACAATGCGGGTGCTGCTCGCAATCGGCAGCTGCTTACCGAGGCGATCTATTCGGCATCGAGCAGAGCTGAGGGATCTCAGGGCTCAGTGCGTTTGATTGCGGCACTGTCAAAAATCACGGGCGGCAACGAGCGTGGTTTCCTGCTTAAAGTGCTTGGACGCCTGGGCGGTGATGAAGCGTTGTCGACGTTGGAGAAGGAGTTGCGGAGCGACGACAAGAATGCTCAGCGCTCAGCGGTGCTCGGGTTGAGCGCCTGGCCGAACGGGAAGGCGGCCGCGCCGTTGTCCAATTATGTGTTGCGCACTCAGCCGGGAGATCTGCGGGACGCCGCACTGCTGGGATGGGTGCAAGTGATCGGCCGCTCGGGTGACATTCCGGGTGAGGAGAAGGTAAAGCAGCTCATGGAGGCAGCAAAGTTGATCACGGGATCAAGTGTGAAGAAGGCCTTGTTCCAGCAGTTGTCCAAGATTCCTGATGAGGCGGCGCTTCAGTTTCTGGAAGAGCTGTATACCAAAGGCGATGAGGCAAATGATGCGGAAGCTGCGCGCTATGCGGAGCAGGCGGAACGGCAACTGTCCGATCTTCTGCCTCGCGTGATCGACATTACGGAAGAGGAGGTGCTGCTGGACGCGGAGAAGGCGCTGATCGCCGGACAGGGGCCCTTTTTTAACCGAATCGAGAACACGGTGCAAAACTGGAACAACCCGGCCGCCTGGGTGCTATGGCATGTGCGTATCGCTGAGCCGGGGCCATACCTGCTCGATGTGATCCAGGCTCAGGATCTCGATGTGAAGAATACCTTTGAGGTCACCTTTGGCGGCAGCGTGCTCTTGTGTGATGTGAAGAAGACGCCTTCGCGCGAGGAATTTGAGAACGTTGAAGCCGGAATCGTGGACATCACTCAGCCCGGCCTCTACGAGATCATCATTAAGCCGAAGAAGATCGAGGGCGAATCGCTCATGGTGTTGCGCGGCATTTCATTGCTGCGAAATCCGTGATCGCGCGGGGTCTGATCGTTTCGGTCAGCTGGCGATTCTGCTTCATTTTTCCTATCAAACAGGGGACAGTCCGGCCATGACAGATTCTACCACGATCGGAAACTCGGCTACTGGCGGTGGCGGCCTGCTGAAAGCCCGGACTTTTGACCACATCACGCTTGTGGTGGCGGATCTCGATGCAAGCCGTGCCTTCTATGTCGATCTCATTGGCATGGAAGAAGTTCCTCGCCCGGATTTCGGGTTTCCCGGGTTGTGGTTTCAATTGGGAACGGCGCAGATCCATTTAAACATTGCCAGTGAGGCCGCCGGACGTCCAGGCCAGGGAGACATGGGAGCAAAGAGCCCGCCGCAGGGCGTGCACTTCGCTTTCTCCGTCGATGACTGCGATGTGGCGGTGCAGCAGTTCATGGATCAGGGATTCGCGATTGAGGCCGGTCCAAGATCCAGGCCGGATGGCGCGCGCCAGGCCTACGTTCGCGACCCGGATGGCTATCTGGTGGAAGTCACTTCGCCTGCTCCTGTGTAGATTTCGATGGCTGCCGCGCTCGACTCCATCTTGAACCCTGACCTTCGTTCCACGCCTGATCCGGCGTGTTTGCCGCAGTCTCTGCTCTACGCTACCAGCGCCCGACTTGGCGGCACCGGGCTGGATACCACCTCGCTGCATGGGGCTACTGCAGCCGAGGAATGCGGGGTTCTGGCAAAGGTTCTGTGCTATGGAAACAACCAGAAGCGGATTCCAAGTTTGAAGGTGCGCAGCCTGGCTGCCCATCCCGTCAGGCTGCTATCGTTCCTTGAGAGCCAGAAATACTATGGTGCGAAGAAGCGCTATGTGGCCTGGCAGGCGGCACGGGAGCTTGAGTCCGGCCGGTTCGACTGCTTTCACGGCTGGTCAGAGGATTGTCTGCGGGCGCTTTTTGTCGCGAGGCAGCGCGGGATCCCGACAGTGCTCGATATCCCTACGTGGCATCGCAACAAGGGCAGGGACAAGTCCTTCGAAACCAAGAGCGAGAGGGAGGCGCGGACGCGCAAAGGCTGGCGGGCAAAGATCGGGCAACTGCCGTCGAGCAGGCAGCGAACCATGTTGGAATACGATCTTGCAGATGTGATCCTGGTTGCCAGTGAGCGTGCGGCAGAGACGTTTCTCGATGCCGGCATCGATCCTCGACGGCTGGCCTATGTCGCGCGTGGGGTCGATGTGGAACATTATCAGCCAGCGACTGCGCCTGACCATTTTCGGCTGCTCTTTGTGGGTGCGTTGATCAAGCGAAAGGGGGTCCATCTCCTGCTGGAAGCCTGGAAGAAGCTGGCGCTTCGCAATGCCGAGCTGGTTCTGGTGGGCCAGGTGCACGATGAGGTGAAGGATGCACTGCGCGACTGCAAGACGGATTCCGTGACTCTGGCGGGGTTCTCATCGAATGTGCGTCAGCATTTTATGCAGGCCAGCGCGTTCGTTTTTCCATCGGAATGCGAGGGCAGTGCCAAGGTTTGCTACGAGGCAGCTGCCTGTGCACTGCCTCAAATCACCACGCGTGAGGCAGGGGATGTGGTGGTCCACAAGAGCAATGGTCTACTCATCCCACCCAACGATGCCAATGCGCTGGCTGAGGCCATTCAGTATTTCTACGATCATCCTGAGCAATTGCCCGCGATGGGGCAGGCTGGCCGCGACCGAGTGAAGCAGCAATTCACGTGGCAGCACTACTACAGGCGCGTCGGACACGCATACGCCCATGCGACCGGGCGTGCAGCAGGCGCGTTAGGTTAGGCATCCTGGGCGGCAAGAATGCGGTCAAATTTGCGTTTGGGGTGGGAGTAGTCGGGATATTCGCCAGCGGATGCTGTGGCTGGTGAGTAGCGCCAGTGTTTGTACATCCAGATCCACTGCTCCGGATGCTCCCTGATGTAGGGCTCGAAGGCATCCCAGCATCGTTGGGCGATTTGCCACGCAGGCGTGTCCGCGGTGAAGTGCAAAGGGGGAGTCGTGACCATTCGGTAACGACCATTCTTTAGCCGGATCACGACGACGGGCAGCACTGGCACTTTGCAGCGCACTGCCAGCACGGCGTGGAGGGTTGTGACGCAGGTTTTGAGGCCGAAACAGTCGATGACGGCAGGGGATTGCGAGAGATCCACATTCAAATCAGAGAGCAGTGCGGTGTGGCCGCCGCTCTTGAGGGCCTTGAAGAGCCGAAGCATGGCGCGCTCCTGGGGGATAATTTGATGGCCGGTTTTCTCTCTGAGGTTTTTGAAAATCGGAGTCAGCGCGGCATTGCGGAAGTTCTGCGCGATGATCTGGATCCGTACGCCGCGTATTCCCTGGATGAGCGCGCTCCACTCAAAATTGCCAAAGTGCGGGGTGATCCATACGGCTGAGGTGGCTTCTGCGCGCTCGGTGCCTTCTGGGTCTTCGAAAACGAGATCGACGTAGTCCCGCCAGTTGTCTTGCGTCAGGTTCTGTGCCCAGAACAGATCTAGAAACGTGAACGCCATGTGCTGGTAGGATTGTCTCGCCAGCGATCGACGTTCCGCTCGAGACTTCTCAGGAAACGCGCACCGCAGGTTTTCCAGCGCCGTTTTTCTACCCTGGACGTCAGCGTAATACGCCACTGCACCCAGCCAGGAAGCCAGCCAGCCCACCGCCAGCCTGGGCAAGCGGGCTGTGGCATAGACAACTGCCTTGAGCGCCACAGCCTCGAGCACGTAGCGCGTGCGCATCAGCAGTGAGGGCGTGTGGGATGTTTGCTGTGGGATCAAGCAGCGACTTCTAGCGGCGGTTCATGGGCAAAAAAAGTGCCCAGTCCCGAAGGACTGGGCAATTGGAAACATGAAACACAAACAAACAGTCACTCACAGAAGCGACTAGATGTTCTCAAACCCTGCCTTATTATTAAGGAAAGTCAACCTTTTGGCGGCAAAAAGTTGGTTTTTCTGTGCAAAGCGGCAGTGCGGGGTGAGAAATCGCGTTTTCTTGCTGGCGCACTGGATTGAACAGCGCCTTCATGGGACTGGTTGAGGCTCTCATCCGCCCCGCCAGCATTGAACATCCATCCAGAAACTACCGTGAGCGAAATTCAGGACACCACCCAGGCAGGCCAAAGTCAGCCCTCAAACGTGCCGACCAAGAAGAAGCGTGTGAACGTTCGCACCCCGGACGTGATGGTAAAGGTGCAGGCGGAAGTCGAGCAGCACTACCGCAGCAACATTGTTGAGAAGCTGAGAGCTCGCGGGGTCATCACCATCGGCAATACAACCCTGCGTCTGGCGCAACAGTTTGGCTTTTGCTACGGCGTTGAACGGGCCATCGATTTGGCTTACGCAGCGCGTCGTGTGTTCGAAGATCGGAACATCTACCTCATTGGAGAGATTATCCATAATCCTGAGGTCAACCGGCAACTCAAAGAGATGAACATCAAGAATCTCATCGGCCCAGATCGCGATGCCTCTGTTGATGATCTGACGGAAGACGATGTAGTCATCGTGCCAGCCTTCGGAGCGATGACTGAGATGATGGACGCGATCAAGGAACGCGGCGTTACCATCATCGATACTACGTGTGGTGACGTCATGAGTGTGTGGCGTCGCGTGAAGAGCTACGCAAAGGAAGGACTCACTTCGATCATTCACGGCAAGAGTGAACATGAGGAGACACTCGCAACATCATCGAGAGCAATCGGCGTGAGTGGCAGTGGTCACTACCTTGTGATTTTGACCCTTGAGGACACCGATTACGTCTGTGAATACATCAGGAATGGCGGTGACAAATCAGATTTTTTAAAACGCTTCGAAGGAGCGTATTCACCTGGCTTCGATCCTGACATTCACCTCGATCAACTGGGCGTTGCCAACCAGACAACGATGCTCAAATCGGAGACCGAAGAACTGCAGCGACGACTCGCTCAAGCCATCAAAGATCGCGATGGAGATGAGGTTGGTGAAAAAAAATTCAAATTTTTTGATACCATTTGCGGGGCTACTCAAGAGCGGCAGGACGCCCTGTTTGAGATGCTCCGCCACCCCATGGACATGCTCCTTGTAGTGGGTGGATACAACAGCTCAAACACCGGTCATCTGGTGGAGATTGGAGAGCGATCACTGCCATCGTTTTTCATTCGCACCGCCAGTTGTCTGGAGACGCTCGATCAGATCCTGCACTTCGATTTGCATTCGCAGGAAGAGAAGCGCAGCTACGTCGAGAAGTTCAAAAGCGAAGAGCATGTAACGATCGGCATCACTGCCGGAGCATCGTGCCCTAACAATCTGATAGAGGATACGATCGTGCGAGTGTTCGAGCTCAGAGGGATCTCGATGGAACAGATTCTCGGGAGCGAGTAAGCCCTTTATTTATAGAGGTTTGATCATTTCGCTTTTGTTAATCACTGCGGTGGAGGTGGTTATTTTGTGGCAGTGTAAGTTTTTAAGTGAAGCTTGAGCGCAGTGCGGATGTCAGGGCTCTCAGTGAATGTTCCAGGGAGACTAACATTGTGACACAGCTTGCGCAGACGATCTGCTGTAGTAGGGCTCGTGGTCGATTGGCTGGCAGCTGTGGGCAGTTCAGAGCAGGGCCTGAAAGGTCGATGTTTAGACTGATCGAGGCCGGGTGGATAACCGTTGCGGCTGGCCGTTGCGGTGCATGTTTTTGACTAGCCGATGATGCCGGATTTCGACGGATGTCATCGTCTCCAAAACGAATCGAACGGTGCTCATCAACAGTGCGATCACACTGCATCGTTTGCTCTCCATCGATGCCCGAGCAAAGAGAACCTGCTCGCAAAAGCTTGCAAATGGTGATAGAATTTGCGTCTCTTAAATGAGCGATTCGCCAATGTGAGGATTAAGCCAACCGCACCGGTGCATCGACTCCCCAAATCAACTCAACAATCAATGCAATCGAACCGCACACCAGCTGACTGTCCAGACAATGAAAGTCTGAATGCACTGAACGCGTTAATTTTAAAAATCGAGCACAGCCTTCATCACTCGATCCCGATACATTTGCTTTTGTAAAACTTTGTATTTGTTAATGATTCGACTTGACGCTAGCGATCGGTGAGAGTTAAGCATTCGCAAATTTGATCGGCACCTTGCCTCTGAAAAATTTTATTCAACCAATGAAGAGCCGCAGTGCAGCACACTCTCCGTTGAAGAATGAACGAACAAGCCACTCGCAACGTAAGCCTGGATCGACCACGAAACGTCCAACGCATCTGACGTTCAGTCGAAGGAGTTTTCCGACCACTTGTTGATCCAATCCAGCCTCTCACTCCAGCGACACCTTTCAAGATTTCAGGAGGCAGTAATCGAACTGTTCTTCAGAAAACCAAAACGCCGGCCTCTCTACGAAGGAGGCGCGGTGAAGCAAAACCAAAAGAAAGCCGTGAAGAAGAAAGCCACCAAAAAAGCAGCTGCAAAGAAGGCCCCGGCCAAGAAAGCAGCATCGAAGAAAGTAGCAGCCAAGAAGGCCGCCAAGAAAGTAGCTAAGAAAGCTACGAAGAAGGCAGCCACCAAGAAGGCAGCTACGAAGAAAGCTGCTACCAAAAAAGTAGCGAAGAAGGCAGCTAAGAAGAAGGCAGCCGCTCCAAAAAAAGCCGTCAAAAAGGCAGCCAAGAAAAAGGCAGCCAAGAAAACGGCCAAGAAGAAGTAGTCAGCTTCTGATTACAGATTCAATCTTAACAAAAAGCCCGGAAGGTTGCGGCCTTCCGGGTTTTTTTGCGATCGGATAGGAGATGAATCGAGACGAGGCATGTTGTTGCAGGCTTGTGAATGTTCTCACTCTCCCGACAAAAAGGGTTGCAGAGATCCCGCATCTCGCCAACAATTCCTGAGTTCCAGAGATTAAGCGCGGTTAGCTCAGGGGTAGAGCATCACCTTGACATGGTGGGGGTCATAGGTTCAAATCCTATACCGCGCATTCTTTATCAAAGAGTTGTGAATTTTGAAGGGGGCTGAGGTATGCTGGGGTGTATACTTTAGGGTGTTTTGGAAGCTTCACGGTATCCGCGCAAGTAGTTCTCGTTGGCAGCAAGGTCAGCGGCCTTCTTCTTTCCGTGGAGTTGGACGCAATCCAAGTAGAGCTTCTCTTGGCTACGGTTGCTTGCCGAATCTGAAGTCGTCCCTCCAAAGCAGCTTGCCGACCTTTCCGGCGAAGCCAACCAACTCGTCGCGATACTCACAACCATCGTGTGGCACTGGGACGAAGTCTGCGCTCTGAATCAACACATCGTTCGAGTCGTTCCACTCTACGCCGACAAGGGGGAACTTTACTGGGCGTTGATGACAGTCACCGCCCACCTCGAAGATCAAGCTCACGGAATCATTGGGATGGTTCACATCACCAAGACAGACCTTGGGGCGATCAACATTCCGGCGCCCTCACCGCCGAACAAACCGCCATCGCTGCCTTCCTCGACCGGGAGACGGCGAAGACCGATGGGCTGGTGGCGGAGCGGCGGCTGATGGAACTGCTGAAAGAAAACGGCAGGCCGTCACCTCCCACGCCGTCACCGAAGGCCTCAACCCCGACGCCTCCATGAAGCCTTCCGGTATCGAATGGCTCGGCCGCGTGCCGGAGAAAGCTGAGACGGCGCTGAATGACGCACGAACGCTGATGGGCGGTGAAGATGGGCTGCTAACCCGGCTCGACAGCAGCCTTGCAACGATGAAGAGATTGGGAAATGAGAACAATTAAAAAGCAGAAGGCACCCGCAGAGTTGGATGCTTGGAGGGAGCATCGGCGGATGAAGGATAATCCCGCTCTCAATCCATTTGAATATGGTGCGATGCGGAGGTCGAAAGAGGTTCTCGCGGCGGTCGAAGATGGCTTGTTGGTCGAGCAGGGCGGCATCTGCGCCTATACGGGGCGAAGGATCACCCGCCGTGACTCTTTCGGTTACCAAGCAAGGTTCCACATCGAGCATCTGAAGCCTCAGAAACATTTCAAGCAGGGTGAGGATACTGATTACGAGAATTTGACGGAGTACGGAGCTGTGAAGAAGGGCCATTCACTACAGGATCTCCGTCGTCTCAGTCTGGAACTGGAAGCAGAAGAGCGTGCCTTAGATGATGGCGAGGATGTGACTCTGGATCCGTTCTGTTTTGCCATTCGTCAGGCTGTCGAGCAGCGGATAATGAGGAATGGTATCGAGATGCTCGGCCTGAAGAGACCGCTCAAGCTGGCGGCGTACAAGCCGGCGCTAGGCTTACCAATGAGAACAGCATCGACATCGTCCTTTTCCTCAACGGCATTCCGGTGGCAACGGGGGAGCTGAAGACCGACTTCACGCGGAGCATCGGCGACGCGAATAACCAGTATCGGTTTGACCGGCAGCTGACTTTTCCCAGCGGTGCGCTGGTGCATTTCGCTGTGAGCAAAGGCGAAGTGTGGGTGGTGACAGGACCTTCAGGCGAAAACACGGTGCTCCTGCCCTGAATTTGGTAACGGAGGTGTCAGTAGTGCTACATTTCGCATTTACACCATGATTATAGATACTATATTTACCATAATAAATGTAATGTGGTATCTGCATGATTTGTCGCTTTCCAACGTCCATAGTATCAGGAGTATGTAGTGCTCTAGGCGTCTGTACTCTCCCATTTGCCAGCTTTGGAGCTGATCCATTGGTGGAGTATTCGATTGGGAACCCTTCGGCAGAGGAGCAGTACATTGTCGAGCTGGTCAACCGGACGAGAATGAATCCGGCGAACGAGGGGAAGATTTTGAGGGCATCTACGGATCCTGATCTTTTGACGGCGTATTCGACGCGGAATGTTGATCTTGCGATGTTTGAGGCGGAAATGGCAGCATTTTCGCCGGTTCCACCGCTGGCAGTGAACGGGAGACTGAGTGAGGGAAGTCTGGCGCACACGACTGATATGTTGAATAATGCCTTTCAGGGGCATGCGGGATCGGATGGTTCCAGTGCGGGCGATCGCATTTCGAGGGCGGGTTATAACTGGGGACGTTGGAGTGAAAACGTGTATTCCTACGCGCTATCGCCGTTGCACCTGCATGCTGGCTTCGTTGTGGACTGGGGCGTAGGGCCGGGAGGGATGCAGGATCCTCGCGCACACCGTGTGGGTATCATGGGGCCAGAAGTCCGAGAAATTGGGATCAGCAGGCTGGTGGGTACCAACGGTGATGTTGGTCCGGAGATCGTGGAGCAGGTGCTGGCTACTGAGCAGGGGAGTTCAACGTTTATTACGGGCGTCGCCTACTACGATACGAACGGCGACGGTGAATACAGCATCGGTGAGGGAATCGGAGGGGCCAGGGTGACGTCGTCGGTGTCTGGGCACTTTTCTGTAACTCCGGATGCTGGTGGGTATGCGCTGCCAGTCGCGGAGGCTGGGCGCAGTTTGGTTCGTTTTGAAGTCGAAGACCGGACGCTGGCCGAGGTCAGTGCGGTAGCCAGTGTGACTGAGAATATCAAAGTCGATGCCCGATTGGACTACGTGCCGCCGGCGATCACTGGCCCAGAGGTTGCTTCTCTCAACCAGCCGAACATCTATGCGTTCACTAAGGTGGTGGGTGCCGATGAGTATGATGTCAAGATTTCGGGAATGGACTCATCTGCATGGAGCGAGGGGGCCGAGAGCGGAACGCTGGGGCGCATTCTTGATGGAACGACCAGTGACTACAGCCTGTCATCGACTACTTATGCGAGCAGTGGCAGCCGATCGTTTTACCTGACGTTTCCGGCCGAATTTGAGGATCAGTCGTTTGAACTGGACCGTGAGTTGCTAATCTCGAGTGCCAGCAAGTTCGAGTTTGATTGCCGGTTCCGCTGGGTGACCGAGCGGACGAAACTGTATGCGGAAATTTCGACTGATGAAGGTGCCTCATGGACAGCGTTCTGGGAGCGTGCAGGCACCGGAACGAGTGGGGATACCGCATTCTCCCACTATGCTCTGCCCCTCAGTGACTACGCGGGAACGAGTGCGCGCTTCCGTTTCCGTTTCAGGCACCACAATAACGCTTACATTGGTACGGAGAACTATCTGGGTGTTTATCTGGACAATGTGACCGTATCGCAGAGCACAGAGATTACGGCCGCAACACTGACCACCATTGCTGGTTCTGCTGAGGGTTTCGCTCTCCAGCCGGAGAAGGCTGGCACTTACCGCATGACGGTGCGGCCTAGAGTTCCCGCGCCACTCCCCTGGGGAGATTCGGCCGTTATCGAGGCCCGTTCGCTACCGACTGTCGTCATCGAGGAGACGAAACCGCAGGGCAACGATGTTACGGTGACCTTTCTGGTTGAGAATGGACTGTTTTCAACGATGGCGCTGGAGGGCTCGTCCCGTGCTGATCGAGGATGGAGCAAAGATCCCACGGCCACTCTGACCAGCCTCGGGGGTGGACGCTATCGTTTCCAGACTACCAATTCTACAAAAGGCATCCACCAGTTCTACCGTGTGACGGGAACGGTCGACTGATTTTTATCGAACGATTGGTTTGTATTTTCTGGAGCTCCCGGACACAGCTACTGTGTGTCCGGGCAATCCAGGAACTATTACGATGCCTTCGATGCGGTATATCGCGAGAGCTGGGGGCCTTTTCTCCACCACGGCTGGTTTGACGGTGGACACGGAACCAGGCGTCCTGCAGTGGCGTTGCAGCGGTATCAAGATGAGATCGTTGCCAGGCTCAGGCTGGTAGAAGGGGGGCAGCAAGCTCTTTGTGACGTTGGCTGTGGCTACGGTGCCTTCGCCGCAGAGCTGGTCAGGCGGAACCTCGTAGCGGAGGCAGTAGCGATCACTGATTCGCGCGCGCAAGTGGACCACGCCCGGCGCATCCTTCCCAGGCTTGAGGGGTTCCGTATGGAGGAGAGTGACTGGCTGGACAACCAGCTGCCCGCTCACTCATATGACCGAGTGATCGCCATCGAGAGCCTCTACCACTTTGAAGGTGCCGACAAAGCGACCGCCATAGCCGAAATTTCCCGTGTGCTTTCGCAGGGCGGTCTGGCGGCGGTGGCGTTGTGGCTGCGGCGGGACCGTTCGTTTTTGTCGTCCGCAGTTGATCGGGGAATGTCTGTGTGGGGTGGGCGGTTCGGATCACTGGCCACCGGGGCCGACTATTGCCAGTGGTTCGCTGAGCACGATCTCGATGTGGCAGTCTTCGATGACGTGACACGCTTTGTGATGCCCACCATTCCAAGTCTGCTCTTCAGCGTGCTTTCGGCGCTGTGGACGGAGCCGGCTGCATTTTCCCGAATATCCCGATCACCCGTATCCGCTATCCGTGCGGGGGTGGCGCTGGCATTTACCTGGCTTGGGTATTCGTCCGGTCACTTGCGCTACGCGATTGTTGAGCTGAGGAAGCGGTAGAAGCCTGCGCCATCAGTCGCGGCGGACTTTGTTGCGGATCGACTCTGGTACCTCCTTCCACAGCGGCCCCAGCGCTTCTCGCAGTTGCTCTTGATCTACGGCTTTCAACGCAGTGTCTTTCCCAAGGTCGTTGATCACAAGTTCAGCGTCAAAGATCAGGTCGGAACTCGCTGGGTCGTACTGGTGCACGGCGATCGCCAGAGTGTTCTCGCCAGGAAGCAGGCGTTCAGTGGCGAAGGGGCCGGGGAAATAGCGGCTCTCATCGGCTCCTGATGTTTTCTCCAGCGCCCGTGTGGCAGGTGTGAGGTTGCCAGCTGGTAGATTGTCCCTGCGTACCTCTTCGCCATTGAGGTAAACGACTGCCGCATCGTCGCGCAGGATACTGAAGGCGATCCGCTGCACCGTTTCGTTTTCACGAAGGAAGAATCTGGTGCGGAAGTAGGTCACAATGGGCTTCGACTGACGACGGCCGCCGAAGTCCACTGAAGTGCGGACTTTGGTGGATCCATAGCCAAGTGGAGCTGGGCCGCTCAGCCAGGATTCGTCGCTGGCGGATGGCTTCATCCATCCGTCAGCCTGGGGAGCATTCGTGTATCTCCAGGAGTGCCCTTTGTGGATCAGCGAAACGATGCCGCCCGGCTTCCCCAGAGCCACATGCATGGAATTGAAATCCGTCAGCGCGCTGTCGAGCCGTCCTCCTGTAGAGCCTTTATCTTCGCGCTCCAGTTGCTGCAAAGTCTGCGCTGCCAGGAAGCCGAACGCCCATGCCTGCAAGTCGTTGCCGGATGCCTGCGCTTTGAGCCGGAGTGCCCGGAATACCGCAGCGGCGCTGAGGCGGCCCTGTGTCGAGTCCGGCTGAAGCTTGAGCCCGTTGGCAGCGAATTGCAGCATCTCCACCGCGTCGCGTTTTTCTGAAAGTGTCAGGATCCGCAGCTCTTTGAGCGTATTTTGGAATGCCACATTCTCGCTCTTGTCGAGCCGCTTCGCATCCAGTGTCTTCAGCGCTGCCAACGCTTCGGCAAAGCGTCCGTGGCGCTCGAGGAGATTTGCTTTTGCCAGGAAAGCCTTGGTGTACTGGCTGTTCTTTGCCGCAGGAGCGGCTTCGATCGCCACATCCCAACTGGCAAGCGCTGCGTCGATCTGGCCCGATCTTTCCTGAATGCCTGCCAGCTCTTCCGCCGCGTATCCGCTGCGCGGGGTCGTAGCGATCAATTCTGGCCCAATCCGGCAGAGCAACTGATCCGTGGCAATGTTCGCTGATAGCAGGTCTTTGAATAACCGCTTCTGACTGGAGAAAGACTGATCGCACATCGCCCGGTAGACCAAGCTGTCGTTGATGCCCCGCGTTGCCGCCTCCTGTTCCGCAGTAGAAAGGTTGCGATCGTTCGCAGCGCTACGCAGCAGGGAATCGAACCATTTCAAAAATCCGTCGTGGCCGCTAAGCAAGTCGTCGCGCAGGGCGGTGTCGAGTTCTGTCCAGGCCGTTTCGAATGCGGCGGCCTCGCCATCGAGCGCGTGATAGATGAGTGCCAGTGCGGCAAAACGCCCAGTGAACTGCCCGTTCAGTTGGGTCAGCTCAGGACGGGCCAGGAGTGCGAGGAAGGCCGTGAGGTTTTCCTTGCGGAGTGGGGTTGCCCATTTCGCTGACTCATCGTCGAACGCCTGGTGCACACTGGACATCAGCGCGCCCACGGTCATCGCTACATCAAACGACCGTGGTGGTGAAGGCAAGGCATCCAGAAAGGAGATGAGCGCACCGGGGCCCTGGTTGAGAGATTGTCCCAGCCAGGTCGCGACGATGCGGCGCTTGCCGTCGCCTCCTGGCCTGGCGAACTCTTGCGGCTGGATGCTTGCACCCGCCCGCGCATAGGCCTGTACCAGAGATTCGGTCACGTCGGGTTCTTCGGTGAACCAGCGCAGAGCCGCCATCTCGATCTCAGGAGCTGATCCAAAGTCGAGCGCCTGATATTCTTCCGCCAGTTCGGTGAGGCGCCGCTCGCGCTCCCTGAAGGTTTGCGAATCGTTGGTTCCCGAAAGTGGTTGATCTGGAAGCGCTGCAACGGTGACGCGCAACAGCCAGCGAAGTCGCGCATCGTCGATCTGGGCAATGACCAGCGGCAGCCTCACGTTCGCGAGATCCTCGTCGTAGACATACTTTGAAATGTTGGGGCTGGCGGTGCGAAGGTCGAACAGCGGGGCGAACTCGACGAAGTAGTCGGCGGCAATCGCGGGCTCCGCGTAATGGAGCACCGTCAGCAGCCACCGGAGGTCGGCGCTGGTCACGGGCACCGCAGTGAGCTGCTTCAGTGCATCGTTGTTGCCCGATTGAACGCAGAGATCGATCAGTTCGCTCAGTAGCGCACTTGCCACCAGATTCGGTCTGGAAGCCGGGGTGGCGGAAAAATCGTCTTGCAGCCGGGTGGCCCAGGCTGTCGCGACCGTGCCGAATGCACCAGCGAACTCTGGTTCGGTCGCGTGTATTCCCGCGTGGCTGAGCAGCGCCCTTGCGTGTGCCGGAAGGACAGCGCCCTCCTTCATGCCAGCCTCCATCGCACCCCATCCAGCCACGTGCACGGGCAGTGGGAGCAAGTCACCCCATTCGTTGAGAACGGTTTCAGCGATCAGCAGCCGGGCCATGGCTGGCAGTTCGGGAGAGGCAATGCGCTCCAGGAAGTAGTCTGCGTGGCTAGCTCCGGCCGTGGCATCATCGCTGAGGCGCGCCAGTCCCATCTGGCCAGCGATCAGCATTTCGCGTGCGAGCGCAGTGCGTTTTGGGCTGGTAGACAGGGTCGCCTCTCGCCGTAGAGCGTCCAGCAGTTCCTTGAACTCATCTTCGCTGCTGGCCATGCGCTGAAAGAACGTGTGGTAGCCTGGCATCGCGGTCACAATGTTTTCCTCGGATAGGTCTGCCTCCAGCTGATCCAGCGCTGACTTGATTGCATCCGTCGCAGGCGAGGACAGTTCTCCATTTGTGATCGACGAAATAAGGAACCCGACCCGATAGCGATCCACGAACACTCCTTCACCGGCAATCACTCGTAAGGCGCTGAGCGCAAAATCAGCATGTTTCAGTCCGGGTTGCGTTTCCAGCCCCGCTCCGCCGATCATCAACTGATTGTTCAGGTATCCAGCTACCGTGATCCTCTCATTGAACTGGATGCCCCACTCGCGCGACGCTTCGGCTGCATGAATCAATGCAATCGCTTTCTGGAAAACGTTCATTGCCTCGGCTGCGGACCCCTTTGTAATCAACTCCGTCAGAACTTCGTCAGTCTCACTCAAGAACTGCAGAGGATTGAGCCCCAGAGCGCGGAATTGCTCTGCTTCCAGAATGTGTCGGGCGCGTTCCTCGACGGTGACTGCCACCTCTGCCGGGAACTCTTCGACCGGCTCCGGCGCGGCGTCTTGCCCGCTTCCGCTGCCCGTCAAACCGACCAACACTAGAAAACAAAGCGTTAACCGCCTGATACAGAATTGAATATCGTACCTTGGCTGAATCCTCATCGTCGCACGGGTTGCTGCTCTCACGGTCGGAAGCATAACTCGATCTCGGCGGGATTCCAAGCTCTCCCATACATGCCAGCGAAAATTGGACGTCATGTTCGACAAGTATTACCCCGGTAATTTCTCCGGCCTTGATACTCGTGATGCAACTGCGAGAAATTGAAGCGAAACCCGATTTTGCAGTCAATCACGCACACCCCTTCATGCCTACCAATCGTGAGGGAAGTCCAACGGGCTCTTCCGCTCCTTACCCGTCCGGGAGGGAACGGTTTGCACGTAGATCATCGTCGTTCGCACATCGCTGTGTTCCCAGGCGATCTACCGCCTCCCGGCGGTGAATTCCAAAGACAACTCGGTACCTGCGCTAGGTTGGGTGCGGAAAGAGTGCGGTAATCAATTGATTTGGAGAATATCAGATAACTTCAAGGAGCTTTTTGGTCAGGGGGACGCGTCTGGTGTTGAAAAACGCTGTCGAGACCGATGCACTCCAGATCGTTGTTGCAATGAAGCCGCGCCTGTTGGTGTCAGTTCGATGCTGCTGACTGTTTCAAAGCATCTCTTACGACACCCTGTGTGACTATCGTCGGAAACTCAATAATTGGGCCGTTCGGGGGGACGATCAGATTGTAAGGGATTCCGCTCGAGCCGAAGGCGAAGAGGGCCTCGTCATAAAGAGCATTGGAATTGGTCATATCTGCCAGCATCATCACTACTCCATTACTGCGGAGCTCTTCTTTCAACTGATCAGAACCTGCGGATTCGAAGACAACTGTCTCGTTTGTTTTGCATTGCAGTCACCAGTCGGCGGTGAAGTCAATGAATACTGTCCTGCCTTTCTTCCGGTGTTCCACCAGACGTTCGAGGGTGAGCGGCTCCCATTTCATTCCGTGGGAGTCAATCATTCCGCTGGAGTCCAGGGTAGCCACAGACATTGAACCGTTGTCGATCGAATGTTTCACCGCATAAACACTTCCAGTGAATGCCAGCAGCAGTGTGATGCGGGCCGCCCAGCGTGTTCCCACTTTCTTGAAGGGCGTTCCAAATCGCCCGTAGATCCACAGTCCAAAGGCCAGGCTAAGCATCCCAACTAACAGACCCACGATACCGCTGACGCCCACCTGCTTTCCAAAGACCCAAACCAGCCAGACAACTGTCGCCAGCATGGGGAACGCCATGAATTGTTTAAAAGTCTCCATCCACGCTCCCGGCCTGGGGAGCTTTTGAATGAGTGCGGGAAAGAAGCTGAGCACGATGTAAGGAGAGGCGAGTCCCAGCCCTAACACTGTAAAAATCAGCAGCGTCTGTGCTGCCGACTGATTGAACGCAAAACTGATCGCGGGTGCCATGAATGGCCCAGTGCATGGTGAGGCGATCAGCACCGTCAGCAATCCTGAGAAAAACGAGCCCGACAGTCCCTTCTTGTTTTGCAGTTGGCCACCAGCCGTAGTGAGCGATGCGCCAAATTCAAACAGACCAGCGAGACTTAATCCAAAGGCGAAGATCACGGCGATCATTGCGGCCACAAACCACGGCTGTCGCAATTGCTCACCCCACACGACATTTCCACCGGTCGAAAATTTGACGAGCAACAGAACGATCACCAGCGACCACATACTGAGCAATACCCCGGCTCCGAACGCCAGGCCATGCATCTTGATTCGCTTGCTGTCTTCCCCTGCCTGGCTCACGAAGCCCATGATTTTGATTCCGAGCACTGGAAAAACGCAGGGCATCAGATTCAGAATCAATCCACCCAGAAAGGCGAATCCAAGGATAGGCAGAAGGGTTTCCTTCTTTTCCTCCTTCGTCCCAAGGGGGGTCATCCCCCAGCTGATGACTTCGTCCAGTGCTGCTTTCTCAGCGGGTGTCATTGCCGTCGGAACGGCGGAAGGACTCGCTTTTGCACTGGCAGGTTGTTCAGCTTCGCCGACCCCGGCACCATCTGCATCAGGAATGGATGCCGCCACAGCCATCTCTCCACCTTCAGGTAATGTCACGGAAACGACCGTGCCATCCGATCCCCAGCCATTCTCAGCGTAAGCGAATCCTTTGAGTCCGGTCACGGCACCAGCGTCCTCTTCCTTTTCAAAAGTGGCCACATAGCTGTCGCCCTGCTTTTCTGCGGCTGCGGACGGTTCCACAAGTACTCCTTTGGCTAGATGATAGACGTGCACTTTGCCTTCTTTCATCTCGCCAGATGGTGTGATCTTTACCTGAACGGACTTACCTTGATCCTCGATCGCTATATCGATCAAATCGGAATCAGCGGGTTGCTGCGCCCTTACTTTGTCGAACGCTGCCTTCAGTGCTGCGTCAGGGGTTGGAGCTTCTGAAACGACGGGAAGCTTAAGCTCGCCATTGTAGCTGCCTGGAGTGCAGATCTCGTCGCACTGCAGCCAGTTGGCCTTCAGTCCGATAGAGATATTTCCTCCCACTGCTACATTGTCAGCGACGGCGATGTCGGTAAGTAGATAGGCCGTGCCGCCGTAAACATTGCTGGTGCCGATCTCATCTTTCTTCGGCTCCGGCACTGGCCACTGGATGGGGCCAGCGGTGAGGCCTTCGGGCAGCGTCCAGTTGAGCTGAGTTGGTCGGCCAGTTCCGGGATTTTCCCAGTAGGTGTGCCAGGGGCCGCTGTGCACCATTTTCAGCGCGACCGTAAAAGTGGTTCCCGGCTGCACCGCCGAAACTTCGCTCACCAGCTCAGCGGCCACTTCTTCGCCCGGAGGCGTGGCTGCCGCGAATGGGTCGTTTACAAAGTTAGGGCCCTGTGCGTCCGAGCGATCGGGCGAGAACAGAACAAACGTGCACATCAACAGTGCGATGGAGCGGGCAACAGAAGGCATCAGCATTTCATTACAATATGGATTGTGTGGAAGAGCCTCGGAGGAGGACTTCTATTCCAGAAATTTACGGCTGGGAAGGTGAACTATCACTGAATGAAGGGCTCTTTCTGTGCTGGCCATCAAAGATGATCGACTTTCCCTTCTCCAGTGTGAACTTCAGTGGGCCTAGTCCCGTCCCTTTGTGGCTTCCATCACAGAACGGGAGTGCCTCCGAGCTGCCGCAGGTGCACCACCAGTAGTCGCCAGCTTCGAGATTGAGGGTTTGGGGCTGTTTTTCATCATTTTCGGGATCTTCCATCTTGCCATTGTCGCGGGAATTGGTGCTCTCGTCAAAGTAAAGCAACCTCCTGATCGTTCAATGGCAACGTCTGATCTTGCACAAACCGGGTGAACGAATAGGTTGCCCGGGTTGTGACAGACCACGCAAACATACCCACAGCGCCAGACACTACATCGTTACTCGAATCGCTGACGCAACTGAGAGCGCTGGTATCGGGGGGAGGCAATGGAAAAGCCTTCGGCGTGGACGAGGGAGGTGCCTGTCATGAACGGTTTCTCGAACTCCGCCGCCTGGAGCGGAGCCTGAACCAGTACTTGTCACGCACCGGGCAGCAGTTGACCTATGTGGGATTGTTAGGGCACTTCTCAGCGGGTAAATCCAGTACCATCAATGCGCTGCTCGAAGGTGCAGGTGAACGTGCCACTGGTCAGCATCCCACCGATCGTGCGGTAACACTCATCACCCATCCGCAGAATGCGCAGGACTTGATCGGAATGCATCGCAGGGGCGAGGTCGAAGTCGGGGCCGCCCTGCAGGAGCATGACCTCCTGCGGGACGTCGTTCTAGTCGACACCCCGGGATCGGGCGATCCGCTGATCGTCGAGGAGATGGTTCGCGACTTTCTGCCCATCTGCGATCACCTCGTCTACGTTTTCTCCGCCGCAGTCCCGCTGGACACCACCGATCTCCCGATACTGCAAAAGGCGCACAGTGAACTGCCGTTCATTCCGATGCAGTTCGTCGTCACCCGTGCCGACGAATTTAGGAAGGATCACCTCGCACCACTTACCGATTCCAACTTCGATCATCAAGCTGCGGATCACTTTGTCGGCGAATTCATCTCTCGACTGGAGGCCGCCGTGCCGGGCATGGAAGCGCAGCGCAGCGACTTCATCATCATCGACAATCGATCAGCCTTCCGGCTGGAGCGTCTGCGCCATGGGCTCGGCGCAATCAAGGTGACACCCGGGAAATCCAGAATACTCCACGCGCACAAGCTGCGCTACTTTGCCACGAGTGCCTCGCTCATTCACCAGCAGTTTATCGAGCAGCTTCAGGGAACTCTGGGCGCGCAGGAAGCACTGTTGAAAGCGGCGAAAGAAAACCATGCCCGCTACCAGAAAACAGTGGCGATGGGGCACAGCCGCCTCACTGAGAGCTGGCGGTTGCAGCTCCAGCAGTTCGAAACTCTGCAAAGTAGCTACAGGGATGAAATGGTCTCCCTTGCTTTTCGGCAGCAGATTCCGGAAAAGCTGGCGGATCTCCCGAAATCCAGCGCGGCGATCAGCGCTGCAATGGATGCAGCAAGGGCTTCCGCTACCGAAACGGCGGGCGCATTAAGCTCCCAAATCGAAGCGTGCAGGCGGAAGGAATTTGAAACTACGCGGTGTCAGTTGATCGAAGAGATCACGAACGTCGCCGATCCAGAAGTGGTCACGTTGACCATGGCAAGGCCTGGCGGCGTTCTGGAAGATGAGGCGTCTATTCAGCAATATTTTGTCCCGAGCGGTGAGTTGGAGGCTACACTACAATCGCTACCCACCGTGTTCGCCTCCGAGCTGACGCGCCTGCACAAAGAAGCAGCCGGAAAATCCGAGGCACTCGGACGTTGGCTCGAACCAGGAAAGCTGTGCGAGGTGTCAACCGAACTGCTCGACACGTCAAAGCAACAGCTGGCGGCTATGCTCGACACCTTCCTTGAGTCTGTCGATGTCTACAAAGCTGCTGTGCTTTCGCTCAATGCCAGGGAACTGGCTGAGCGGGCCGGGGTGGTTCGTGCCATCGAGGCACTGGAAAAAGTGGAGATCCCGGCCGAGCGCCGTGACACCTGGCTTCGGAATGTGGTTGAGCGCATCTTCCCTGATCGGGCGATACAGGAGAAGGCTGCGCAGTCAGGCATCGCCGAGTTACGAGACGCCCTGGCATTCATACAGAAAAACTTCACAACATGTGACATTGTGCCGGCTGCGGGTGACAGCGTTGCTGACTCAACAGCCGCTGAGGATTCGATCAGCGAGCTGCGTGAGGTGGCGCAATCAGCAGCACTTACTTTCCAGCGACGTGCCCATAAGGTATTCCAGGCGATCGGCGAATCCAAGGATGCCTCGCTTGCAGGGGATCAGAAGACATTGGAAGAAACCGTCGCCCGTCTGCGCGAAGACAGAAAGCGCATCAGCAGGACGTTCGCCATCAGTGGTGCAGTCGCCGGGCTGATCCTGTTCATCCTGGCCAGTCTCGTGCTGCCAATTTTTCAGTCCTTCTCGGTCACTTCCGCCGGTATTGGCATCGTTCTGATCGGAGCAGGAGTCTTCGGCGGCACCCAGCTGGCGGACAAGTTCGACCGATCGCGCGCCGCACTGAAGGACTGCTGCAACGATTACCGGGAGAGGGCAAGGGCGACTCTGCTGGAGGCGCTTGCAGACGTCGAATGCCCAGACAGCGAACCAACGTCGGCACACAAGGCCGAAATCTCAAACATCCTTCAGGCACACTGGAGCTCGCAAGTGAATCAAATCGTAGCCGCGAGCGTTGATCAACACCATTCCGAATACGAGAAATTGCGAGCCACCCGCGAGGAAATGGATCGCATTCGCAAGGATGCCCTGACATTGGGACAAAAGTTTTACCAGCACAATGCCAGCTGCTACAAGGATGTCGACGGCAATCTCGATCAACTGGCCGCAGTATCGGCAGAGATCAAAGAAGATGCGATTCTGCCGTCCTTTCGCCTGTTCGAAGACCGGACAGAAGAACTGTCCAATTTGCTTGCTGCTGTCCGCAGCATTCATTTTGAAGTCCCGACCGTCTCGGCCAATGCGCCGGCATCGGCAGCGACTGCGGCAGCGCGCTGATGCTTCCCCAGCTTCGGTAGCCATTCCCTTCGCCATGTGAACACATGCACGACGAGCATGCCGACAGTGAGATCGGCGAAGTCGATGAGTACGAGTATTCCAAGATGCATGGCCACCATCGCTGCCCAGGCAAATCCTCGGGTAGGACGAATGAGGGCGAGAGGTAGAAAGAGAATCTCCAGGAGCAGTGCTCCCCAGCTGAGGAGGTTCGTGACTAAGTCAGGCAGCATGAGGAAGCACTGGCGAGCCCAGTTGTCCCGGGCCAGCGGATTTTGCATCACATCCCGCAGTGCAGAACCATCGATCCAGCTGGGGCTGCTCAATTTAGCAATACCACTGAAAGTATACCCTGCCGCGAGCAGAATCCACACAGTCCACCATGCAATCGCAGGGAATTGCCAGTCGGGATCAGGCGGCTTGCCTGTCACGTATGATTCGCCTCGCGGTATTCCGGCACAGATCAGCAGCAACAAGCCCACGTAAGGGATGCTGGGATTGAGGATCAAGTTGTTCCGCGCGAACAACCATGCCCACACCAACCACGCGGCGCTGCACCAAATTACCCGACTTCGCCCGGAGATGACTCCCAGCGCGGCAACACATCCGCCAAACACGCACAGCCAGGCTATTCTTCCGTCCTGCGCTGTCCAAAGGGGATTTGGCAGAATATGTGGGATCAAGTTGCTTTCTGGAGAAGGAAGAATTCCCTGCCCTCCGAAGATTTCGCCAGCCCATGGCAGGAGTTGCACGAAGTGGATGAGTAGGTAGAGCCCTAACACTATTCTAAAAATCGCGAACTGACCGGCAGAGACGGGGACGGTTGATTCGAGAATGGTTCTTTTCATAGCCCAGGAGTGATGGGTGGAGGCTCAACTGTGGATGAGGCAGGAAACTCCCACGCGTTCGTTTCGCTGTCTGTCTCGGCCCTGATGATCAGTTTAAGATCGACCGCCTCCACAGGAATTCCGAGTTCTCTGCGCAGGTCACCTTGCGGTCGCAATCCGAAGTGGAGGATCTCATTCACTAACCCGCGCGGCAGGCAGGGAGCGTAGGACAAGGCGGCACCGTATACATTCCTTCGATTATAGGGGCCGCGCAGGAGGTGACCGGTTTTCGGATCAAAGGGCAACACGTTACGGGCTCCATTGACCGTGTAAACCAGCGAGAATTGCGAGCTGAATGTTTCGAGCATTGCTCCCTGCCCATCCTGAATCTCAGCCACGCAGAAGACTTTGGGACTGGGACTGATTACACTGGCCGCGCCGATGCCTCTAAGCATCTTCGATCCCGTCATGTAGCCCGTCATCTGCGTGCAGCCGACAATGAAAAGGATCGATGCGAAGATGTTTGATCGAGTGATGGGTGTCATTGTTGTTCAGCGAGGGGGGAAGTTGCCCGGCTCGTTTGATCAGCAATGCGTTGATGCCTGCTACATGCCCACCGCTTGGAGCAGCCGATACACGTTGGAAGGAACCGCAGTGGCTGCGATCCTTCAGCTTCAGCTTTTATCACATTGCGAAACGTGAGCATGTCCTCAATGCGATCTTCCTGTGATGCCGTAAAGCCGCACTCCTCAGGTGCCGTTATGGGATTCTCATAGGTTCCAAACACCATGTCCCAGATAGGCAGGTCGCTGTAATTGTTCGTGTGGTAGTCCTTTTCATGATGCACCCGATGCGACTCGGGTCTCTGGAAGAAGTATCCGAACCATCGTGGCGTCCGTATGTTCCAGTGGTAAAAGAATTCCGAAACGGCGGTGAGCGCGGTGATGAGGCTGGCGGACTCAGGCGAACAACCGAGCAATGGATAGGCGATTGCAGCACTGATGACGGAGTTGACGAAGATTTCGACAGGATGCTTGTAGAACGACATCACGATCTCTATCCGGCGGGGCGAATGATGAAGTTGATGGCACAACCTCCAGAAAAATGCAGATTCGTGGCGTGCTCGATGCCAGAAGTAGTAAATGAACGTGACGACAATGTAGCCGACGATCGATGCTGGAACGAAGCTTAAGTGGTCACTGATATGCAGCAATGATACGCCCTGCATCCACCGATCCCAGGTTAGCCCTGCCACGACTACAATCGCTAGCTGGATGGCGTTCACCACGGCAACGCGAGCCCACCAGTTGCGAACTACAGGCTGTTCTGAAGCCGGCCAAAGTCTCTCGACTATGAACATTCCGGTGCCAATGGATGCTATGAGGAAAAATACCATGGACAGAGTGTGGGTCATTCGGCTGTGGCTGCATAATTGATAGTAAAAAACAAAACATTGTTGTGATTGATGATCTACACAATCGATAGAAAGTGATAGAATATCGATTATTACAGGTTCGACGGTCGCGCTAAGCTCGCGGCAATGAAAATCAAAACAAAACCAATTGTTCGATTACTGTTGCTGATTGCTCTCGGCCACACTGCCATCAGCTGCACTTCCACGAGGCGTCCCCACGGTGGACGCTTTCCCTTTAGTTTGATGGAGAGCGCTCCCCGTCCTGAACGGATTTTCATCCACTCAAAGGAAACGCTCTCCGCGCCAATGAAGGAGGTCGCCTTCTATGCGCCGGAGGATGACGCGTCGTTCGATTCTATTCAACTCGAGACCGGTGATGTCATTGGTTTTGTGATGAGCCACCGGGAGGCTGGCGCATATCTGCGACGGGCAAAGTGGCAAAAGGTGCCATACGAAATCTTCCGCTTTGGGCACGTCGCCCTCGTTACTCCAGAGCGCACGCTGCTGAGCGTCTGCATGGGGGAACCTGTGACTGCTCATCTCACCCTGGATTCCCTCCGCAGCCAATCGTGGTTCGTCTTTCGACCACCCGCAGGAGCTGTGCACCCCGGTCGGTTGGCAGAATTCGTCACCCGGGTCACGGAGAAGGCATCCTCGAAAAAGGCCTATGATCTCACGGCTGCGTCCGGCCTGTGGAATGCCAACCCGTTCCCTGAATCACTAGAGGAAATGTCCAGCAAGTATACCTGTTCAACATTGATTATCGCAGCGCTGAACTACTCCGGCTACAGAGTCGATGCTGTTCACCGGGGCGGCGTGCTCGATATTGTGACGCCTCGCCAAGTGATCGACAGCTATGGCATAGTGGTCAGGCTTAGCGAACAGGCGCCGTGGTGAATGATATTTCGCAATTCCACGGAGGCTTCAACGTGCCCAGCTTGCAACATTGACAAACGGATACGAACATTGCCAGCATTTGACGATGATTTCCGTTCCGTGCAAGAATGTTGGGTGTGTAAGAATCGGTGGGCTCCTTCCTTTAATGCTCCTTGTTTTGAAGATCATCTGTTCCGGGCAGGAAATTGGGGAAACCCCTCTCGTGAACCGGGGGCCCTATATTCAAATGACTACACCACGATCGGCAGTGATCGTTTGGCGCACCAGTCGTCCCATTACCCCATGGATTGCCATCCGCAACTCACCAAATTCAGCAACGGCACAGACGATCGTCCAGGCGGATCAGATCGTCATTCGTGTGTCCAGCGACGTTTCTGCCCCACCTGCTGTGGCCAGGCTTGTTGGTGCCCCCGAGCAGACCTATCAATATGAAGCTCATGTTTCGGGGCTTGCCCCTGATACTGTATATTTTTACATGATCCTGGACCTGCTCGATCTGGTCGCAGGAGGGGATTCACAGCACTGGTTTCGAACGGCACCGGCGAGTCACTCAAGCAGGCCTCAGCGGTTTTGGTTCGCCGGGGACACAGGTGATGGCACGCCAGCTCAATTCGCCGGTTACCGGGGGCTCTATCACTTTCTTGAGAATGAGCCCAGTGCTGAACAACGGGCTCTCGATGGCTACATCCACCTTGGAGACATGGCCTACGGTACGATGGGGCAGGGCCGGGGCGGCACCGACGCCAATTTCTCGGATAATTTCTTCGGCGTATATGGTGACCTGATGAAACATACGGTGACCTGGACGACGATGGGTAACCACGAGGCCTATGAATCGGATGGGGTGACTGCCTCCGGCCCTTACTACGATGCATTTGTTCTCCCGGCGCAGGGCGAAGCTGGAGGTATTCCGTCGGGTACGGAGGCGTACTATTCGTTTGATGTGGGTGATGTCCACTTTGTTTGCCTGGAGAGCAATGATCAGGATCGCACTCCCGATGGAATCATGGCCCAATGGCTGAAATCGGATCTCGAACAAACGAACGCCCGGTGGCTGGTGGCCTTCTGGCACCATCCCCCCTATACAAAAGGCTCTTACGACAGCGACAACACTGAGTTCAATCCCGACATGGAGGAGCTACGCATGCACATCATGCCAATCCTGGAATCTGCTGGTGTTGATCTGGTGCTTTGCGGTCACTCGCATGCCTACGAAAGATCCATGCTGATCGACAGCGCTTACACGACGCCTACCACCGCAGTGGAAACCGTGCTGGACGACGGTGACGGTGCCCCCGGGGGAGATGGGGCCTACCGAAAGAACGCAGGCCTTGCGCCTAACAATGGCACCGTTGCAATTGTCGCCGGACATGGCAGAGGGGCGGAACCCCGCCTGCATTCGTACGGCATCATGGACATTATGCATAAGACGCTTCCTGTAACGGGATCAGTTCTGGTTGACTTCGACTCGGACACGCTGACGGGGCGCATGCTGGATGAATTTGGAGCGGTGCGTGACTCCTTTACGATTTCAAAATTGCACAAAGTTGAACCCGCGTCCATTACACACCCGTGGTCACCCACTGGCGGCCCTAAAATCAAAATAACGAGTGTTTCTGGCGGGAGCGAAGTTGCCATTGATCCGGGCATTTCGGCTCCGGATGCCGAGATCCGCTACACACTGGACAACTCCGCTCCGGACAGAGATTCGCTGGCGTACACTGCTCCGTTCTTTCTCAGTGGAGAACGTGCCCATGTCGTAAGCGCAGCAACGATATGGCGGGACGGCGGGCGAATAAGCCCGGCGACTTCCAGAAATATTCTCCTTGCTGCCCTGCCCCCTTTTCGGGTAGAGCCTTTCGCCACTCAAATCGGTTCGACCGCAGACATATTTGAGGAACTCACCGAGGGCTTTAGTGCATTACGTGAGAGTCTGTTCTTAGGCGAAGGGCAGCTGACCGCCTTGCGTTTTTCCGAATTTCCGCTCCCTCCAGGTGCGACAATTCTTCACTCCTATCTAAGATTCACGGTGGGTGTTGAGGATGATAGGTTCGTTGAATTCAATATAGCGGCCGAAAAATCGCTTGATGCCGCAGCCGGAACGAACGGCCCTCCCTCGATTTCGGCCCGTCCTCTAACGGATGCTATGGTGAAATGGTCGCCTCCAGCCTGGACATGGATCTATGATCCGCATGGTGCCAGCACGCCCGATCTCTCCTCTATTCTGCAGGAAGTTGTAGACCAGCCGGACTGGGAAGCTGGCAATGCAATTGCCTTTATCATCACTGGACGCGGAACCAGAGAAGCGGCTCGGACACCGTCACCCGAACTCGTGGTGCAATACGATTCTCGTTCTGTCGTTGAGCTTGCGACCAGCACAGCGATGTTGGAAGCACGCCTCGCGGATTTTGAAAACACACCTGTTGTCGAGTTGAGTTATCGAGCATTTACGCCAGGCGGCATTGATCACTTTGACTACATTCTTGAGGTGAGTGCTACACTTTCTGGTGGTTGGGAACGGATTCACGTTTCACTTCCTGTTGATACCGTGCAGGAACTAGGCAGTATGTGGAAAAAGGTCACTGCCCGTATTCCCCTGTCCCAAATCGACTCCTCAAATCGCTATTTCAGGCTGCATCTTCTTCAACGTTGATCGCCATCGGATCGAACCTGACGCGGCAGCTACTTTTCTCCACTTCCCTCTGTGTCAGCAGGAGTTGGTTCAGCGGGTTCCGTTACTCTGACTTCGCGTTCGGGTTTGCCTGCGTATTGATAGGCCATCACGTCCTCCTCGATCTTGACGCTTTCTTTGCGCATGATTTTTCCTTTGGGAAGGAAGAACGGACTGTCGGTCTCGGTAACTTCGATGACTACGTGCGTCTCCTCCTCCACACGCCAGGTGCCCTTGAACCGGATGCTCGATTGTGTTCCGAACAAACTGATCTTCATCTCACAGGCATAGGCACCGCCTTCCTCAAATTTGGCAACTGACTCAATGTCGGCTCCTGCCTGCTTTCCCTTGTAGCTCCACTTGCCAAGAATGTCTTTTTCGAGTCCAGCACGCGCCGAGGGGAGCGGTATCAGCAAGAGGCATGCGACAGCGAGCACGGCGAGGGGCACGGGCGGTGGAAACGTCGATCTGGACATGAAGCAACCATACCGCTGATCAATCCAGCGTAAATGGGGATTATTCGGCGCGCTACGAGCCAGGTGGACGGTAGAAGCAGGCTGAGTTTGTGTGGTTGTAGCCCTGATCGTCACGCCAGACCGAAAACAACCACTCCTCTCCTACTTGAGGCAAAACAGAGCTATTGCGGGTGCTGATGGTGACTTCGGTGTCGCTCCTATCAAGATTCCCCTTCGTCCCTGCCATCAGGCGCGCCTTCCCCAGTTTGACGGAGAGCAGTTCGCGCCGACTGCCTGATCGTGGATTGCTGGTGATGCACTCGTCGATTTTACCATACCAAATGGCGACTGGGGCCGCCTGTCCTTTGCTTGTGCCTGAGGCCTGCAGGCGTACCAACTCCTTCGTGTCGCGGTACCAACCAGCTACCACCGGGTCTTCCGAAAAGCGGCGATCGGCTTGTACTTGCCGATTCACTCCCTCAAAATAGCAGATTCCAAGAACTACGGCAATCAGAGCCAAGGCTCCCGCTCCCACTTTCAGCCACAATGGGTTGAGAGTGAATGGTTCAGGAGCTTGTTTCGATTTTCTCGCTGCCATATTGAATGCTGTTGCCTTGGGATTGGACTGTCAGGGCGCACATTCTATTTTAAACTCCTCAAAAAGCAAGAAATCTGAATATTATGATTTGTTTAGAAGTTGCATTGACTTTGATGCGAGAAGCTCTATTCCTGATCCGTGAACGTTCGTGCTCGTTTTGAAAGTAGAATCTTGAGAATCGCACCGAATAGTCACTTCGGAACTTGCCAACTGCTGTATAAAGTGGCTACCTATTGCTGATAACCAGTCTGTCCATGAAGGTTCTTATTCTGATTCTCGGATTAATGTGCACCGCCACCAGCGGATTGGCAAACGTGTCGCCACAGCAGTTCCATCGGCTTTACCAGCCGCAGCTGTCATCTCTGGGCAAGTTGGAGGTCACGGGAAAGTGGCACGAGATTCCTTCTGCTCAAGTCGCCCATCCCCGAACCTGGGTAGCTCCCTTTCTTCAATCGGGTTCTGAACTCGTCCCCAAGTGCAGCCTTACCTCATCTGCTGGGATAGAGGTGACATCTGTCATGGGGATCGTGAATCCGTTGATTACGATTCACGTTGCTGACAAGCATTCGCTTGGATCCAGTCTGCCTCGTGTAGCAGTTCTTCAGAGCCTCATTGAATGCATCCAGCTGAATATGAAAGATGGGGCGTTTATCAATGTGAAGGTTTCGGTAGCGGAGGGAGTTCCGGCTGAGCAGTTTGCCTTGTTCGAAGGTTCTTACACGACCTTGAAGACCAGAGGCAGAGATCTGTCGGCGAGTTGACGGGTGTTTTTCGAGCTTGTTCCTTGCAAACCGGGACTCTGCCATTCACCGGCCGGTTGTGGCTGAATAGCTGCATTTGCGAAAATCCCGGGGGCTGAGTCCACTATTTCTTTTAAAGGCGCGCGACAGCGAGAATGGAGAATCGTAGCCGACTTGATCCGCGATTTGTTCCAGCGAATAGTCGGTGCGGCGCAGCAGTTCTTTGGTCCTTCCGATACGCAGCCGGGTGAGGATCTCCTGTGGAGTGAGGCCGTACTGGCTGGATACGATGCGGCGAAACTGGGCGCTGGACAGTCCCATGCGTCGCGCCATTTCCTCTACACTCCAGTTGTTCGAGATGTTGCCGTTGATCGTCTCCCAAAGGCCATCCAACTGCGCTCTCACCAGCCCTTGTTCGGGGTGAGCGAGAGATTCGATTTCACGATCCAGGCAGTGACGAATGATCTCGGCGTAGGCCCGTGATGTCTTGCGCGATGTCGCAGTATTCATGAGTGATTCCTTAATGAACCACGTCATCGCCGACTCCAACTGCAATGCATAGGTCGAGTGACCGAGTGTGGGTTTATCGTAGGGAATGGTGCCACTTGCGTGTGCGGCATCGAGATGGAAAAACAGGATCCTCCAGTTGTCGCGGGCGCGGTAGTGTTGCGGGGTTCCTGCGGGAGAAATCCACAGATCGCCTGGTTGCAGCGGGTGCGGGGATTGGATGCCCCCACTCAGATCTTCACCTTCCCCAGCCAGGGTGAAAATCACCACGTGAAAGCCGGGAGTAGAGCGGATGATTTCGTAGGGCTGGACGACGTCGCTAATGCCTGAGAAATTGACCCCGCGTGACGTCAGGGGCTCAGCATAAGATTCCTCGAGCGGCAGGAATCGCTCCTTGCACTCGCGTGGTATCGTGCACGAATCGGTTATGTTTTTGGGAGAAATGGCCATGGAAAATGGGACGTGATACGATACTGTCTGTTAGATTCAGGTATATACGAAGCGTTCCTAATTCCGCAATGAAGCATTCCCTCCAACGGTTCTCCAGCCTCCGGTTCTTCTGTGTTTTCCGGGCGTCTTTGGTTCTATCAGCAGCGGCAATTCCGTGTGCGAACGGCGAGGTCGTTCACCCTGAGTTCTCTACTGAGCAGGTCGCTTTTTTTGAGAGCAATGTCAGGCCGTTACTGGATGCAAACTGCGTCCGTTGTCATGGCGGCAAAGGTTCCAATGGCGAAGTGAAAGTGCGCTCTGGCTTGCAGATGATCAGTCGCAAGGGAATTCTTCTCGGTGGCGATCACGGCTCAGCATTTGATGCAGCCAATCCCGGTGCAAGCCTGCTGCTGGAAATGGTGTCCTACAAAGATGAGCACCACGAGATGCCGCCGACGGGAAAGCTTGAGCCAGCGGAACTTGCAGTGCTTGAGCAGTGGGTCGAGATGGGGATGCCGTGGACTGCAGACGACATTGATCTGCTCGTCGAGGTGCCGCACGAAGACTCAGACAATACCACCATCAACGACAAAACCCGGGCGTTCTGGTCGAACAAACCGGTCGTGAAGCCAGAGCCGCCAAAGGTCGATGATCCCGAATGGCAGAAGCATCCCGTCGACGCTTTTATCTATGCACAGCTCGCCGAGAGAGGACTAAAGCCAAACGGCAAGGCGTCGAAGGAGACATTGATTCGCAGGGCCTACTACAATCTCACCGGATTGCCGCCCACTCCGGAAGCGGTGAGCGCTTTCGTAAACGATTCCTCGCCGGACGCCTGGCCAAAACTGGTGGATTCACTGCTGGATTCGCCCCATTACGGTGAGCACTGGGCGCGGCACTGGCTGGATGTGGTGCGCTATGCGGAATCGAACGGATTCGAACGTGACTCAACCAAGGAGCACATCTGGCGCTACAGGGACTATGTCGTGAGTGCCTTCAACTCGGATAAGCCGTACGATCAGTTCATCAAGGAGCAGCTTGCCGGGGATGAACTTGAGAATCCAACACCGGAATCGATCATTGCAACGGGTTATCACCGGCTGATGCAGTGGGACGACGAGCCCGCGGATCGCGAGCAGCACGTTTACGATGTTCTCGATGATAATGTCAGAGTCACCAGTGAAGGGATGCTGGCGATGACTCTCGGCTGTGCCCGCTGTCATGACCACAAGGGAGATCCCATCTCCCAGAAAGACTACTACAACTTCATGGCGTTCTTCAAGGGGGTAACGCAGCATTCAAATAGAGATTCCATTCAGGCGGTTGACCTTCCTGCCGAAGACGAAATCGTAGAGGCCAGGATCCGAGCGAGAGAGGATGAACTGAACAACTTGAGGAAAACTGCTGAGCGGTTGCGTTCGGAAATTCGCGAGGAATTCATAAAGGCGGATCCAAGTTTGAAGGATCAGCTGTCGGGGGAATTGGACGCCGTTCTGGTATCAGATGCGCGCGGGCCTGGGCAGATCTGGCGCTACACGACTGCGCGTCCTGCCGATGACTGGTCAGCTGTCGGTTTCCGGCCACAGAGCGACTGGAAATCGGGCAAGGTGGGGATCGGCAGCGGAGTGAAAGACCGATCGATCTCCACGAAACTGGACTTTGACGAGCTGTGGATGCAGACGACCTTCTCGCTGACGGAAGTGCCCGGCAGGTTGCAGCTTTCGGCTGCCCATTCGGGTGCGGTCGAGGTTTATCTTAATGGACAGTTGATCAAAAAGTTGAGCGGCCGTTCAGCGGAATATCAAACGGAGTCGTTGGGTAAGGAGGCTCTCGGTGCGTTGCAAACGGGGCGCAACGTGGTGTCAGTGCATATTAAGAATGCGGCCGACAATCCTTACATTGATCTAGGCTTACGCGTGTCGGAGAGCGAAGCCCGGCTTGCTGAGTTGATCGACCAGCGCGGAGAAGATCTGCCGAACTCGAATAGGATCCGGCGACTGAATGGCACTCTTGAGCGATTGGAGCAGTTGAGCGCTGAGCCCATTCCTACGGGAGTGATGGCAATGACGGTGCAGGAGCGTGGTTCGGATCCCGGTGATCTCTTTGTCCACATTCGCGGAAGCGTGCACGCTCCAGGTGACAAGGTTGCGCCTGGGGTGCCCCAGATCCTTGATGAAGGAAAGGTGATCGAAGTGCCGACGCCGCCGGAGGGCGCAAAGACCAGTGGACGTCGACGCATTCTTGCTGACTGGATCGCTCAGCCGGACAATCGCCGTACATCCAGAGTGATGATGAATCGCCTGTGGCAGCATCATTTTGGCCGCGGAATCTGCGCGACTCCCAGCGACTTCGGATACCTCGGCGAACTGCCCACGCATCCAGAGCTGCTCGACTGGCTCGCGCGCACATTCACGGACAAGGGTTGGAAGATCAAAGAAATGCAGCGCATCGTGATGAATTCGCTGACGTATCAGATGGCATCGACCGGTAATCCTGCTGCACTGGAGAAAGATCCGGCGAACCAACTTTTCTGGAAGTTCCCGATGCGTCGACTTACTGCCGAGGAACTGCGCGACTCCATGATCGCCGTGACAGGAAAACTGAACGAGAAGGTGGGGGGCAAGAGTTTCTTTCCCGTGCTCGATGAGGAGGTGCTGGCGACCTCGTCGACCAAGGATGGCAAGTGGGCATCATCGCCTGCCGATGAGCTCGAGCGCCGCAGTATCTACATTCATATCAAGCGATCGCTCAAGCCGCCGGAGCTGGAGACGTTTGACTTTGCCGATACCGACAGCCCGTGCGCCGCTCGCTTTGTCACCACCGTTCCCACTCAGGCACTGGCGATGCTCAACAGCCGCAATGTGAATGATCAGGCGGAAAAACTCGCCGACCGACTGCGTGAGGAAGTGAAGGACGGAGTCGAGGCGCAAGTGCGGCGAGCTCTGGAATTGACCCTTACCCGTACCATTGATGACGCCGAGGTGACTCGCGGATTGCAGTTGATTGATGAGTTGCAGAACAAACACTCGCTGAGCGCGGACGACGCATTCGAGCGCTTCTGTCTCGTCGCCTTGAATTTGAACGAATTTGTTTACCTAGACTAGAATACCCAGCCCGCAAACACCATGAGTAGCACACGCAAACACACGCCGGACTTCTGTGGCCGCACGCGCAGGGATTTTCTTCACACTGCCGCAGGTGGTTTCGCATCAGTGGCACTCACCGGGATGCTCTCACAGAGCGATTTTTTCTCCGGTAGCGCCCAGGCCGCAGGAATCTCCAATCCGCTCGCGCCACGATCGCCGATGGGGTCGATTGGTTCCTTCGGAAAGGCGAAGAGCGTTATCTTCCTCTTCATGTACGGCGGCCCCAGCCACATGGATACTTTCGACTACAAGCCCGCGCTGTATCCGCTCGACGGCAAGACGATTCCGATCAAAACCTTCGGTCGCGGCGGTAAGAAAAACGAAGGTCGCGTAGTTGGTCCCAAATACGCGTTCAAGCAATACGGCCAGTGCGGTAAGCACGTGTCGGAGTTGTTCCCTAACGTTGCCACATGCGTGGACGACATCGCGTTTCTGCATTCGATGACTGCGGATTCGCCGATTCACGGTTCCGCCATGCTCATGATGAATGCAGGATCGGTCATCAGCGGCAAGCCATCGCTGGGATCATGGGTGAACTACGGGCTTGGCACCGTAAATGAAAACCTGCCCGGCTATGTGGTGATGCTCGATCAATCCGGCGGGCCGATCAGCGGCGCAAAGAACTGGACGTCCGGATACATGCCGGCCAGCTACGCGGGCACCGTGTTCCGTTCCAAAGGCGATCCCATTCTGAACCTGAAGCACGTCAATGGTATGAGCGCCGGAGAGCAACGGTCGCTCCTGGATTGTCTGCACGACATGAATGAAGGGCACCTCAAAACCCGGTTCGATAACTCGAACCTGGCCGCACGCATTTCCAGTTACGAGTTGGCCTACAAGATGCAGGCCACCGCGCCAGAAGCGATCGACGTCGCCAGCGAGCCTGAACATGTGAAGAGCCTCTACGGTATGGACAACGGCCGTACCGAAGACTTTGGCCGCAAGTGCCTGCTGGCCCGTCGTCTGGTTGAGCGCGGAGTACGCTTCATTCAGATCTACTCAGGCGGTGCCCACAATGACGCCAACTGGGATGCACACGGCGATCTCAAAGCCAATCACGACAAGCACGCCGGCGACACCGACAAGCCCATCGCCGGCCTGCTCAAAGATCTCAAACAGCGCGGGATGCTCGACGAAACACTCGTCGTCTGGGGCGGCGAATTCGGACGCCAGCCCACCGCCGAATACGCCCAAGGCACCGGACGCGATCACAACGCCTACGGCTTCACGATGTGGATGGCCGGCGGCGGCATCAAAGGTGGCGTCAGCCACGGAGAGACCGACGAACTCGGTGCCGCCGCAGTCAAAGACCGCCTCCATGTTCGGAACCTCCACGCCACCATTCTGCACCAACTCGGCCTCGATCCTAACAATCTCGCCTACTTCTACAACGGCCTCGATCAGAAGCTCGTCGGCGTAGAGGGCGCGGACCCGATCTATCCGATCATCGCGTAGCCGGATTTCTGCAATCGCGCCAGGCATTCTCTTTCCAATCCGTGCCATCAGCGAAATCTGCGAATCCATTTCCAGCAGGCGCAGATTTCTGAACGGCCGTTGAGATTTGAGATGATTTTTTTCAGAAAGGAGTCTTTCGCGCTTCGCGTTTCCTTCCATCTTCAAAGCCCACACATTTCCACGATCTCGCGTGGACTGTGAATCGGGATCAAGGCACCCCTGAACCCGGCGGGATCACGTATCACGCTCGCATCAACGTGGACCGTCCGGCCAGCAGCAGCGGCAACGCCATCTTCGAAATAGTCCAGCGTCGAGCCCAAGGCATCCTCGATCACGGTGTCCGGTTCACTGCGGCAATCGTTAGCCCGTGGCAAACGTCCGCGATCGGAGCGCGGGCTTGGCCGCTTTCCCCGGTTGCTTTGCGGATGATGTAAAAGAGACCCATGACGGCAGAGGCACTGAGGAACCCTGTCATTTCACCCCGTTCACACGCATCGTAAACCTTTGCACTGTCCGCGGCGAACGGCTCGCGCGTCAACCGCACATCCAGCAGCACGTTGGTATCCAACAGCACTGTCATCCAATGTGTTTGTTTTCCAGATGCCGCTTATACGCCTCCAGGTCGACATCGCGGTCACCAAGAACCCCGAGCAGTCTCATCGTCCGCTCCCCCAGCACCGGCCTGTCGCCGCCTTCCCCACTCACAGACGGGCCTGATTCACGCGACGCCTTCAGTGATTGGAACATCACCTGCTTCAAGAGCCGGACTTACGTAATCGAAGATGACCTGAACGAACGAAAAATAGGGGAGGTGCATCATACACTAAGCCAGAATTTCTGTCACCACATTGCCATACACATCGGTCAGGCGGAAGTCGCGACCGGCGTGGCGGTAGGTGAGTTGTTCGTGGTTAAGCCCTAACAGGTGCAGAATCGTGGCGTGCAGGTCGTGCATGTGCACCGGGTTCTCGACTGGGGCGTAGCCGAAATCGTCGGTTGTGCCGTAAGTGAGGCCACCCTTTACTCCGCCGCCCGCCATCCACATGGAGAACACCTGCGGGTGGTGATTGCGTCCGTCGCCGTTTTCGGCCATCGGTGTACGGCCGAACTCGCCACCCCAGAGCACCAGTGTGTCGTCGAGCATGCCGCGTTGGTCGAGATCCTGAAGCAACGCGGCAATCGGTCGATCCACCTTGGCGGTCTCAGTGACATGACCCTCCTTCACTTTGCTGTGATGATCCCAGGTGTAATCGGTCGATACCTGGATGTAACGCACTCCGCGCTCGGCGAACTTGCGCGCCAGCAGGCATTGGCGGGCAAAATTGTCCGTTGGCTCGGCGTCGACGCCATACATGTCGAGCGTCGACTTCGACTCATCGTCCAGGCTCATGATCTGCGGCATAGTCGATTGCATCTTGAACGCAAGTTCGTAGCTGCCGATCAGGCCTTCGATTCCTGGGTCAGCAGTTGCATTGCTCAGGTGCTTGCGATTGAGCGACTGCACGAGGTCGAGCTGGTCACGTTGCAGGCCGGAGCCGATGCGCTTGTTGAGCAAGTTGGGGATCACCGCCTTAGCGATGGGCGTCTCCGCCGAGCCGATCGCCATCCCCTGATGGATTGCGGGCAGGAACGCATTGCCGTAGTTCTGCACGCCGCCGTGACCTCGTGGTGGCGAGATCGTGATAAACGCCGGGAGGTTGTCGCTCTCACTTCCCAGTCCATAACTGACCCAGGCACCGACGCTCGGCCGCACCAGGTTCGCCTGGCCGGTGTGCAATCGCAGCAGTGCCTCACCGTGCGCCGACCCGTTCGTGTGAACCGAACGGAGCACGCACATTTTGTCAGCATGCCTTGCAACGTTGGGAAAAAGCTCGCTGATCCAGGTGCCGCCCTGCCCGTGCTGGGCAAACTTGAATGGCGATCCCATGACCTGGCCGAGCTGGTCGCGGGCGATGCCCACATCTTTGCCCGATAGTTGCTTGCCAGTATCCTGGTTGAGGCGCGGCTTCGGGTCGAACAAATCCACATGGCTGGGGCCGCCCCACATGAAGAGGAAGATGACGCGCTTGGCCCGAGCTGGGAAGTGTGGTAGCCCGACTGGTGTGGGTGTTAGAGCGGGTGCGGCAGCAGGTGCGGCCAGGCCGCTGCGAGCAGCGAATGCCGACATCACCAGATGCCCAAATCCACCAGCGCTGGTGCGCAACATATCGCGGCGGGTGAGTGAATGGCGGAATTGATGGCAGCGCATGGTCGTTGTTACTCTAGTCGATGAATTGAAAGCGGCTGGTGGAAAACAGGGCATGGCAGGCAGTCGACCACGCGCGCAGGCTGGCGTTGTCGTCGCCTTCGCTCGCCAGGCGGGATTCAGTTTTTGCCACAAAGTCGAGCAGCTCTGTTCTCTCTGCATCATCGGGGTTGAGCCCTAGGATCTGGCGGAACATGTGATCGATCCGTGATTCGCTGGTCTCTGGGGAGGCGAGCAGTTGCTTCGCGGTAGCCTCGGCGGCGTTCATGACCATGTCGTCGTTCAGGAGAAACAGGCCTTGTGTTGCAGCGGTGATGTTGGGCCGTGCGCCAGTAGTCGCGTGCGGATTGGCAAAGTTGAACACTTCGAACAACTCCGGCAAGTCATTGCGAATGACGGGAAGGTAAACGCTGCGGTTCGGAAAGTCGGTACGGCGTCGCACCTCATTCTTACCGACTGCCGTCGCCTGATCTCCCAGATACGAAACCGAGGATCCCATAGGTGAAAGATCCAGCTGTCCGGCTGCCATAAGCATCGCGTCGCGCAGCGCCTCAGGATCCAGGCGGCGGCGGTGCGCTCTCCACATGAGACGATTGTCAGGGTCGATTTCGTGCGCAGCAGCATCGTATTCGCTGCTCAGGGCGAAGCTGCGGCTCAGCGCAATTTCGCGCACCAAGGCTTTGATCGACCAGCCGGAATCGATCAGTGTTTTCGCGAGGTGATCGAGCAATTCCGGATGACTCGGCAGCTCACCGGTTCTGCCGAAGTTGTCGACGGTGCGGACAATTCCCACTCCTATCATGTGGTGCCAGATGCGATTTGCCAGCACCCTGGCCGTTAGCCTGCCTGCACCATGCTCGACATCCGTAAGCCATTGCCCCAGCTCCAGTCGACCGCTTTTGCCGTCCGGAATCTTGATCTCGTTGTTCGTGCTGATCACTTGCAGAAAGCCACGCGGCACCTTTTCGCCCAGTTGATTGAACTGCCCGGCTTTGCGGATCGACTCGTCGGCAGGCTTGTCCACGTCGCTGGGGATCATCGCCCGCGGCGGAATCGGGGGCGCCTGGGCAATCGCTGCATCGAGTTCTGCGATCAGCTGGTTCTGCGAAGCGATGCGTTGCTCAGATGGCTGAGTCGCGTCCTTCGCCCCATCGGAAAGTGCGTCCGCATTTTTTTCTACCAGGTTTTTGAGCCCTTCTGCGTCGTCCTTTTTGAGAAACTCCAGAGCGGACTTCGCTCGCTCCGCTTTCTTCCTGGCTTGCGGCAGCTCCCGCCAGTATCTCTCATACTCAGAGTCCAGCGCATCGCCGTCCTGTCCCAGTCCCACGAGGCGCTCCATCACCCGCTGCTCCCCGAGCATATAGCGCCGCTCCATGACTTGTGTGGATGTTAGAATTCCAGCCAGTGCGTAGTAGTCGGCAGTGGGAACAGGTTCGAATTTATGATCGTGGCATTTGGCGCAGCCGAGTGTAAGTCCAAGCAATGACCGGCCAATGGTGTCGATCTGTTCATCGGCCACTTCCATACGCTGGTTGTTCGCATCATTGCCCAGCAGCACCTTTGGGCCGATCACCATGAATCCGGCGGCAATGCGCTGGCGGTCACGTTGCTCGATGGAATCATAAGGCAACGCGTCCCCAGCGATCTGCTCCAGCACAAAACGATCGAACGGAACGTCCGCATTCACTGCGTCAATCACCCAGTTCCGGTAGCGCCATGCCTCACGGAAAAGGAAGTTTTCGTCCAGCCCATTCGAGTCCGCATAGCGGGCCAGATCCAGCCAATGCCGTCCCCAGCGCTCGCCGAACCGGGGCGAACCAAGCAGTTGATCAACCACTTGTTCCAGCGCATCTGGATGTTGATTTTCAACGAACGCCTGTGTCTGTTCAGCTGTCGGGGGCAAGCCAACGAGTTGAAAGTAGACCCTGCGGATCAATTCCTTGCGGCCTGCGTCCGGCACTGATTTCACCCCCTCCTGCTTGAGTCTGGCTGCGATGAAATCGTCGATCCGCGACTGCGACCAGTCGGCTACTGGAGTTTCCGTTAGATCTGCAAATGGTTGAAACGCCCAGTGGCTCCTGCCTGCAACTGGATCCGATGGAGGCGCATCCGCAGCGTCGCCCTTTGAGATGAAAATCATCGCCGACACAACGAGCGTCGCGAAACGCATTGTCATAGAATCTGTTGAGAGAGACGAACGCATGAGTTGTGTTGAAGATAATCCGTCGGGTTGCCTGCCACAATCGGATAATGATCACTGGCGCATCAGCCTTCGGGATCAAGCAATCTGAGAAGCCGTTCCCGGCACTCGCCCAATCCCTTGTAGTGCGCCATTTCGTCTGGCATCGTGGCCAATGCCCGGTGTAGTCGCTGTGTGGCTCCAGCGTCTTGTATCACGGTCAGCAGCGGCATGATCTGCAATCGAATCCCGAACAGAATTCCTTTGGAAACAGGAAGCGCCACGAGCGACTGCCATTCAATGCGGAGCCAGACATCGCCCGCCACCACTTCATCGTGAAGGCGAGGCGGGCTGAGTGCCGGATGAAGGTTGAGATCAGACGCTGCCGCAAGTCCCCAGTTGGTTCGCTCCCATGAGATGCCTGGTTTGATTCGGTTCAGGAAGCCATTGATCTGCCTGCCGAGATCCGCATTCAAGTTCGGCACAGGCGAATGGATGGAATCCATCGATTTGCCCAATTTTTCCTCTAGACTCCAGTGCGAAGGAAAGCACACACAACCGCCGAGTAATCGAGGCAATCCGGCGTCGGTAGATTTCATCAGGAGAAAGTCCGGCTCCCAATGCGCACCTAGAAGCTGGCAGCGCATCATTGGATCGCGCTCCTTTGAAATCCGGTCAATGGTCTCCCCGTCGATGCCGCCAACGTCGTTTGCGAGACTCGTCGCTTCATCGAGCATCGCCTCGCACCCGGCCGACATGGCGGCATAGCGACTCGGTTGCTCAGCAATCCAGCGCGATCTCTGTCCAATCAGTTCCGCATGGTCATTGGTCGCGCCATAGTATCCCGAAAGCGTTCCTTTGGAAAAGCGCATCGAATGCCTGAAGTCTTCGTCGGGAAGGAGAGGGGAAAGGTTCATCGAGAAAGTTAGTTTGCGCTTTAGCTCAACATTCCCATGCCATAAGATCGAGCTAAAGCTCGGACTACTTTCTGTTGATTCCGGTCGCGAAGCAGGCGAATCATTCATCATGGTATCTCGACTGATCCTGAGCATCCTCATGTTTGTTACTCCGCTGGCTCGTGCTGAGGACGCATTTGAGCGTCGGCCGCTCATCTTTCCCAAAGATGGATTTGGACTATGTTACGGGCCGTATCGGGCGGGGCAGCAACCGGGAGGTGCTGCACCATCGCGTGCGCAACTACGCGAAGATGTTCGAATCCTGAGTAAGCACTGCGAGATGATTCGCGTTTATGGAGCGGGTCACTTTGCTGGCGACCTTCTCGACATCATCAAGGAAGAGAAGAGTTCGCTGAAAGTGCTGCTGGGCGGATGGTTAAATCAGGAGGCGATCTATGATCAGGAAGGGAAACTGGTAAAAACGCATGAGGGTGTCCGTGAGAAGAATGCGATGGAACTGGCAACATTGATCGCACTCGCCGATGCTCATCGCGAGTCGGTTGTAGCCGTTCTCGTTGGGAATGAAACCCAGGTGGAATGGAGCGACCATCGCATACATCCGAAGACGTTGATCGGCCACATTCGCGATGTGCGGTCGCAGGTGGCAGTGCCGGTGACAACAGGCGATGACTTTAATTTCTGGAACAAAGACCGCAGCCGGGAAGTCGCAGCAGAAGTCGACTTCATCACCATTCATCTCTACGCGTTGTGGAATGGTGCGCTGATGGATGTGGCGTTGGACTGGACGAAAAGCGAGTATCAGTCGGCGAAGAATTTCCACCCGCAGATCCCAGTCGTTGTCGGAGAATCTGGATGGGCAACCAGCAAAGCGGATACCGGTCTTCAAGGACGCCTGATGAAAGAGAAGGCAGGGCCGGAGCAACAGGTGAAGTTTCTTGAGCAACTGTTTCCGTGGCTCAAGGCGGAGCATGTTCCGGTGTTCTACTTCTCGGCATTCGATGAGCCGTGGAAAAGTGGCGAGGATACCGCCGGAGCGGAAGGTCACTGGGGCCTGTTCAAGGAGGATCGAACTTCCAAGGCAGCAGCGGTGCGATTGTTAGAGCTGCGGTCTGAGTGATCTCCGCTGAGTGGAATCGAACCGAGGGGAGCCCCCTGAAAGTAGCTTGAGCTTCGGCTCAAGCCCGGAGCGCAGGATCGAGCGAAAGCTCGGACTACTTTCTGCATTTCTTCTGTTTAAATAGAAGAAATGTATTGACGGGGACTGGTAAAGCGATAGATACTTCTGTTTAAATAGAAGAGCGAGAGATCGAACCATGCCGCGTGAAGTATCGAAATATCCTACGGAGCTTGAGCTTCAGATTCTGAAAATACTGTGGGAGAGCGGGCCACTGCCGGTGCGCGATGTGCGACAGGCACTGGCCGAGCGGGAGAAGAAGCGGTTGGCTCATACGTCAGTGGTCACAACGCTCAACAACATGGTGGCGAAGAAGTATCTGAAGCGGAAAGCGCAGGGCAATGCCTACATTTTTGAAGCGAAAGTGCACCGTGATGAAGTGTCGAAGGGAATGGTGGGAGATCTGGTGAAGCGTGTATTCGACGGGTCGGCGTCTGCATTGATGCTCAATCTGCTCGCGGATGAGGAATTTTCGGAAGCAGAGCGGGAAGAGCTTAGCCAGTTGATTTACACTTATCGCCAGCAACAACAACCGGGGGAGAAGAAATGAATTCTGTCACATCAGCAGCCTTCGAAGACTGGGCAATTCTTCTATCCAAGGCATTGCTGCATTCCCTGTGGCAAGGAGCCATTATCGTGATTCTGGTGGCGGTCTTTGCGAGATGGGTCGCATCGTCTGCAGCGCTGCGCAGCTTCATTTATCTGGCGGGTATGACGGGCATTGTGGTCAGTTTTCTTTTGAGCTGTTTCCTTCTGTATCAGCCTTCCACTACGATTTCCAGCGTCATCGAGAATGGCAGGGGAGGAGCTGATCTGGCTCCCCGTCCTGCAGCAAATGCGCGTGCAGAGAGTGTTGCTGAATCTCCAACCATGTTCTCAAAGGAGAAATCGATGGCGGGGCATGCGATCGGGACATCATCACCAGATCGCTGGGGGGGTATTGCCCGGGTTACTGCGGGTTCCTATTTGCTGGGCGTGCTGGTGATGGCGTCACGGCTGGTTTGCGGAGTAGTTGGGTCACGCCGTCTGCGGTCGAAAGCTCAGAGGATTGAAGAGAAGAGCGTCCTGCAGATGGTTGACCGGTTGAGCGATGCCATCATGCTTCGCATGTCGCCAGTCATCGCGTTTTCCTCTGAGGTAGTGACGCCGGCAGTTGTTGGAGTGCTGAAGCCTGTGATCCTGCTGCCAGTTGGCATGTTGAGCGGTATGCCTCCCGCACAGGTCGAAGCGGTCATTGCTCATGAGTTGGCGCATCTTCGCCGCTTGGATCAGCTTGGCCTCCTAGTTCAGCGACTGGTCGAGACCGTGGCCTTTTATCATCCGGCGGTGTGGTGGCTCAGCAGGAAACTCGCCGATGTCCGTGAAGAGAGTTGCGACGACATCGTGTTGTCTTGTGGTTGCGACCGGGCTGACTATGCCGAATCGCTCCTCACCATGAACCAATGGGACCAAAGCGCAATGACCAGTCACCACGTACCCTTGGCGCTTGGTGTCGCTGGTCGCAAACAGCTGCTCAGAAAGCGGCTTCTTCGAATTCTCGGTGTAGCGCCAGAACCTGCGCGCCGTCGCCGTTTTTCCTGTGATGGCGGGCTGCTTGGGGCGTTGGTGATTTTCCTGATTTGTGGATTTGCTAGTGTGCCGTTTCTGGTGAAGGCGCAGGAGGAGGCGAGTGAGAAGAAGGATGAGAAAGGAGGGGCTCCTCAGGTTCGCATTCCCGGGCTTCACCCTGTCGAAAGAGAAGTGATTGAAAAAATTGAGCGGCTGGTAGCAAAATCTCAAGCGCTCGCCAAGACTGAGTATGATCAGGGGAGCAAGGGCTCGGAGCGTCCGGCTTCGGTCGAGTTGTTGTACGAGGCGATTGAGTTGCTCGAAAAATACTGTATCGAAAGCTCTCATCCCGAACTGATGCGTCTTCATCGATCGGTGAACCTGCTTGCCGGGAGACCTGGACATGCCGAGGAGTTTCAGGCGTGGATGGTGCCTTCGCAGCATCTTCGAATTGCAAGTGAACTGGCCGAAAAGGGACAATGGAAGGCAGCAAAGACTGAGTACCTCAAGGCCTTTTCTACTTGTCCTGAAAGGGCCGATTGGTGGGACTATGGATACCTTCAGGTGCTCGCGGAACTTCACCAATTCGACGAAGCCGTGGAAGTTGTACGATCCCGTGAGATAGAGGGCTCCAGGAGAAATAGATCCTCGTTCCCATGGGGGACTATAGACGACTACCCTGCTGTGCCTGTTCCGTTGTCCAATTATTCATCGGGTTCATCATTCACCGGATCGCGCATCCTATCCGGCGAGGTGACCCTGTCTATCACGGTCGGCGAAGATGGCAGGGCATCGCTGAATGATGCTGTCAGTCTCATCGATGGAATTCCGTTTTTTCCTGAAACGATCGAGAGAATGGTTTCCCGCTGGCGGTTTGCTCCAAGGCGGGAAAATGGTATCGCCGTTGAAACCGGGCTTGAAACACCTTTCTGGTACAAGACCAGCCTGCCGTCGGTAGCGTTTGAAGTGGATGATACGCTAAAGATTGAGGACGTGGAACGGGCAGTTTCCAAGAACGTTACAACTTACGGGGGAGGCAACGCTTACATTGAAGTGAATTCAGACGCGAGCTATGCGATGGCCCTTCGCGTGTTCAGAACCTGCGTGAAAAATGGGTTAAAAGTTACCAAAGTACTTGAGAAACATCGATCGAAGGTGCGGGTTCCTGCACCGCCCCCGCCCCCTCCAGAGATTGATGTTACCGGCAGTAGCGAACTCCTTCTCAACGGTAAGCCTGCGGCTCTGTATGAGGTAGTGGAAGCCATTCAGAAGTATGAGGCGGAGTATCCCGACACCGTCCAGCTATCAGTCCACACTGCAGCCAACGTTGGTTTCGTCGGCGAAGTCACTGCGGCATGTGAACAGGTTTCGGTGAGGCCCCTATTGGTGAAACTTTTCAGTCGTTATGTCGTCCATATTGAACCAGGTGGGGATGAAGAGATCTCCGACGATGGAAAAACGATGCTTGTGTCTCGCCCCGATCGGGACGGACTGCCATTGCTCGCGGCTTCGAGTTTGAGACCCGATGTCGGAGACCAGGCGAATCAACCATTTGCGATGGCAGTGCTGTCCGAAGGATCGGTCTCTCTGGATGGTCAAAGTGTTTCGTTTGATGAGATTTCCAATTGGAGATCGCTGTCAGGGAATCTCACTGGCACCAAACCGGGTGCTGTCCGATTGCTGTTGAAGCCGGACGCTACGTTCGGCTACGCGCTCGACGCATTCGAAGCCTGTCAGCGTGGGGGCGATGCAGACATTTCGGTTTCGATTCTTGGAGCGCCCTGAGATTCGATCGTGTTGTGCTTTTTCTGGAGTGCGGCCGACTTGACGGCGCTTTTTTGCCGGACGAACCGCACTCGGACAGAAAAGATTGACGCGGCAGATCCCGTCTTAGAGGTGCCTTCGACTTATGCGAGCGACTTCACTGCTTCTGCCAGTGAAGTTGCTAATGCTTCGTCTGTAATCCCTTCGTCATCGGAGAAGTTGTCTTGAAACGACGGCAGACTGAAGGTTCCTCGTAGGTCTGCCCCCATGCGGGGGAAGATTGCCTTTGCGTTTTCCAGGACGGAAGCACCACCTCGGGCACCGGGTGAGGTGGCGAGCAGCAGCATGGGTTTGTTCGACCAGAGGGCATACTCGAGTCGGGACGCCCAGTCGTAGAGGTTCTTGAACGCGGCGCTGTAGGATCCGTTGTGTTCGGCGAGCGAAACGATGATGGCGTCGTGGGCCTGGATCGCTTCCAGGAAGGCCTTTGCATCGGCAGGGACGCCGTTCGCGGTTTCTTCGTCGGAGCTGTAAATTGGCAGAGTGTAGTCTCGCAGGTCAAGGTGTGTCACTTCGGCATCGGGGACGAGTCCGGCTGCGTGGCTGGCGAGTTTACTGTTGATGGATGTGGAGCTGGTAGATGCTCCAAATGCAAGGATCTTCATGTGTTGGAATGGTAGAATCTGTGAATGTTAGAAAACTAGTTCAAGAGGCCGAGGAATTGCTTGCGACCACACCAGAGCAGGTAGGCGGAAAGCACGGAAACAAGAATCACTGGCGGCTGCATCAGGCCCGCTCCCTTGGTCAGGAAGATGTTGAAGGCGAGAATGTTGATGACAACAGGGCCGAGTGCGAGCAGGCCGAAGTTGCGTGTCTTTGGTATTGCAACGAGCACACCGCCTGCGATCTCGATCACTTTGACAAAGGTCAGGTAGCCGGTGGGCGCTATGGCCCCGAAGAACAGAGCTGGTGGCGAACCTTCCGGTGGTGGATCACCCATTGGAATGAAGTTGAAGAAATGGTTCAATCCAAAGACGACAAATGCGAGACCCAGTAGTCCGCCTGCGATATGGGGTGCTTTCTCTTTCATGGTGGTAATCTGATGTGGGGAAAGAAGTTCAAGCGAGGCGGAACAGGAGGAATTTGCTCTCGGCAGCTGCGACGATGGTAAGGTCGTCGGTGAAGTTCTCAACGGCAATTCCGTCCCCTGTGCTCAAGTCCTCACCGAACGCGGAAACATTACCTTCGATGACCTGGAGCCAGGCATGTGGTGCAGATTCATCACCCGCCAGTTTAAGCGTGGCACCGGCATCGGCTTTGCCGAAGTAGATCTCGGCCTGTTGACGAATGGCGGTCGAGCCGTCACGTCCATCTGGCGAGAATAGCAGCGTCAGCGTGTTGGCTTTTGCCTCATCGCCCAGCGGCTTTTCAGCATAACGCGGCGCGCCCCCCGGTTGCTCGGGGTGCAGCCAGATCTGGTAAAGGTGCGTCTGGTTCTTGTCGGAAGGGTTGAACTCGCTGTGCGTCACGCCCGAGCCCGCGCTCATGTACTGCAGGTCGCCGGCCTTGATGATCGAGCCATTGCCCATGCTGTCCTTGTGCGCCAGTTCGCCCTCGATGACGTAGGTGAAAATCTCCATGTCCTGGTGCGGATGCGCAGGGAAGCCGCCGCCGGGCTCGATGGTATCGTTATTCATCACCCGCAGCGACTTGAATCCCATGTGATCGGGATCAAAGTAGTTGGCGAACGAAAACGTGAACCGGGCATGGAGCCAGCCGTGTTCGGCAGTGCCGCGCTCGGCGGCGCGACGGATGGAGATCGTGGTCTTGGAATCGGTGTTCATTTGCATGGTTCATCTCTACGCCGTGCAAGGGCGATTCCTAATACCTTGTTCTTTGGGCTGCTATGCCTTTTAGGTATGGCGATGGAACTGCGACACCTGCGCCCCAGTTGCTAACTGGGGTGTTCAAAAAGCGGGAATTGGTTCCTGCGAATTTTCAGACCTGCATCAGGGAGATGTCGGACCGTGCCAGGCGCTTCTTCGCACAACGTGAATGTAAATTCTTGGGCTGAAGCGGGTAAATCAGAGTCTTCGGGCTGAAAGCTCGACCGCACAAAGCACAGGGCTTCAGCCCTGTGTTTACCGATTTCAAGTTCCTGCGGCCTGTAAGGTCGCCCGTTGCGCATGGTTCGCGAGACTTGGGAGGAAAAGATCAAGTCGCAGTATGTGAGTCGAGAGATCAGAGCTCAGTTTGTGTGTAGCTCCACATAAACTGAGCTCTGGAGATAGAGGCGCGTAGTGACTTTCAGGTCCCTGGCGACCTTACAGGCCGCGTTGCGTGTGAATCAAGAACACAGGGCTGAAGCCCTGTGCTTTGCGCGATCGGGCATTCAGCCCGAATGTCCAAACCGGAGGCGTCAACTCTCGGGAACGCTTGGGCCAGTTGTTGTGATCTTTTAAACACTCCAATTGCTAACTGCTCTTGCTAGGTTAAACCGCTGAACTATTTGAAAATAATGTGTTGCGGACTGCGTCTATAGAGGAATGGCATACATCAAGAATCGGCAGATCCGCAAATCGATTGAGTTTGGAGCCCCCTTGGCGTTTCACTTCTTCACGGTATTGGCAGAGTCAATTTACTATATCGGTCTTGCGGCCTCGATAGACATGGACTACTCCGCCAGGAATGTTTCGCAGGCTGCAGTGCTTGAACGCGCGCTGGGTCGAAGTCTGGTCTCGGTGCTGCATGAAGGACATACGCGTCAGTATCTCTGGTTCATCCCATTTGCAGCACTTTCCGGGCTCTGTATTCAGCTCTTGCGCACAAAGCAGCAGTCGCAGTGGATTCGAGCAGTCGTTTTTCTTGTGCCCCCGATCATTCTCGGACCGATCATCCTGCCGCTCGCATTTTGCCTGCCTTGGTTTCTGGTAGCGCCTTTGGATGGTGAAACGCTGGCGGAGAATTGGCCAGTCGCCTCGGCAGCAGGTGCGTGGACACTCGCTGCTGGCATCCTGTTGACCATCAGGATCAATGGCTGGCCGATGTCCGATCGTCCGATGTATGAGGATTGATCGTTGTGATCCACTCTCATCAGAGTGAAGAGGTATAAACCGTTCAAGACCGATTCCTAATACCTTGTTCTTTGGGTTGCTATGCCTATTAGTTATGGTGATGGAACTGCGACACCTGCGTTACTTTGTGATGGCTGCTGCCGAGCGAAACATCAGCCGTGCGGCCGCGCGGCTGAATATTTCGCAACCGGCAGTATCCCGGCAAATTCGTGATCTTGAGGAAGAACTGGGGGTCACACTATTCGAGCGCGAAACCGACGGGCTGCACCTGACCGATGCCGGACAGACTGCGCTGGCGCATGCCCAGGGGCTGTTGCGCCGGGCGACTGATCTGGAGCTGGCCATGGAGGCATTCAAACAGCCGACGAAACAGGCGCTGCGGGTCGGTTTTATCGCCACCGCGTTGCCGGGGTTCCTGGCGGCATCACTGCGCGTTTTCAACCGCAATCACGACAACGTCTGCACCCAGATTCGCGAGATGTCGCCGCTCGATCAGGAAAAAGCGCTGCGGGCAGGCGAGATCGATATTGCATTGTTAGGAACTCCCTGCCCTCAACTGAAGAAGGAATTTCGCACGGAGATCATTTTGAAAACACCGATGGCCATCGTATTGCCCGATGACCACTTGCTGGCGTTGCGCAAATCGATCGATCTTGCGGAGCTTGCTGATGAACCCTTTGTGACCCTGCACGAAAAGCACTTTCCCGGTCGCCCGGCGCTGCTCGCCGATCTCTGTGGGCGCGCTGGATTCACGGCGAATGTTCGTTTGAAAGCGGACGGGCTGCAGGAGTTGCTTGGCCTTGTCGGTGGTGGAGCGGGTGTCGGCGTGTTGCCTGCGGATGTCAGCCAGCTGCCGCATCCAGGAGTGGTTTTTGTGAAAATGCGCAGCCCACGTTTGAATTTGATGTCTTCTGCGGTGTGGCGAAAGGATCGGGAGTCTGCCGAATTATTGGAACTCGTTGAGTTGTTAAAATCATCAGCCGCTTAGCCGCAGGTTACGGTTTGGCTAGACCTTGATGAAAATTCACGGCATTAGTGCGACATGCTTTCATCCCGGGACCAGAGTGGCCAGTCGCGATTTCCCCAGACCCGGTGGAGTCTGGTGGTGGGAGCGCAGGGTGATGTCGAGCATTCGCCACCCGCCCGGCTGGCGCTGCACGAGTTGTGCGGGCTCTACTGGCGGCCGCTCTATTCGTTCATTCGGCGCTCGGGTTATCAGAAGGAAGATGCGGAAGATCTGACCCAGGAATTTCTGGCCCAGGTGATCCATAAGCGGCAACTGGAAAGGGCTGAACAGGACAAGGGCAAGCTGCGGTCGTTTTTGCTGGCCTATTTGAAGCACTTTCTGGCGGACGAGCGCAAGGCCGCCCGCGCCCAGAAGCGTGGAGGTGATCGTGAGAAAGTGTCGATCGACCATGAGGACGCCGAGTCGCGTTATCAGGCGGAGATTGCTGATGCGGCCACGCCCGATGTGTTGTTTGAAAAAGCCTGGGCGCTGACCCTGTTGGAACTCGTCCTGTCCAAGCTTGAGGTTGACTATCGCAAGGATGGAAAGGGTGAATTGTTCACGGCGCTGAAGTCGACATTGCAGTGGGCAGGCGATGAATCGACCATGGCCACGATCGCGAGCAGGTTGGGAATGCAGGAAGGCGCGGTCAAAGTGGCAGCCTATCGATTGCGCCAGCGCTATCGTCAGGCGCTGCGGCAGGAAGTGACATTTACGCTCGCCGATGGCGAACAAGTGGATGAAGAGATGCGCTACCTGTTTCAAGTGTTGAGCGGATGATGCGATCAGTCGGTTTCCGACAGAGGGAAACAGATGCTCTTGCTCCAGTTCTCAATTTCTTCGTTATCATCCGTATTGAGGAGGCAGGCCTGCACGAGAGGACTTTCGCTGCTTACTTCGATGCGGCACCCGACTCCGGTAAACACGCGATTGAATGTGAACTCGGGTGGATTGCCGGCATCGTAGGACATGGATACTCGATCACTGAAGAAGCTGAGAGGCGCCGGATTTTCCACGCCCAGGCGACCGGACAGTGAACCCGAGATCCCGTCTTCGTTGCTTACATCGAAGGCGAATTTCATTGCCCCAAGATAGAGTTCATTGCGTGCCCGCAGTTTCACCGTGGAGGAGGAAGTCGTGCGCGTCCATTCGAAGTAGTTGTCCTCATCTTTCGATCGTGAAGCGAAACCGAACCCTTCAAAGTTGAACGAAGGAATGGCGGTTCTGAAGGCGAAGTTGGCAGTGCTCAGAGGATCAGGGTTCACGCCGATGGTATTGCTCGGCCACCTCACCGGACTGGAGCTGCTGTTGATGAAGACAGCGGGGAAATCCACTTCGAGCAGTGCCTGGAATGGATTCATGGTCAGCGTCGCGCGCTCGTTGTTGCCAGTGGTCGACTGCGGCCGGATCGTCACCGGACCAGCGGTGATGCCTGCGGATGGCAGGTCTGCATTGAAGTTGAACGTCCCCGTCGAATCGATCACCGCATCCGAAATGACATCCTGTGAGGCATCGCCATTGCGGAAGAATTCAAGGTGAAGATTGTCAGCAGCGAGACCGAAAGTTGTTCCGTTGAAACTCGGCTGAATCGCCGTGTCCTGCCCGCCGTGGATGCGCACCAGCAGCAGATCTGCGAGCTGAGTCCGTGTCTGGAAATCATCGAGCGCGCCAAGCGTTGCCAGCCGTGGATCGAAGACAAATTCGAATGGCCGGTTGATGATCCACTGGCTGGGATTCGTCGGGTTGGCCAATGCGCGCACTGAGCCATCGACGCTGAGAAGAAGGTTCGTTTCGTTACCGATCGCCACGTTCAAACTGACCTCACCGGGCCCAAGCGCAAGGACACCGGGAGCAAGCGATAGCTCGTCCAGCGTGGCGAAGCGGAACCCGGCAGTCCGCTTGGATTCGTTGAGATCTACCGCAATGTCGAGCTGGCTGGGTGGCAATGCTGACCGGTCGAGCACCTGCACTCCCGGAGTCAATGCCGACAGAGAGAATAGTCCGGCCGAATCAATATCGAAGCTCCAGGATCCTGGAGTAATCTCTAGCATCTCTTTGCTGCGGAAGGGAGGCAGGATCGGTGCCTGGTTTGGAGCAAGCACGCGCACGGTCGAGCTAGTCAGGCTGCCGTAAGCACGGTCGAGGCTGAGGAAGAGTGAGCCTTCCACTGCAAAGTCGGAGCCACTCGCATCCCCCATCCAAGGTGTGGTCAACTTCGCCTCGGTGATGCGCACCCACGGGCCAAAGGAAACGTCCGGAGGAATCTCGAACCGGCACGGATTCGCCACGATGATACTGGGATCAGCGACCGTCGGACCCGCAACCGGGCTGGTCGCGAATTCCGCGACAAATGCGCTGGCGCTATCGCCTGCCGTAAACTGGATGATGTTGCTGTCGCCGGGACGCCAGCGCTGGAATTCCCAGTGCATCCCGTTCTTGTCCAATGATTGTACCGATGTTAGATCCACTGCCTGCCCGCGCGGCAACTGCGAACGAACATTTGTGGGAGCACCCTCCACTACGGTGAAAGCAGTCGCTTCTTCGAAAATTTCGAATGCACCCGAGTAGCTCGATGTATCTGGATACTCGATCAGGAACTGCATGCCTGGCGGTTCACTGCGCACGACAACCACTTCAGGTTCGGCTACCACTTCCACCACGATCTCGACCGTTGCCACACCATTGCGCGCATCTGACGTAACTTCTACCAGCGCGCGATAGATGCCAGGTTCGGCAGCTGTGAATTCGACATCCACGATCGATCGATCGCCCACCGATAGGGTCTGTTCACCATCCAGGCGTGTGCTCCAGAGCGATCCATCATCGGGATGGCGCACCTCGATGCTGTGAATGCTTGCATCGGTCTGGCCGATATTCGTGATTTCGAACGGCACCCGAACGGCATCAATGACACCACCCGTATCGATTGTTGCCGGCATCTTCAGATAACCCAGAGGCGAGAACCGCGGCTGCCGAAAGTCTGCGCGCGCGATGTTGTTCAGTCTATCAATTGCCTTATCGCTGGAAGTGAATGTCAAGTTTGCCCCGACTGCGCCGCTGTTGTTCCTCTCGACAGTAACGGTGAACGTCTGGGAGTCCCCGGGGAGCACAGTTTGATCATCCTTCGGATCCACCGCGAACTCCGAGTTGTCGGAGCCGATGCCAACCTGGCCCGAATCAATGCCCTCGTTGGAAACGATCACTTCACCCACGAGGCGCTCACCGACACCGATATTGCCGAAGTCGAGGCTCTCGTCGCTGTTCACGACCAGAATCGGTCCGCTGACAGGATCATTGAGACGATGGAAAACGTCACCGCTGCGAGATACCGCCCAGACCTCATCGCCCGGAGAAGTGGTTCCCTGGCCGACGACCGTAACGCCGCGCAGATCCGACGATGTGAGCGCGTCTTCCGCGGTCCAGTTGCTTCCGGTGGCATCCCCTCGCAGCACAGTGCCATCGTCGCCAACCGCAAAGAAGCGATCCGGCTCACCTCTCACCACATCATGCAGGTCGCTGGTGTTTCTCGAATCACGCACCTGCCACGAGACGCCACGGTCTACCGAGCGCAAGATGGTTCCGTTGTCGCCGACAATGATGTAGTTAGACGTGCTCTCTGGATTCGCTGCGATCCCGCGAAGAGTGGTATTCGTTGGTACGGACGTTGGAATATTGGAATTCCGATTCCAGGTTTTGCCGCCATCGGTGGTGACCAGAATCGTGCGATCTGCGCCGACCGCGACGCCCGTGGTGGTTGTCCCAAAAGCAACATCCAGAAGGGCCGCGCCACCGCCGGTGATTACGCCCAAGTCGTAGTTGTCGGTGGAACCTTCAACGACGATGCGTGGTGCACCATTGCGATCGCCGACGATGACGACGCGCCCGGTGCCAGTGATGACTTTGACGCCACGCCAGTGATCGGAACTGTTGTTGAGCAGCGCGGAAGTTTGCCGCGACCAATTGGTTCCGCCATTGGTGGTGCGCCACACGTGCGCCTGCGCGCTGTCAGCAAGTCCCACAGCCCATGCGGTGCTGTTGTCGATCACCACGAGATCCTGAAACTCGACACCGAGAGGAAAATCGCGTCCAGTCCATGAGCGACCATTGATTTCCGCCTCAAAATAGCTTGCCCACGGGCCTGCTGCGTAGCCTTTCCCATCCGGACGCATTCCAATCGCAGCAAGCGAATCTGCGCTGGAGCCGCGCCGCTGCCGATACCAGAAGCGATCGTTCCCTTGACCATTGAGTGCCACACTTGCCAGCGGCACATCGGGATCGTTGGTGGAGAACGTCAGAGTAGCGCTCTTTGCTGCGGTATTCGTCGGGGTGAACGTGACCAGGATATCGCGCGACTGATTTGGGGCGACTGTAAGTGTCGTGCGATTGTCGGTGAACTCGCCAGAGCTGGTGGCAATGTTGGTGCAGTTCAAATTCGCATCGCCGGTGTTCGTCACCCGCACGACTTCTGATCGTGATGTGCCCAGCGGGGTCAAGCCAAAATCGACCCGGGCGGTGTGCACGTGGATGTTGGGTTCCGTCCGCACCACCCCGTTCAGCGGAATCTCGACCAGCGGTGTGGCCGAGTTGTTGGCGAGCAAAAGCCTGGGTTGCACGATGGTGGACGATCTCGGGGCGAATCGAATCGTCAGTGGAGCCGATTCACCAGCGCCGAGAATCAGCCGTGATGGCGTGACGCTGAAGTGGGTCGAATCCGTGAGCGATGCGTCGACGATTAACTGACTGGCATTCCGGCTTCTGTTAGTGATCGTGATTGTTTGATCGTTGGTGTTGCCCAGGGCAGCGGCCACGGCAACGGGTTGGGAATTGCTGAGAACCGGCAGGCCACCGAGCGGTTCGTAGCCGAGTTCGATGCGGCCCATCACGCTTCCCAGTCCGCCTGCAAGGTCGAGCGTGCGAGTGCCACTGTCGAAGTAGATGCGGCCGTCGCTGTTGACCAGAAGGCAGGTGGCGGAGTTGTCACCGACCTGATAAGTCGATGCATGGGCTGTCCCGGGGAACAGAGTGAACACGAGTCCGTTGGGAATGGTGAGCCGGACTTCGAAGGATTCCAGTCCGGTGCCTGCGACCTGGGCCACGAACGGCACTTGCTTGCGATTCTGCGTTACTGGCTCGGCCTCGAAGATGATCTCTTTCAAATTGAGCGGACTGCGCACCTCGAGCTTGCCGTCGAGCTGCACGACAGCGCTCCAGTCTTGTCCCGGGAGGGTTGAAAACGTGAACGGTGCATTTTGATCCAGAGATGCCATCAGGCCGTTCACATCGTCAGCCGTGTCGCGCGTTGTGTGATCGATGGTGCCTCCGTAGATGCTACCTTTGATCGACCCGAAGATCGGGATTTCCGCTTGTGCTGGGTTCAATGTCAGGCCGATCGCTGGCTGTGCCTGGTTCGTGCGGGTAACGTGAAGCGATCCGCCGATCAGGCTATCACGCGCCCCGGCCAGTGGAGATACTCGCAGGAATGGACCCAGGTCAAAGGCGGAGATACCACCGTCGATGAAGAGATGGTCTTCTCCGATCTCAGGGCTACTGTTGAAGCGGGCCATGCCGTCGAATACAAACGGCTTGGTCGTGGTGCCGTCGAAGGTGAATGAGTAGGGCAAGGTCGCGCTGCCTTCGATCTCGCCGACAAATGCTGGGAACAAGCCGATGTCCGCATCGGGAGTGAGAGCAAACGATGCCTTGGCCGCCGCTTTGAATACCAACTGTTCTGCCGCAGTGCTCCGAGGAGGAAAGTAGCCGAACTCGAACCCCGCACTCATTCCCATCCCGCCCCGTCGGCGTGCCACTGCCAGCGGCGATTCATCAACGACCACCCCGTCTGCGGTTCCAAACTGGGGATCGAAGAATGGTGAGAATGCAAAGAACTCCGCCTCGGCGTCCGCCATGCGAATGTATTCGCTGAGGTCAGTGGGAAGCCCGAGTGCCGGGTCATCAAGGATAGCGTCGAAGTCGAGAGTGAACCCGGCGCGAGCACTGGCCTTGGGCATGGTGCGGCCGACGTTTGCCACAAATGCCGCCATGTCGATTCCCGGCTTCAGCGTTGCCCCCAGATCCGCCAGTTGTTCCGATGATCCTCCCACTGTGGTGCCATCATCCGCCAAGCCGTCACTAGCTTTCATCTCGACGACGAGAGATCCGCCGATCAGCTTGTGCAACCACGATGGATCCTCGCCATCGATAGCACCCAGCACTCTTGCATCCAACAGGAAACATTGTTCGCCAGGATTGTAGTCCACAGAACCGCGTGCGACTGGAAGGCCCATGATCGGCACATCCATCCAGCCTTTCAGCAGAATCAGATCGGTATTGAAAGGAGATGCTGGATTGGGCACCGAGCGATCGGAATCAACGATTGCCTGTAGATCGCCCGTTTTCAGTTGGTCGATGAAATCGGTGAGGGGGCCATTGGCAAAGTCGAAACTCGGTGGGTTCGGTGCGGGCAGGTAGAATGCCATCTGCCCGGTGCAAGTGGTGCCGGTGAAATAGGCGTAGCCAGGTTCGTTGAACCTTGGGTTCGTGGTGTCTTTAGGATCTGCAAAAAGGAACTGTGCGTTGGCCAGCCATTCCTGAGCATCCGTGGAGAAGTCAGGGGATCCCAGAGACGGCAACCTGAACAACCTGGCGATGGCACCCGTTGGTGGTGCGTCTGCGATCGCGTTTGGAAGATCAAACTCAGCACCGCCGACGATGCCGCCATGCGGAAAGTAGTGGGACGCAAGGTCTTTGGTCGCCAGCGCGTCAAGATCGATGCGGTCTCTGACAACGTCGGAATTGGTGTCGCAATCGGATGTGCCGGGCAGCAGGAATAGTTGCCCAAGCTGATCCGGTGTTCCGCGCCACTGCGGGTTTTGAATCTGTCCTTTGGAGAGCGCTGTGAGGATGATCTCCATGCGCGATGGCAGCGAATCATCCGTGTCCGGATTGATCCATGGCGTTCCACCAGCGGGGTGCGTCTGGATTCTGGGCATGATCATGCGTGCCTGGCCGTTCGCCAACTGGTAGCCGAGCGGCCTCAGTTGATAGCCGAATGTTAGAGTACCCTCCTCCACCAGTTGAGTCAGCTGTTCGCCAGCGAACTCAGCGGGATTCCGCAATAGCGTCTCGACGTTCTCCGGATTGAAATGATCGGTGCGTAGCGAATATCCCATCAGCGATTGATCCACTGCGGGAAGCGCATAGGCATAGCTGCCCATGATCGCGGACATCAGCATTTGCGACGGCGAAAACTGCGCCGTGGACACCAGTTCCTGCCGGGTTGTGCCATTGTCATCGACCAGCCGGTAGAGCATCGATGTCGCCAGGGTGGAATCCGCGCCACCAGTCAACGGGATTCCGAAAAGCTCCGGCCCAACGCTGCCACTGAAGCAAATCGAAGGACCGCTGCCCTTAGTGGGATCGTCAGGATCGAATGCCAGCATCACATTGACAACGAATTCACGGAAGCACGCCAGGGTATCATCGAAGCAAACCTGGTCGAAGGCAAAGGGAAGCGTGGCGACTTCCCCTTCGCCGCTCAAATTCACGGCAGTGTTGTTTGCGACGACCTGGAAGTAGTTAAAGAAGCCGGCGATGTATGCGAGTTGCTGCCGAGGCTGCAGGCTGGCGTAGTGCTCAGGAAGTTTGCCCGCACCTCGATTCCACGGCGCAAATTCAGGGAATACCTGATCGAGCATATCAAATGCGAATTGCTCACCGGGTGCTCCGAGACAAATGAGCAGATCGCTGAAGTTTGTGATCATAGCATCAAAGCAACCGTCACACTGCAGCGCCATGCTCAGGCTGCCGAGTTCGAGCGGTCCCAGTGCTGCTTCGGCAAGGCCGCCGAATGCGGGATTGATATTGCCCGTCGAGTCGGTGAGGGAGAACGCGAGCTTGGCGGTGCCAACGGGGATGCCGATCAGATTGATGCTGCCGTCCAGCACTGCTGTTCCGGTGGTGGACAGCGTGACTTTGCCCGTGCCATTGAGAACGGTCGAGATCGCTGAGTGTGAGAACGTGCCAGCAAGTTGGAGCGTGGTGTCGAAACAGGGAATCCCAGCCTGCGTCATGCAATGCACCAGATCATAGACGGTTGGGTTTGCTGCTGGAAACGTCGGATCGATCAGCAAGCACTGTGCAACGTCCAGCCTGCCCTCGACAAACTCGCGAATGGTGGAGCGGAGGATAGTGCGTGCGGCATCGTCAAACGATGCCAGCATTTGATCCGCAAGGGAGTTCATGTAGGCGTGAGCTTCCGATGCCTCTGCGCCCCCGAGCGCGTCCATTGCCTGATTCTTGGCGAGCACGACCTTTGCGGAAAGTGCAGTAACCACGCGGCCAACGATAGCATCCACGGTGAGACCGTCGGTCGTGGCTGGCGTGATCCCGAGATCACTGAGGAACTGCGTGGCATCACCGCTGGAGAATGTCGTGAGTTTGAAAACTGCTTTCCCAGTGACTGGATGAATCTCACACAACGGGTTGACTGATTTTGGAGGGAAGGGCGTGTCGACACAGGACAATACATAGCCTGCTTCCACCAGCGGGAATGGGATTTCCTCGGGATTGGCGGGCCGTCCTGGGTCGTTGGGATTGTTCGGATCCGGCAGCGTTCCTGCTGCGGGGAAATTTTCCGTCATGTTGTCGAAATCGATGTAACTTTCGAAATCGCATGGATCGGCGAAGCTGTTCTTGAAGTTGATGCCACCACTGCCTCCAGTGAGGAGAATGCCACCTAACATTCCTCCATCGAGAGGGATGCCGGCCGGGCCGGCGCTGAGTTCGAAGCAGGCACCGATGAATTCGTCCGGCTTGGCGGCGAGGAGGATCGAAGCCCCGACATCGTTCACTTTTCCACCCAGTCGGCCTGCAAAGAATACGTCGTTAATCGCAGGTGGATTCAGCGAGAGCGCGCTCAGATTCCCCAGAAAGAGGTCGCCCTCGATGCCTCCGAGTGGCGGGATGTCGAGATTGCTTACGGAGAGTCGGAGGCTGTCAATGCTGGCCATCGTGGTCGGGAAGTCCGGGACAGGAATTCCGCCCGGGCCATCGATGAACCGAACTTCCACTCCAGTGACGCTGCCGGAGATGCCGGGGCTGCCGCCGTCGATCGCCGCTCCATTCGGGATCGTGACCACGCCCGAAGTCAGGACGATGACATTGGTCGGATCGAATAGTCCTCTGGTGCCGTCATCAGGCGGAATGATCGGCCAGTCGGGGTTCACGAACTTGAGCCCAAGTTCAGTGGGATACAATGGCAGGAGTTCGCTGGCCAGCTCGATCGCATTCTCGCCAAGCGCAGCGGATGCACCACCTGGCTGGAAGGCGGGAAACAGATCATCAATCTGACTGGTGAAAGGATTGATTGCGGTGCCGTCCCAGATGAATGCCGTGCCGAAGAGGTCGAACTCGACGAAACCCGCGAAATCAATCGCTCCACTTACCGCAATCATGAACGGGTTCGGATTGGAAGGAGTGCGTTCAAAGATGCTGGTGATATTTTGCAACTCGACGACCGCACTTGGAGCGCTTCCAGCTCCTTTGACGGCAATACCATTGTCACCGCCCAGCTTGAATCGTCCTGCGAAGGTAACATTGCCCAGGCGGAAATCAGGCAGGTCGCCGATCTTCCAGATGAAGCAACCGCTGGCCGCGCTCGAAAGCTCTGACTGTGCGCCAGTCACTGGCTGGCCGTTTTCGTCCTGTTCTCTGGTGACCATGTCCGGGTCGACAGTCACTTTCATACCGCTGGCAACGCGAATGGTGGTTTCCTGGGTGTCCGAGTTGTGAAGAAAGCTCAGCCCTGCTGGACAATCCTCAAACACAACTCCCGAGTTCGCCAGGACTTCTACTTTGAAACCATTGAGATCGAGCAGCGTCAGCGGTTCCTCAAGCGCGACAGTGACCTCTTCCGGTACCCCCGTCAGTGGCCAGTTCACAACATCAACGTTCACAGTTGCGGTGCTGCCAGATTCCGTGGGATCGCTGCCCGGCAATGGCAGCGTGATCGCGGCATCCAATTGCTCAAGTACCGGAATCAGGTTCGCAGGATCAAAGCTGAGATCAGCACGCGTGATGGCCAGTTGCCCTCCATCCAGTCCAGGAATGTCGACAACGATGTTCTCAAATCGAACACCAGGTGCCAGTTCACCTTCGTCATCGCAGAACGTCACTTGCTGAGTTGCGAAATCGTAGCGAACGCACAGCGGTCGAAGCAACGACGCCTTCGCTGGAGCGCCGCCGCCGTCTGAGAAAATGTCTGCGGGCAGGAACAGCTCACCGGATGCGAGCCGCACTTCAACGAACTGCTCGGTGGTCGAGAAATCGAGCGCTGCCGCGCCGTCGAATTTCAGCCAGAAGTCGTCTTCATTCAGCAGTTCGACCGATTTGGATTTTGCCTCCGGGCGAAGCAGGATGCCAACCGTCATCGCGACTTCCGCGCCTCCCTGGGTGGGCATGTTATCGCCATCCAGGTCGAGGGCAAAGCTGAATCCACCTTCGAAGACTACGAGTTCTTTCGTGAACAGTTCCTGCTGGTTCTCGAATGAAGCATCAAAGGCAAACCGGTGACCGGGATCGACGAAATCGTAGTCAAGGTGGACATCGTAGGGCGGCCTTGGCGTTTCTCCCTCGGGCGTGTACGTCAGTGTGCCGTCAGCGCTGGCTGAGTTTACCAGTGGTGTCAGAATATTTCCTGTCATCGCAAACGCGGCCGAGAATTCCATGCCATCCACGAATCCAATGGGGCCATCGGCAAGCAGCGAAACGTTGAACGCACCAGTGCTGTCGATGCTGGCAAGCGGGATCTCGAACGCGAGATCATAGGCGTCGAAAAACAATCTCCCGCCAAAGTCGACCTCCCAGTCGCCCGAGATTCGGTTGAATGCGAGACGGCCATAGGCACGCTGCACTTCCATGTCGCCCGGCAGCGTGAACTTGAATATTTCGTTTTCGACGCCTGCAATTGCATTGATGGCTGTCGAAAGGCTGGCGACCGATTGGTTGCCAGCTTCTCGCAGATCGATCGAAGAGTCGTCCGTGATACCGTCTCCATAGCGATTGGCTGCCCCCGCGATTGCTTGTCCGTAGGAACTGAGCAGTGAATGCAACCGGTGAGTTTCTGTGATGCGAAGAAACTCGTCGTGCAGCGGGTGCCAGCTGGCGCTTAGATCTGGTGCGCTGTCTGGCAGCAGATTTTCAGCAATGGCGATGAGGTCGAGCATGGTAAGCAATGCGTCATGCGCTTCCGACAGATTCTGCTCAATGACATCGCCGTCCTGGAAGCGCTCGGTCTGCATTTGCGCCACGCCTTTGATCACTGTCGCCAGAGTCAGCTGAGAGTCCGCATTGGGAATGCCGCCCTGCGCGGCCACGAGCGCGGTGTACCAGCGCTGGTAAAACGGCTTTCCCAGTTCATCGAATGTGACGTTCTCCAGCAGGGGATCATTGCCTGTATCATCGCGTCCAACGATTCCATCGGCACGTCGCTGCGCCATCGCGTTCTCCAGATCGAGCTGGTTGCGGCCAGCCTCGATTAGCTGCGCTGCCAGTTTCTGTTGTTCAGGAGTCGGGTTCGAGCCTGCGACGGCCAGCACAGTGTCATTGATCGCGCTCACTGCAAACTGCGCGTCCGCTTCCTGCGAGGCAGAACTGAACACGCTGCGGACAGACGCGATATCCGCCAGCCTGACCGCGTGTTGTGCACGCCCAGCCATATCACCTTTGGCCACTGCCGCATCATAAAGAGCACGCACTTTCTGATGCTCGTGTTCTGGCAGCGTCGTGATCGGCGGGGCATCCAGTCGCGATACGAAAGTCTCGGTGCTAAGAAGAAATTGCAGCTTATCGATTTCAACGGCGACCAGCAACAAGGTGCGGAGATCCGTTGGCGTCAGCGCTTCGAATAGTGCCGAATCAATGATCTGCGCCTCTGGCCCCAGTCCGTGCGTTTCCAGGGTATCGTTGATCGCATCGGAAAGTTTCTGTTGCACGACGGTCAGGCTGGCTGGGGAGAGGCTGACAGAATCATCAGTCGATAGCACTGCCATCAACTTGTCGGCCCGCAACCAGAACCGGACAGCGGCGACGATGAGTTCTGCTCCGGCATCGGCGGGCAATGCTTCGAGGTATTCCAGCGCTACGTCTTCGGCTTCTGCTGCTACCAGTCCGCCTTCCTCGAGCAGTCGAGCGCTTTCGTCCTCGTTGCCAAGGTCGAACTCGGTCTTGCTGCGCTCAAGAATCTCCATCACTCGTCCGTGGAGAGCAGCATGGCGACTGAGTTGCCTGATCTGATTCAGGCTCGGTGTGATACCCCGTTGAGCGCCGCGAATCTGTCCTTTCAGGGCGCTCAAGAGATCATCCACCTCGGACAGCGACGCATCCAACGGAGCTGTGATCAACGCACGGACGTGTTCGTTGCCCAATCCCTCTACCCAGGCGTCGAGAACATCCATTGGCACTGACACCTCTTGTTCTTTAAATTCGGGAGCGACGCCAACATTCAGGTTATCGAGCGATCGCAGCTCCGGTGTCTCGATGGCCATTGCCTCTACGCCATTGCCAAACTTTCCAAGAAACCTGGCGATGCCATCCATTTCCTCGAGCGAAAGATTCGTATTGGTGGTCTCATCAATGGTGGGCAATAATGCCTTTACCGCATTAGCCATCTCCAGCGTCAATGCCCCACTGAAGGCGATCCCAAATTCGTAGTTGGGATCATCGGCGTCGAAGTAAGCTTCGAATTGAGTGCCATTCGGCAGGGCCACCCGTCCCGATCCCGCAGCGCGAAATTTTCCATCTTCAGTCAGTTTAAAAACGAGCGGCCGCCGATCTGGCACAGTTAGGGTCACTTGATCGGACGAACCAGGCGGAAAGGACGCGATGCCATAGGCGCTGATATCAATATTCCCGCGTGAATCAAAACTGGCATTCTGCAGAGTAAAATCAGCGTCAAACTTTGGAAGTGCGATGTTCCCCGAGAGGCGTCCACCGAACTCGCCGGTTTCGACATTGATCCGCGCTGAGCCCGCCGCTTCCTTGATTTGGATCTCGCCCGGCAGCGCCCAGTCCGGCAGCCCCAGAGGATTCGGAATCGCTCCCGCTGTGTCGTCGTAGACCGCGGCAGAGGTGGTTTGGTAATGACCGAGGATCGCAGCGGCACCCTCGAGATAACCACGGCGGGCGGTTACGAAAATCTGTTGATCTGGAGTTCCCTCGCTCGCCCCTGCCAATCGCTTCATACGCTCGGCCTCTCCCAGCACTAACATCACCGCCTCATCGGCAAGCGCCCACTGTGACTTCGGCAGCCCCTGAAACTGGGAAGCAATGTAGGCCATCCACGTGGTTCCATCCGGCAATGTTTCGACGAGAAGCCGCGGTGGAGCAGCGTCCAGTTCTTCCATGCCAATGGCAGCCTCGGCGATCAATCCCCGAAGCCACTGGAGAACCAGTTCAGGGCGATTGGTCGAGGTGGGATCGTCCTCCTGGGCGAAGGTCGGGAGGATTGCCAGTGGAGCGATCAAGAGGATCGCTGCAGCAATGATCTGTGGCAGTTTCCTGTATGCATTCATGTGCTTACTCCGATTGCCCATTGAGGCTGACTTTGATGAGATTGTTGATGATGACGACGACTCTGCGCCACTCTGCCAGTGACTCTCCATTAGGAATGGTTCCCGCTTCGGATCTCTGATCGAAGATGAAATCGATCCATGGCTCATACGGCTCCACCACGTCATCAGCGTCGAGTTGCTCATCCGTGACGTCATTGCGGGCCGGGCGTTCTCCCAATCCCACGGGAACCATATTCGCCCCATCCGTTCCAAGGATCTGAACCAGAGCGTTCTTCACAGCATTTGCCCGGTTCAGCGACAGCGTCGCATTGAAGGCATCCGTTTGAGTGGTGTCCGTGAATCCGAGCACCGCGATCTCTGAATCTTTGCGATCCAGCAAATATCGAAATTCGGCGGCGAACTCCCGCAACGTCTGCCAGCCGCATTCTGTAAGCACAGCGCTGTTGATATTGAAACTGAAGTCCTGGTCGAAGTTGGCCTGTGCTTCCGGCGCGAAGGTGACAAGGTCGTCGGTCAATGAATTGCCATCGCCGCCCACTACAACATTGCCATTTTTCACTTCCCACACCCAACCTAGAGAAACATCGAGGCCGATCACCGATGCCTGAATGCCCAGCAGATCACTGGTCCAACCAGGATCCACCACGAGCGCCGGTTTCTCACCCTCGGCAAAAATCGTAATAGAAGTGGTACCCACCGCTTCTCCCACGCCGATGGCCAGGCCTCCACTGAGCGTGATAATTCCTATGCCGCCCTTGATGTCGTCAACCGTGTAGTCAAACGGAGAGGACATGGTCACGATATCCTGCGAGCCAGTCAGAGACACTGGAGTGAATCCCCATCCCAATCCGACCTGACCCAGCGCCGCGACAAATTTCCAGGGAGCGGCGTGGTTGTTGGTGCCGTCAGGGGCGGCCTTTTTTACTGTGATTTCGATGTAGGCAGCGCCTAGTCCGGCCCCAGGAATCAAAGGCGCATCCGCTCCCAGGGCCACCGTAGTAAGGGTGAATTCATATTGGAACAGATTCGCCGTCGAAATCTCTCCATCGCCGACACCAAGGATTGCCGAGATGGCGGGAAGAGCGCCCCGGTGATTGTTGTAGATGATCATCAGGCGTTGCCAGTAGCTGGTTTCCGGCTCTAGTCCTTCCACGTTCCGACGGGACAGCAATTCCCTGATGACGGTGCGAACCAGCGGAAGATGATCGGTGGATACTTCGCTGTTGATGAGCGCGATACAGCCGTTAATCGCGAGCGCATTTTTCAACCGATCGGCGGTGGGATCATTGAAGTAACGATCAAGAAGTGTAAAGATCCCCGCTGATTGATTTCCGTTGGTGGCATTGTTATCCGCATCGTGGCCGGGGTTCTCGCCAAGGAGTGTGGATGACACCATTTCGATCTCGCTGGTGTGCAATGGTGCCCTCTGTTGAGAGCGCACAATGTCGCGCGCCTCCGACTGGAACAAGTTGATGATTTTGTCAGAAAACGTCGCTGTGCGAGCCGTCTGAACAAACTTGGTCACCTGCTCCACGGCAGGAGCACTCGGGAAGGCGCGATTTGATTCTGTCAGGGTGACTTCCACAAGAGTCGCTGGATTGCCGCCGATCACGCCCTGAATGTTCCGCGCGTCCAGGGTTCCTGCTGTGGTGATGAAACCCTGGGGATCAAGGCGCAGATACGCGTATCGCAACTCGCCCGCAGACTGCGAAACCAGAACAGCCCGCAGCTCGTCCTCCCATATTCCAGAGCCTTTGGCATGGGTCTGTTGCCACCCATCAAGATAGCGCCCAGCCTGGTTGAGTTGAAGTGTCCTGATGCCGTCACTGGCAGGTTCGATGGTCTCGTATTGGCCGGTCAGGTGCACACCATGATCGACGTCTCCTCCAGCCCCTCCAGACACGATGTCAGGAATGGTGATATCCAGCCGGCTTCTCAGATCGGTGATCAGCTCGTCGCAGTTGGGAGAACCGATGACCGTGCTCCTCAGTTGATCATTGTAGAGCTTGGCATTGAGCCAGGGCTGATCGAATGTTCCCGGCGGCAATCCGTCTGCGCTGGCGATGCTCAGAGATCCCACGATATCGAGATTCGATGTGTGCAGTTGATTGCGCACGGCCGGATCAATCTGAAGAGTCCAGTAGGCGGAGAGTTCGTTGAAACGATTCACAAGTTCGGTGGCTGAAGGACTCAAGCCGACAAAGTTCACCGGTTGCTTGTGGCCCATTGCGCTGAAGAGTTCGAAGAATCGTCGATAGTCGGCAACCGCCAGACGCAACCGATTATAGGCCTCGAAATTGGAGGTGGCACCTATCGCGGTTCCGGCAATCGCGGACTGAGCGTCTGCGCTGACCTTTGCTGACAGTTGCGGACGGATCTCCTGAATGGCTTCGAAGAGCGGGTATCCCAGTGCCGTCTGAGCTTCCTGGGCGCTGGTGGCCGCTCCTTCGTTCTCAATGACCGTGAAGAACTGGTACAACTCTAACATGAGCGCGAAGAGTTCCTCTTTAGTTTTGCCCGCAAGCGTGGCGTTGTTCAGGTCGACATTGCCGTCTCCGTCGATGCCATTTCGTTCAAAGACGCCCCGGTCCAGCTTCCCCCTGAGTTTGGTGGCCAATCGCACAGATCGGATAAATGGATCTTCGTCGTCATCAGCTCTGGGTGCACGCTGCCTGGGATCAAGTCCGGACAGCTGCCCCTGGCTGGCTTTGAGCACCTCAGTCAGCAGCCTCGATGTGTCGCCAAAGGCAGTGCCGGTTCCAATCGCGGAACTTTGATCGATGAGCCTCTCTGCGGACGAGAAAATTCTGCGTCTGGAATCGGCGAGTAGCGCGGGGAATTCGGTCGCGTTGTTGGGGAGGGCGTCCGCCGCTCGTTGTTGCAGGACAAGATAGTCGCGAAGCAGTTTTAAAACGGTCGAAAGATCGTTGGCTGCCTCAGCAGTCTTGGCCGCACCGTGGACGGCCCGGCCCAGTTGTTCAGTCTGCTCAGTCGTTAGCCTTTCACCGGCATGGTCGGCATGCCAACTGAGTAGTCGCCAGGCCCAGCCCTCGAGGACGCTGCCAGTCGCATCGGTCGGTCCCGGCGCGGGGAAGTATTCCGTTGTATCGTCGATGTTCGCTTGATGCAAGCCGCCTTGAATCGTTCCCCTGTAAGCATTCCTGTAGGCAAGGAGGGTCGCGGCAGCTTCGTCCAATTCACTTTCGCTGTTTTCGGAAGGAAGCACATTCTCAGGGTTCTCGGGCAGGGCATCTTTCAAGAAACCAAGCGCAGGAATGGTGAAGCCTTTCCCTTCGATGCTGATTTCAAAGTCAGGGGATTGCCACTTTACGCTGCCACGCAGGGTGGCACCATCGGGAAAGAGAACTTCAGCCGTACCGCTGGCGGAGATTTTTCCGTCGAGTGAGAGATAGACTTTCAGTGGCTCCGACTGCGGCACGCGGAAAGTGACGCCGCCATCAGCCATGGGTGCCCACTCACCGTAAAAACAGGCCACAAGGTTCGTTTCGCCCGACTGGGGATCGGTGGTCACCCGGGCGCTGCCTCCACCTCCGGGGAGAGGAAAGTCCCCCAGGGGCGGAATCACTTCGAGCCCGGCCCAGCCGTCCGCAGTCAGCGATCCTTCGCTCCATCCCACCGGAACGGCACCAAACAGTAGCGGCACCGGACTACTCAGGGGCCAATCAAAGTTCAATACGATTCCGGGCCGGGATACATCGTTGATATTGATCGAACGGGTGCCCGCACGGGATGGGATCGGGCTCGGGTCGATATGGCCGCGATGAAATTCCGCCTCGGTGAAGCGGATGACTACGTCGTCTCCCTGCTCTTCGATCATGGCACCAGCACCGATGGCAAAGTGAGCGCCGGTTGTTTGTGTCGGGTCGCCAATCCCTTCCGGGTAAAATAGAAATGGTCCAAGCTCGCCGGACTCACTTACGCTCACGAACGAGCCGAACCTTGGCAGCAGGTCATCGGCAAGGTCACGTGCCTGCCTCCCCGGCTCAACCAGTGCCACAAACTTTGATGTGTCGGCCGCCAGAACTCCGCTGGTCGGCGTGCGCACAGTCAGGCCATTGGCATCGGTGGCTTCGATAGAAAGTCGAACGATGCGCGGCTTGCTGGTATCGAACGGCAAGGTGTAGCGCCAGTTGCTCCCAAGGCCGGGTGTAGCATTTCCGAGAGGAGTGTCGCCATCGTAGTAGACGACCGACTGGATTGGTTTGTCTGAGACGATGTTGACATTGAGCGTCGCAACACTGCCGCCAGGGCCAGTGGATGTCACAAAGCCAGCATCAACGTCAGAAATCTCGATGGGAGCGGTGGTGCCGCGTGCGCCGATCACCCGCCAGATCATAGAAGACGCTGCGACTGCACCCGTGTCCACATGCCTGGTGATTTCGGCGGTCGCGGTAAGGGTGACAACGTCCTCCCAGGCCCGCAAATCGGCACTTCTTTGCAACCGGTAACTTTTTCCTGGCTCGCTCTCCCACGCCACACGCCAGCCGGCGCCCGGTTCACTCGCAGTGACGGGATTGCCTGCTGCATCCACCTTGACCACCTCCACGATCCAGAACGGAAGGAACACGGTGCTGCCGCTTCCGCCATCGTACTTCAACCTCCAGAAGAGCGTCGCTCCGGCTGCGGAATCTGTATCGATGTAACTCGTCAGATCACTGGTGGCGTTGACCGTAGCCGCGTCTTCCCATCGGACAAGATCGCTGCTGCGCTGGAGAATATACTCTTCGCCTGGAACGGAGCGCCATGACAGCTGCCATTGTCCATCCGGATTGAGTCGGACGCTGTGCTCCGGCTCCGTAGGATCGCCATATGCGGCAACCATCGCAGCGATGATCGCGATCAGGGTGGAGAGAATGGGTTTCCTGTATTTCATGGGAATGGCCCCGACACACTGGGACTCATTCACTACAGGGAGAAATTCCATCGAAAGGTTACACCTGAACGAAAATAGAATTCCCTTCGCGTCATGACTTACTGACAATCAGTCGACTGGCTCAATCCGATAATATCCGGATCTGGCAGAAAATTGTGACGTGAATCTGCCCCGCCCAGCGTCATCTGCAGTCACCTGCTCCACTTCCAGCCATTCAATCAGGTCATCGCTCGATCGAACCGACACATCGCTCTCTGGAGTGGATGACCAGGAGAGCTGAAAGGTAGCAGCGTCGATTCGCACCATCGTAAGATCCGTTGGCACATCAGGTGGTGAGGTCAGATCAAGATCCAACTCGACCGCGATCCGGCCGATTCGGGCAGTGGATTGCGCGCTGCTGGTATCGTCACCTAGAAACAGTATGTTCGGAACTTCGTAGGGGTCGAATGTGCCGAGGAACGGAATCTCAAGCCCCGGCCATGAAGTGTAATCTCGCAACGGCCCTTCGAGGATGGATTCGCCACCGACCTTCAGAACATAGCCGCCGTTGAAGACAGTCAACTCATAGGAGCGGAGCTCGCGCATCGATTCCTTCGATTGAGGAGATCCCTCGGCATGGGTAAACAGCTCAGGCTCCTCACCACCTTCATAGGCCCAGATCTCATCCTCCCAGAACGCGATTTCGATTCCCTGCTGATCTTCACCGATCACGATCACCACAAAACCACCGCGGTCGTTTATTTCATCACCGTTGTCATCCCTGTCGATATGAGATTCACTGTCGATGGCCAGATCAAATGAGATCGAAAAGCCCGCTATGGAATCGAGCACCGGGGCATCTGGGTGAATTGCAGCGCCCGTGATTCCACCATGCGTAGAGAACCCAGCCCGCAGGCTATGGTCGGGAGCCGATGTGAAAGTCGTCCCGAGTTCGTCAGAAGAATAAAACCCCTGCTGATTGAAGAGATCGCTACTGAACGCGAAAAACCCGTCGTCCGCCATCGTCTGTGCCTGACCGCCCTGGGGATGATCGGGCAAGTAGAGAACCACCTCGTCCGCCAGGCTTGTTGCCCCGAAGGTGACAATAAGCAGGCTGACTAAAACGACGGGTGGGAGGGCGCAGCGGTTACTCATTTGTCACTAAGTGGAAAAATCAGGGTTGCGCCAGCCATTTGAAGTAAGCCGTCCGGACCGGCATCCTTACGTGATGCGATGGCGACGAAATGATCGCCGACAGCGATCCGTCCCAGCCACAGGCTCGGCTCTCTGCCCGTATCGATTTTGTGTGTCAGCTGCCACTCGCTGCCGATGCGTCGATAAAGATAGACAATGCTCTGATACCCGCCACCTTCCGTGGACACCACCGAGGTCGCTGCCAGGCGATCTCCAGCCAGAGCAAGGCGCTGACCAAATCCATTGCGCGTGGATTCGTCTGCTGGCGGGCGTAGCTTTGCCGCCATCTGCCAGAGTGACGTATCCGCGTCTCGCTCCATCACAGTGATGCTACCCACGAGCAGCGTGCCATCTTCTGCATCACCGGGCGCTCCCGCTGCTATCGTTGCTCCCTCGGCAGTGATGTTGCCGGCGAATACGGCGAAAGCAGAGCGATCCGGATCGGCAAGTTTGATCGGCTCCTGCCATCTCTGGCCTGCATCATCGCGCTGAAAAAGGAACATCGCCCCACGTCTTGGGCCGATATCGTCGTTGTCATTAAACGCACCCACCACAACGGATTGCCTTCCATTCCCGTCTTCAGGGAAGGCACTCATCCAGCCAAACTGCGCACCTTCGCTACAGTCCACTGGCGCGAGTCTCGCCGTTTCCAGCCACGCGGAGCCACCTTTGCTGTCCTTTTCAAAGATGATGACTTCACCCGTGCCACGGTGGTCAGGTGACCCGATCGCAATGATGTTGTCGCCCACGGATGCCCGTATCTCGTTAGCGTGATCTGCAAACTCACGGTCGACATAGAGAGTCTGCTCATGTGACCATTGATTGATGCCCGAGCCGGAGCGACGAAACACCTCGATAGCGCCCAGGTGGTCTGGGCTATCAGGATCCACCTTGTGGGGATTGCTGCAGACAATGGTGTTCCCAGCCCGGTTGATGTCGACTACCTGGGCAAACATATCATCCACGATCGATCCCGGCGGGATTAAGATCGCCGGCTCTCCCACAGCATTACCATCCGCGCCTATCTCGTAGACGAAGGCCTGTCCGGCGAGTCCGGAACTCTCACTGAAATGGTCTCGACCGGCACAACTGACAACGAGTGTCTGTCCGGCCGCTGCAATCGTTCCACTGAAGTAAGCAAGTGACGTAGGGGGATCCTGGCGCAACACGATCAATTGATTCTGGGGGATGTGTTTTGCGGTTGGCGGTTGCGGCGGGAACGCAGCGTCGACAATCGGAGCTGCCAGCGCTCCTGATGAGTGCCGGTTGCTCAACGTCTTGATCGCCGTTCCGCCCATCACAACGACGATCGCTGTGGCGGCCAGCCCGAACCAGAAACGTTTGCCCTGCGATCGTCCGGCATCAGCCGTCACTTTAACTTCGGACAGCGGTGCGTCTGGCTTCGAAACCGCGCCGAGCAGTGCGGTACGAACTTCGCTGATGTCTTGAAATCTCCGAGCGGGCTCGGACTCAAGCGTTTTCAAAACGATATCATCAATGGTCGAACTCACATCCGTATACTCAGACGGCGGACGAAATCGTCCCGCAGGAAGTTCACCCGTGAGCATCTCGTAGAAAACCACGCCGGTCGAATAAATGTCTGCTCGGTGATCGATTTCTGTGGGCGACTTGCGTTGCTCCGGGGCCATGTAGAGCGGCGTCCCCATAACATCGCCCCCACCTGTCAGGCTAAAATGTTGCTCCCCGTTTCCGGTCAACTTGGCCAGTCCAAAATCCGCGATCTTGATCTTGCCTGCAGTACCGACAAGGATGTTTGCAGGTTTAATATCGCGGTGGACGACCCCTTTGCTATGCGCAAATTCAAGTGCATCGCAGGTTCGCCCGATAATGTGGAGCGCCTGACTCACGTCGATCGCTCCCGCTTTGATCAGGCTGGATAGATCGGCTCCATCGATGAACTCCATCAGGATGTAGATCCAGCCGTCAACCTCCCCGCGATCATAGACAGTGACAATGTTAGGGTGATTGAGACGTGCAAGCGTTTCGGCTTCCCGATGAAACCGCTCGACGAATGCAGGATCGGTATCGCCGCTCCCAGTGGGAAAAATTTTGAGAGCGACATCCCGGTTCAGACTGATTTGCCGAGCCTTGTAGACGGCACCCATCCCCCCTACCCCTATCAATCGCTCAAACTTCAACTCCGGGAACAAAGCGGCGATTTCTTCAGGCTCTGGAGCTGCCGACGGCGTACCGGTGCTGTAGCCAACAGGCGGATTTTCGGGTGCAAGGCCTTCGGAAAATACGCAACGCGGGCAGAGGCCAAGAACTGCCGCGGGCCGGAAAGTTTGACCACAACGAGGGCAGATTTCAGTATGGGCGTCCACGGGCTACAATCATGTCATTCGCGTCAGTGATAGTCACATTCTGTCGGGACAGACTACTGTCGGACAACCGTGGAAAGCGAGAATTTTCTCGCCCCCTATCGTGTAGCGAAGTGGTTCAAGATCCACCCGAGCACGAGCGTCTGAGGCACGGTGACCAGTGGCAGGAACAATGCTGCTTTCCATGAGCGGGTGGTCTCCTTCAGCGACATGATTTCCGTGTAATCGGTAGCGACTCCGGCCATGAGGAAGGCAAAGGCATTACCTGGTGCACCAGCGCGAGTGATCAGATCGGCAGCAATGGGGCTGGAGCCTTCGGAGCACACTTCGATCAGGGTGGTGGCGATCAATGTGAGAATCAATCCGAGCAACGTGGGGCCGAAGTACTGCTGAAAAACTGCTGGATCCAGTAGCACTCGTATCAAACCTGCCAGCAGGATACCAAAGAAAATCCAGCGCAGGATCATGCGGGATTCTTTGAGTCCATCGACGATCACGTCCTTCCAGAATGCGCCATTGAGCCTGGCTCCACGCCACTTTTTGACGAGTTCCGGCCATAGGCGAAATCCCTCTTCCTGTGCAGTAGTGAACGGATTTCCTGGCAATGTGCCGCGCTCGACCAGCCGCTCGAGCATCCAGCCTGCAGTCAACGCTACTACCCCTGACAGAATCACAAAAGTGACCGTCCACGGCAGCCCGATAAGCCCGACAAGGATAAGCGTAAGTGAAAACGAGTTCCACGGACTGGCGATGAGGAATGCCGCAGTCTGCCCGAGGCTTGCACCGCGCCGATAGAGCTGCATGCCTACCAGAAGAATCCCGTGCGAACAGAGATCGAAGCAAAGTCCGGCAGCGGTGGCTCTGAGCAATCCCCGCCAGCTTCCAGCGCGGCCGAGTGTGCCCATGATGATCTCGCGTGGCACCTTTGCCAGCAGCCCCACAAAGAAGATTCCCAGCACCAGGCCCCACCACATTTTCCCCAACAACTCTGTGCTGGCATGGCCGAAGTGAATCAGCCACGCAGGTGCCAGATCCAGTAATGAGGCAGGTAAGACAGAGGTGCCGATCGCAGCCACCAGCACGAGTGATCCAGAGATCCACAGCAGCCAGTCAGTCTTTCCTTTGGGCGTGCAGCAACTCGCCTCCGGTTCGGCAGGGGCATCATCGGAGTGGCAACTGGCATTGGCACTGGTCGCATCACTACCAGCGCAGCAGCAGCTTTTGGTTTTGGGTGGTTCCTCCGCGGAGGGTTGCTCGTTGTCCTTACTACAACATGATGACATAGCTCCAGCATCGCGGCGGAGAACGCCGGATGCAAGTGGACGTCCGTTATAAACTGCATTACCTTTGTTGCCAGAATGTTGAAGGAATTTGCAACCGTTGGATTGGCCAGACTCTGGCGTTCTGGTCTCATTGTCTCAACATTTTTGCTGCTGGGTCAGTGTAGCTGGATGCTCGCCGAGCAACCGGCGCGCATTCACGTCTTTGTCGCCTTGTGTGATGAGAATTGCCACAGATGGCACGGATCGGTTGCAGCTAAAAATCAGCGGCGTTCGTTCACTCTATCTCATCCTGGCTTAACAGGCGGGCGGCTTGGCAGAGGCTGATTCAGTCGAGAATTTCCAGAACACGATACAGCTCAGTCACACTCCAAGCCTGGGCACCACAGCCACGTTCCTGATGCGGGGCATCGCCATCCATGATCTCTGGCAGCTGCGCAAGACACCCCTGATTGAAGGGCACCACCGCACTGGCGAGGATCGATCGAGCGGCCTCGACAACCTCATCGCCGTAGGTCATGTAGAGCGCTTCTGCGTAAGATGGAAATGGCCAGTTCCATACCGTGCCATTGTGATAGCCAGGCTTCCGTCGGGTGTCCTCATCGCCCTCGTAGCGCCCCCAGTAAGGCGCGTTCGGTTGATTCAATAGCACACCGTCCCGATACACCGGCAGCTCATATTTCACCGGGCGATCAGCAAGGCTGCGCACGCCACCAGGGACGAGCAGCTCCTCGCATGCCTTGACTACTCCTCGCGCGATCGTTTTGTCGGTCACTGCTCCGAGCGTGATCGCGAACAGTTGGTTGGGACGCAGGTGATCATCTGCGGTGGCCTCGGCGGCCGCTTGACCGGACTCGGCATGCAGGCAGTCGGACAGGTATCCGCCAATCGATCCTTCGCGATAATAGTGCTTCACGATCGATGCCTGAACTCGCCCGGCCAAAGTCTGCCAATCACCCGCAGGATCAAGTTTAGCCATGACCTTGACTGCAGCGAACCAGAGCGCCTGAATCTCGATCGGATACCCGACCCGCGGCGTTCCAGCTGGATGATTGGTGTCCATCCAGGTGTAGTGCGACGGGCTGAAAATCAACCCACTTTCGGGATCCATGTGAATTCCGTTTGGCGTGCCGTCGCGATAGTTTCTTCCGATCGACAGCATCACCTCCGTCAGTGTGCGCCCACCAGCCTCCGCGCCGAGCACTGCCGCCTCGCCCATTTGATCGATCAGATCGCCGACACTGACAAAGAACCACAGCGGCGCGTCGGACGTGTCGCGGTTGGAGTCGTCGCCGCCACGGATCATGTTCGGCAGCGTTCCATGCTTTTCAAATTTGGCGAACTGCTTGAGGATATCCAGCGACTCGTCCAGCATTCCGGCCGAGATCATCCCGCGCAGGCAGATCAACGTATCGCGTCCCCAGTCGAGGAACCACGGGTAGCCCGCGATGACCGTGCGCGTGTCATCACGCTTCACCACGAAGTCGGCGATCGCTCGTTTGGACGCCGCTGCCAGGCTGAGCTGGCGGACTGCGTCTGGCTCTTCCCACTCCAGATCAAAGTCGGCACTAACATCGCCCACCACTGCGGCTGCCAGCAGTTCGAACGATTCTCCCTCGACCAGCTGCGTGTCGAAGTAGCCAGGGCTGAACAGATCACTCGCGTCGCCGAGCCCGCGACTGGCGTCGACCGGGTGACCAACATTGTAAATCCACTCCGGCTCCACCTGGTATTCGCCGCTCCGAGCGATCATCTCCAATGCATGGCCGCCCGGCGCAAAACGGAATCCGCCATCACGTTCCGAGCAGGCACCCGCCCACACCGCCTCCGGTCCGGCAAAAGCTTTTGTCTTCTCATGAAACCCGCGATCGTCCACATCTGGTCGCACCACCAGGCGTACCGCCGCTCCGCCGTCCAATCCATGATCCTTCGACGGCTCTCGGTGAAAGCGCAGCCCTAACAGATTCTTCCCGGCCTGCAGGTGAGATTCCACCCGCATCCCTACACACTTGCCGCCACCCACTGGCACATCAAATCGCCACTCGACCGTGTTCGGCCCCACCACTCCAAAGCCAGTCTGGCAATCAATGCACAACTCGCGCGAGTAGTCGCGGTAGACGATCCAGGCACGACACCGCACCAGCAACATCTGTCGATCAACCGGAAACTCGTCATGCAGATTCGCCGCCAGGAGCGCATCATACTGGCTGCGGATCTCGCCCCAGGCACCGCGAACGTGCGACATCGCTCCGCGATCATTGGTGCACAGAGCGTATTGCGCACGGTCGCCGGATAACTGAACCATCGCTTGTTTCAGATCAGGCGCAGCGTAGATCCTACCGTTCCGCCGTTCAATCTCGCGGCCACCGAACTGCACCACTTCAATCCGATAGTCCCCGGCCACCGCAATCGGCGGCAGTAGTGCAAAATGTTTATCGGCCTGCTGCTGGAAGCTCTCAGCCTTCCAGATGACATCACCGTCGCTCTTAGACAGGGATACGGAAAATCGGGCATCGGCCTTTACAAATATCCCCCACCCGCGCGGCACCACCACCACGCGTGTGGCATCATGAGACCAGTTCCATTGCACCATCACCGGTGCATTTTCGCCACCCAGTCCTTCACAAAATGCTTCCGGACACTCTAACAAATCCCCCACTCCCTCGCAGCCATACCAGCGGACGACATCCGCCTCCAGAGCTGCCACCCTTTGCCGCAGCACATAGTGCGGCTCGCCAAACGTGACCTCCAGTGCCTCCTCTACTGCGCCCAGCGCGCTGCTACTTTCGCTCAGGCAACGCACCATTCCCGGCGCAAGTTCGATGCGTCCGCCGCACGAACGCTCACCACTGAGCAGGTCAAAACATTCGCCTTGCGAGAATACCTCGGTTCCCCATTCGCTCAGCATCGCGTGTTCCAGATCGAGGTTCACGAGCACCAGCACTACCTCGCCACGATTGCGCCTCACTAATCCAAACTGTTCACCTTCACCCACCCTCACCACATCCAGCGATGCACCATCCGCAAAGGCCACGTGTGTCGCCAGCACCGCATTGATCCGCCGGATCCAATCCACCTGATTGACTTCCGCCCCCCAGTTCAACGGCACCGCCCCGTGCACTAACACTTTCGCCTTAGCAAACCACTCGACGCCAGCCATGATCCCGTAGCCGCCGTTCACAGATGCCAGCGCCGCCATTGCGACCCGCAATCGGGAATAGGTTTCACCCCGCTCGGCCATACGATTGTTATCATGGGTCTCAGCGAAGTGGATCTCTATCCCGCGACGCAGCGATCCTCGTGTCCATTCGTCGAGCTTCCAGGACAGAGCATCCCGCCCTTCAGTCTGGAACATCTCTGAGTATGCCCAGTTGATGTTTGATCGGTCCAGCAATGTCTCCACTGCCTGCAGGGGGCCACCCAGACCCTCTAGAAAGAAGATCGTATCCGGAAATTCCCGCCGCACTTTCGCCACCACATAGCGCCAAACCGGAGCCGGCACCATGTAGCCCGCATCACAACGGAAACCGTCCACTCCCTCACGGCACCAGAACAGAAACACGTCCGCGACATACATCCACAGCTCTTTTTGTTCGTAGTTCAACTCTGACAGGTCTTCCCATGTCACACCCCAGGCTCCCGGCGATTGGAAATGCTCGTCGCGATCCCGCACGAACCAGTCCGGGTGGTGGTTCTGCAGCCAGGACGCCCAGCCCGTATGGTTGATCGGGATGTCGATGAACAATTTTGCCTGGCGGGCATGCACCTCATCCGCCAATTCGCGGAACTGATCGAGCGGCGTTGTCTTTCGGTCGAACTCCGCCAGAGCTGGATCAACTCCTTCGAAATCCAGTGCCGCAAACGGGCTGCCAAAGCGCCCCATACGGGCATAAGTCGAAGGCACCGGGAACACGGGTAGCACCTGGATGATGCGAAACCCTAACTCCCCCACAATAAAATCCAGCTCTGCTACCAGATCGCGGAATTTCCCCGAAGGCGGGATCACTGCATAGCCGGCGGCATCCAGTTCGGCCACCCCCTCCGGCAGGGCTGGTTGCTCCGCCAGCGATTTGATCGCCCCAAACTGCCTGACGAACGCCGAGTACATCGTGTTCGAGCAGACTGTGTCTGCTGGCTCCACCTTCACCACCACATCATCGCCAGCCGGCCAGAGCAATTTTTCGCCGTCCGCCGGATCAAAAAACGTCTTCCCCATGAACCGCCCGACCTCATCCAGCCGGACAGAGATCGAGTAAACACCGGGAGAAATCTCGTCCATTGGTAGATCCCGCCAGCCCACCTTCCGCGCCGCCAGCCCCAGCTCGACCTCATCAACAATTTCCTGAAGGTGAACCGCGCCGCATCCCAGGTTCGTCCGTAGATAACCCCGACCAGCCCCATGTTCGCCCGTATCGAGGCGAAATTCAAGCAAGTCGCCACGCGGGGCGACGAGCATCCGACCTGGCGAGGGAATCTGAGAGAGATCTAGGGGCATGGATTCAGTAGAAGCGCAAAGTAACGCAAATGCCATGCCAATTGCCCACCAACGTCATTGAGTGTCCACAAATTCTGCCACGTTTCTCATCTTTTCATCTTTCAGCGCGGTGTGCCGGATTGTTACCAGTCGCGCCAATCGCGTTTTTGCAGCCAAGCTTCCGCATCGCCGATGGTCGTCGAGGCGCTGGGTTTGATCGTGTAACAATTCCATGCTTCGTCTCGAAAAGCATACAGGCACGTCCCGTGAAATGTTCCCGACATTGCTTCTGCGAAGAAGCGCACGAGAATGCGATCATTGGCGTCACTGGTTTCGACGATTTTCGGCTTTCGATGCTTCGAATACCATTCTCTTGGTTCGGCAAGTACAGGAATCGGGATTCCGAAATCCTGATAGAGCACGGCCTGCACCGATCGCTTGCCACCCTTTCCGAGGATAGAGCCAAGTCCGTGGAACGTGCCATCGCGGTCTGCCTCCACATACTTGAGCACACTGCTGAGCGTGCTCCTACGGTGTTCTACCCAAGAGTTTCGGTGAGGAGTCTCCAGTAACATTGACTCAGCGCTGAGTGGCGTAATTCTCGCCATCAAGACATCCGGCGCAGCCCACAAGTAGAGACGCCCCCTGGAGAGTTGTGCACTAGCCACGAGAGTCCTGAGAAGCGGCGACTTCTCGACGAATTTCACCGTGCGCTCGTGCAATTTTTGTAGCGCCTCTTTCGGCAGTGCCGCCACCTTCGGTCGCAGAACCCGTTCAGATCTTCTATTATTTCTCCATCGCATGGTGTTACAATGTGACCTGCTCTTTTGCGTGGCAACAAATAGTGCCCTGTCTCTTATCTGCCTCTGACTAGCTCTCCTTTTTTGCCGGTTTTGTATTCTTCGATGGTGAGG
>JAGROY010000140.1:89155-100792 GCA_020439995.1 Verrucomicrobiia bacterium
TCGTCCGATTTCAAGAGCTGGTATATTTCATTGACGACGATGCATTGCCTTGCATAGAAACAATTTATGACAAAATCGGGAGTTTCATTGGCGTGGTTGAGTTCTGCCATTTTAGGCGGACTAGTTGGGACTGGGGTTGACTGCATCGCTCAAACGACGGACCGGATCGAACGTCTTCCGACTGGCGAGACGGCGCTAATGGCTACGGGGGTTCGCCTGCCTAAGTGGACAGGTACCCCGGCGGTGAAGACGTTTCACTTGCAGCAAAGTTCCGACTTGAAGAATTGGGCGTCTATTGGCCCTGCTGTAACCTTTGAGCAAGTAGATCCTTCCCTGCCTCTCCAATTTCCCTTGCCACCATCGGACGGAACGCAATTCTATCGGCTCAACGAAAAACTGACGTTTCGGTTCGAGGACTCGCTCACTGCGGAATCCGCGAGTTTCAGCGCGCAGTTTGACGGTTTCCTTGAGGAGTTTGAGGATCTCAGCATCGACGGCTTCCGCGAATTGTATTCGCCGTTTGCGCCGACGGAATTCTCGACTCTTGTCGATCCCTACCTCGAAGATCTCACCTTTGACCCGACCCAGGCTCCTTTCTGGAAAGAGTTCAACACTTCGCCGGATGATCACAACGCCCATTTGCCTGCGGACGATCCCGAACGGCGCCTGCACGACTTTCGCCTCAATGAGGGAGAGCTGTCACTCTTCAGGAAGAACGGTTTCGTGGTTTCGGAACGGCTGCAGCGCAAAACATTCGTCGATATGTTTTACGACATTTGGACGGATGATCTCCCCGTGTTCATCAGTTCGGATGCAATGCTGCAAGCGTGGCACCGCACCTACGTGTCGATGCTGGAAGAGACTGAGGAAGTGTTTCTCAGACCCGCACTGCAGGACATGCTTGACGAGATGGTAACGGCACTAGTGCCAATAGTGGAAGTCCACGGCGACGGCCCACTGAGAGATTGCCTCATCGATGTCGATCTCTTCGTCACCATGGCACGGTCCCTGATCAGAACGGAACCCCAGCAACCGTTGTTCGAGGAATCCACTGAAAAGGTGCGCGAGTTTTTCGACCACGTGAAGGCGTCGGATGGACTTGTCCGAACCGACCTGTTTGGGGAAGATGGTCGCCTTACCGATTTTACGCAGTTCCAGGTGCGCGGGAACTACGAGAACTCGGTGACTCTGGCGCGCTACTTTCAGACCATGATCTGGCTTGGACGGATCGATTTCAGAATGGGCGGCGGCTCGCATGCCGAGGGAAGCCTGCGCCAGCTCTGCGACGCAGCGATTCTTTCTCTACTGCTCGAACAAAGTGGCCAACTCGATCAGTGGAAAGCGATCGAAGAAATGATCAACGCATTCGTGGGATTCGCCGACTTCATGACGCCGGAGCAAATGATCAACGTTCTCGAAGCCGAAGACATGAAATCGTTCGAGGCGCTGGAGACACCTGGTGCTCCCGAGCGGTTACAGGCGCGGATTCTGTCCGGCCATTACGGCGAACAGGAGATTTTCAGTTCGCTGATCCAGCAGGGGTGTCCTCCCACGGAACCGATTACACTGCCACGAGCCTTCGCCTTCTTTGGCCAGAAGTTCGTTCCTGACAGCTGGACTCTCTCGAAAGTCACGTTCGATCGGATTTGGAAAAATGGGCAGGCGGTCGTTCGACGGATGCCGTCCGGGTTGGATGTCGCATTCGCCACTCTGGGGAACGATCATGTTTCCGATGTCCTGGCGCAACGAATGGAAAACGAAAGCGGCGTTCCTTTTCGCGATGGCTACCCCTACCAGCACAACCTCGCCGCAGTTCGTGCGACACTGGATTCCCAGGAAGACGCGTTCTGGCAGACCAACATGTACCAAAACTGGTTGGGCAGCCTCCGCGCTCTCTCCGGAGAGACGAGGAATCCGCGCTTCCCCGACGCGATGCGCAGCCGGGCTTGGGCAATGAAGACCGTCAACACGCAACTGGCCTCATGGACGCAGTTGCGGCACGACACCATTCTTTACGTCAAACAGTCCGTATCGCCTCCAATTATCTGCGAGTATCCGGCTGGCTATGTCGAGCCACGCCTCGAATTCTGGGAGCGGCTTGCATCGCTCGCCCAAGTCGCCCACGATGCTTTCGAATCCCTTTCCATCTCCGGAGACGGAGTCGTTGAAGCGATTCGAGTGACGGATTCATCTTTCCGGAATTTTCCTGAGTCCTGGCCAGAGGGCCAGATTCCGCGGAATGCTATCCTCGATCTCGAGGACATCGCCCAAGGTCGGTTTGTCAGCCCGATCCCGATTCAACAGTCGGAGTGCAAGGTGCACGCTCTTACTCATCTCGATCACTTTCGCACTGTGGCCGAAAAGCTTGGGGACGTCGCACTCACCCAACTGGATCGGAAGCCGATTTCCGAGGAACAGCACTCTTTTATCCGCAGTCTGGTTGAGGCGGAAGAGGATGTTTACCTCGGCATTCGCCTTTATTCAGGCTGGTATCCGAACCTCTACTACCAGAATGCGTTTCCCGGCGTTGCCGAACACCCTTCCGCCGTATGGGATCCCCTCGTTACAGATGTCCATACTGATGCTCCCGATGACTGTCACGGAGACGACGGAGGAATCCTCCACGAAGCCGTCGGCAACGTCAACTTTCTTCTCATGGCAGCGAACCATGGAGACGCCCAGTGTGTCATCGGCGGACCGGTATTCAGCCATTACGAGTTCATACTCCCCATCGAAAGAGGCCGGATGACCGATGCTGAGTGGAAGTCAAATCCAAGCGCGCCTGTCAGTGACTTTGTGAAGGAGTTTCTGGTGCCAGCACAACCCTGATCCCGATTTTCCTTCAAGGAATCGCTGCCTCCGCAATCGCGTTGTGCGAAGATATCCGCTTGCCTGAAGCTAGATCCGATGACACAATGAGAATATCGGAATGGAAGAAATGGCAACGAAAACCAACGCTCCAGCGCAGAACGAGAAGCGGTTGCGTAAGCATTTATCGGAGGATCCTTGTGTGGGAAAACCGCGCGCAGGAATCTGCAAGGGAGATCGCCGTTCCTTCCTTAACAGGTTAAATTGAGCGTGATGTTTAGTGGAAGCGTGAGGGCATATAGGTGCGAGCACTGCGGGCAAACTTATTCCGAAACTATACCTACGTCCATCATTCCGTTCGCGCTTGTGATCTTGGTTTCTTTCGTCGCTTGGGCAGTGTTTTTAGATCGATTCATATCGTCAAAGCTGGCTGTGCTGGCGATAAGCGCGCTGACCTCAGTAGGCTCTCTGTTCCTATCGATTTGGATCCTCACCTGTATCAGTAGCATTCGATTCCGAAGAAACGAGTGCCCAAAGTGTGCAGGAAGATTGGAGGTCAAAGGAGCCGGGTTTGTGGAGTTCAGTTCACCTTCGAGAGGGGAATTCGTGATATACGCCCTTGTCATCGGAGTGCCACTTGCCCTGCTAATTATTTTGACATAGTGCCACGACCGAGAGCTGGCATTGTATAACAAATAGAACCATGTCCTTAATTTGCCGTCCGGCTCTCGGTCGCGATCATAGAATTACCTGTTAGCTGGGCGCTGGTTTGCTTTTGAGCGCTGGTCCCTGCCTTTATCCAGTGATAGGACTCTTCTCCGCCTCTTTTTGTTTTTGCCTCTTCTGCTCGACTCCAGCACCTTTTTCCTCTCGCCAGCTGGGCCGGAGCGAGTCAAACTGTTCCTCATGAACCAATCATTTCATTCTGCTCGACTCGCTCTCGTCCCGTTCGTTTCACTCGTTGTTGGATTCAGTGGGTTGAGTGCCGGACCGTTACCGACGGAATTGAAGGCGCCTGATGCGGCGGTGCGTCGGCTAGCGACAGACATGAAATTCACCGAGGGCCCGGTGTGGCTTCCGGAGATGAAAGTTCTCGTCTTCAGCGACATTCCGAACAGCAAGCTGATGCAATGGAGCGGTGACGGTGGGCTAAAGGAATTTCGCGTCAGCGAAAATTCCAACGGAAACCTGCTCGATCGCGAGGGTCGGCTGCTCTCCTGCCAGCATTCCGGACGGAATGTTGTTCGCACGGAAAAGGATGGCACGCTCACTGTTCTCGTCGACGCCTACGAGGGGAGGCGGCTCAATTCCCCCAATGATCTGGCTGTAAAATCTGACGGCACGATCTGGTTTACCGATCCATCGTACGGGCTCGGCGGCGCTCCCGGCGAGCTCGAGGGCAGGTGGGTTTACCGTTTTGACCCGGCGTCGAAAGCGATCAAGATCGTAAGTAAGCGATTCGATATGCCCAACGGCATCGTGTTCTCGCCGGACGAGAAACGGCTCTATATTTCCGACACCGGAAAGCTCGGCAAGATACTCGCGTTTGATCTGGTTGAGGACGGCACGGCTCTCAGCGATCCCGTGTTCGAAATTGACGTCCGCAGCGACGGCATGTGCGTCGACGTCAAAGGGAACCTTTACACAACCACGGGGAAAGGCGTTCAGGTCTTCAACTCAGAGGGAAAAGAGATCGGAGTCATCTCGGTCGATGAACAGCCGGCCAACGTTTGTTTCGGTGGTGATGCATTCACGACACTCTTCATCACTGCCCGCACCTCGCTCTACGCGGTGGATATGAAAGTCGTCGGCAATCGTGTGCGACCAGGCAACAGTGAGGCAAAGTGACCCTGCGGCTGCTTGGCTGAGCCCAGAATGCGACTGTTTAGATGCGCTACAATCACACTCAGAAGGCGCCCCTCTATTTGCTGCTAGTCGTTATTGCGAGCAGCATGTTCGTGGTTGCGTGGCTCATTCCCGAGCAGGTAACTCAAGCTTGGCTTGCTCAGTGGAAGCGATATCGCAGCACTGGCAGTTCCAGAACCTTCCGCTTCTCTCCTCGGCCTATTCGGTTTCAGCTTCCTGCTGCTGAAGCGCAGACACTAGGAGGCAGTCCCGAGAAGACGGGCTGGAATCGACCGTCGCCTTCCGACCTAATTGCCCGGTGCCGGGATTTTCGTTGTGTTCACGACATTGCCTTCCACGTCATGATGGCGAACGGTGGCGGATTCTCCGGTGACTTCCACGGACAGGTAGCCGCCCTTGATGCGCAGGAAGGGTTGCCATTTTTCCTGTAGTTCCTTTTTGAAGCCGCCGGCGTGGACGTCAGAGGCGGGGCCACTGCCGAACTCGTTTAGGCCAGTGTCAGGGTCGATCGAGTGGTATTGCCAATGCCGATCGCCGTTAATGACAAAGCAGCCGGGGATGGCGTTCAGGAAAGTCCGCAGGCGCTTGCCCTCGTAGTCGAATACCTTGTTGGCGTGGTTGTCTTTTTTACCTTTGCGATCGGGGCCGACGACTGGTGTCGCGGAGATGTAAAGTTTGAATGTGGCGTCGGAGGCGAGCATCGACTCTTCCAGCCACGCCAGCTGCTCGGCGCCGAGGATGGATTTGTCCGGGCCGTCTTCCATCGTGTTGGGCGAGCGGAACTCGCGGCCTTCGGGTAGCCAGATTTGCAGATGTTTACCCCATCGGAAGGTGCGGTACGGTTTGTCGCTCTGCGGGATCTGCTCACGCCAGACTTTGAGACCCTGATCCCAGGTGAGATCGCCGTAAGTCTGGCCAGGCCAGCAGTCGTCCTTTAGGACATCGTGGTCGTCGTGCATCCAGTAGGACGGGATCTGCTTGTGGAACTGTTTCAGATTCGGCAGCGCGTAGAGGCGGTTCCATTTGTAGCGCGCCGTCGCGATGTCTTGGGCGAGCGGGTTCGGCTTGTCGTAGTAGAGGGTGTCGCCGGTCTGCACGAAGAACGCGGGTTTCTGCGCGAGCATCGATTTGTAAATGATGTGACCATTGGTTTTGTCGTCGCGGCGTGGAAAATCCTGGCAGGTCGAGACGACGAAGGTGAGGGTGTTAGTGGAATCTTTGGCTGGAGCTGTGGTGAAACTCCCAGTGACATCCTTGTCGGAGTTTCCCGAGGAGATGACGTAGTCATAAGAAGTGGCGGGGTGTAGATCCTGTAGCTCGAACTGCACACAGAAGTCGTTGTCTGCAACTGCTGGCAGGGTTTTCGAACGACTCGGCATCGCGTTGTCAGTTCCATTGCTATAGGACAGGCGGATGTCACCGGCTTCTCCGGGCGCGCGCCAATGGGGATCGTTCTCGTTCCATTGATCAACTCGATTCTCGGCCTCTGAGTCTCTGGTGAGGCGCGTCCAGATGACGGCAGAAGTGTCGGTGACTTCGCCGATCTTCACACCGTTAGCAAAACCGGTGGCGCTGGCGATCGAAGCTGAGCCGAGGAGAAGTAGAATCAAAATTTTCATTGCCAGGTAGACTGCTCAATTTCTCAGCGAGTGGCAATCGCTACCAACTGTTTTCTGTGCCGATCTCTGAGCCGGGAATCTGTGCGCCGTTCGTCTTGAGAAAAGTGGAGCTGGCGAAGGCAACTGCTGCTTTGCCGACGTCTTTGGAGGTGATCTCGGCTTTCATGAGGCTGCGGGTGTTGAATTCTTCGATGGTGAGGCCGTAGCGTTCGGCGGAGCGCTTGAGGGCTTCGGGGGTCCAGAGTTTGGTGTCGAAGACGGCGTCGGGGTGGATGATGTTGACGCGGACTCCTGAGGAGGCGAGTTCAAGGGCGGCGACGCGGACGAGCTGGATGAGTCCGGCTTTTGTGCCGGTAAAAATAGCGCCACCGCCATTGTATTGGCTCTCCAGCCGGAAATCCCGTTGCCGTTCCGAATGATGCTTCCTATCAAAAGTGTCTATGGGGGCCATCCCGTTATCTGATGGCCTGCTGAAATCTCGCCACCATCCTCGCTCGATAGAGCCAGCTTAAGGTAATTGGAGGTAAAGTGTCGCGATCAATGAAGTGAATCAACGTGATGGGACTGTTGGTACCATCGATAGTGTCAGTGACGGGCTCCCATGTTTCGCCGTCTAGGCTGCGTTCAAGGACGTAGGCTCTGCCCCATTTTGAAGCTATGGTCATCTGAAACGTCAGCCCATCGTTGGACTCGTCGGTGTCGAAAGCAAGCATCTCAAACCTATACGGCTTACTCCCGAGTGGAGAGAGCGGCGGGGACGCGGATTGAATGGAGACCGAGTGAAATGTATCGAGGCTCGGTCGCAAATAATCGTAAGGGGGGAACTTCGTTTCATCGGGGACAGATCTGCGCAATACCATTGATCCTTGGAGGTCGTTGACCACGGTAGTCGTTCCGGGAGTCAGCTTCTGCACGCGATAGTGCATGCGATAGGCCTGTGAACGGGTAGTCATCTTTGGGTAAAGTGCCGCATAAGGCCGCTCTTTTACATTATCGCCAGTAATCGTCCGGGCTTTCCAGAACGCTGGAAGTGTTTCGAGCGTCTCGCCCTCTGGCACCAGCCACTGCTCACAGATTTCCGAAGCTGTGCGGAATACCTCTCCTCGAGAATGCTTCTCCTTCCACTGTCTCAAAGTCTCATTAGCATCGATGTGATGCCTCCAGACGTCGGCGTTCTCTTCGGTCTTGTAGCGGTTCGCGGCCGAGGTAGGAATCGCTAGCAGCTTCTCTGGTTTCATCGCTGCATGCAGGGCAGTCGTCCGCTTGATGTAACTAAATGGCGTAATCCAGTGATTCATGTTGATTCGCCCTTCTGTAGCAAATGGCGTGCTGATACGGTAGGGTTCGACAATTGGCATTCGGAACCAATCGAGAAATAAATGATCTGGCAACATTCGAGCGCCGAAATGCTTGGCGGGGTCATGTGGACGAAACAGTAAAGTCTGCCAGGGAACCCTGACTTGGACACCAGTAGGAAGACTGCCAAAGACTACAGGTGATGGTGAGCTACGATGGGGATTGGGAATGCGCCCGGGGTCTCCTGATTCCGGTAAGGGATCAAAATACGCTAACCGGCCGTCGCCACCAGCATCTCCATCGTCCACCATATGCAGGTCCCCATCAATGCTTCTCGCAATGCCTGTTTCGAAATCGCCCGTACTGACTGGATCATACGGACCTCGTTCTTTACCGGCTCTAGAATCGCTGGATTTCGCGAAGTCTGGGCTATCGGCAGCGATCGGAAACTTCGGAGTCTTGGAATCTGGATAATCCGCCTCGAGAATCAATGTGCCCGAATTACTACCGCCCGGCAGTAGTTGGTCTCCGTCACGGAGTGAGTGGGCCATTTGCTTCCTCCCATAATCTGGATGAGCAACAAAATGCCCTGGATCGACGACCCTACGGCTGGCAAGCAGCCGAACGTCATTGTCCGCAGGAACAACCGATTGGACGATATCAGTGTCAGGATTGATCAAATGGCCGATGCCGTGCTCTCTCGCAAAAGCAAACCGGGACGCCAAATCGTTTTTCTTAGCATCGTCTCCCGATGGATTCCAGAATATGACTGAGCCAACGTCAAATGGAGGGAATGCCAGGTGAAATGACTGCGTCTGAAAATCGATGTCGTTCGAGTCTCTTTTGTTGAATAATACAATGCGAAGCTGCCCAGACCCGCGATCCTCGGTACCGCTAAAGTTCAATGGCTGATCAGCGGCTTTCACTACTCGCTGGAATGTTGGAGATCCCGTAAATCTCATTACACTTCGGTGCTCGGCATTTAGCACAGAAGGCCCTGAAAACGAATTCACGGATCCAATCTCCGTTAGAAGGGGTTCTCCTTGCACCCACGATGACAGTGGAGATGGCTCGATCGTAACACCGCTTCCTCCGCCTACCAACAGTGTAGAATCGATCGACAGGCGACCACCTCCAACCGTCCCAACGGTCTCTACAAGGAACCCGACTTCGACGAGTTGCTCCCCAATGGTCAATGTTCGCCATTCTGATTCAAGGCCGAGCCCTGAATTCTCCCCTGTTCGTTGTGCTCGGCAGATCGCAAAAAACGCGACTTCGTCCACTGTGACCGTGCGCCCCCATCCTATTCCATATGGCAATCGAGGATTGGGCCAACGAACCCTATGCTCCTCTCGCCCCCCGCACCTACATAGACCGCATAGCTGGTCTCCAAATCCGGCGTAGCGATTCTGTGGCGGAAGCGCGGGATCCGAAGCATTTGACGCTCGGATCCTGTCGAAGATCTCCAATTGGATCTGGAGAACGTCCCCAAACTTTCCGAGAGAATACTTGTCACCTAGTCCAAGTCCAAATCCGGGCACGAAGCCTGAGATAGGTTCGCTGGATATTTGGCCTAATCTCCTAAAGTAGTTTAAAAAATTTACACCATCTGCGGTTTCATAAAGCTCCCGATGTCTTGTGTTTGGCATCCGTTCCCTCTGAAAGTAGTAGGGCTCGCCCCCCGCCGTTGCAACCTCTGCTATCGCTCGATCGAAATCGGTAGCGTAGGGCGAGAGTTTATCTTCGCTCGCTGTAGTATCAACAGGCCAAATGGCCGTCCGAGGATGGCCATTCAGTGAATAGTCAGCTGCAGCACTGTCAGTCGTGAGAAAAAATCCGCCGCTTGAAATGCGCGTTCGCAAATCCACGCCGCTCAATTTCTCGACCACTTCGTCGAGCGATGCATACTTACCCCAGAGCCCAGTGCCATGGAATTCAGAGACAAGCTGTGGTGTGCCGGGAGTCGCAGCGATTGTGCCACCACGCGAGCCACCTGCATTCACACCCGGAGCGATGCGCCAGAGTTCCTCAGCATTCTCAAGCGGCAATGGTTCCAGCGCACCCGCTGTCCCTGGGAGGTAGTAGCGTTTCCAAGGGTGGAAGAAAGAGCTGGTCGAAACCATCGCCGGGTGTCCGGCGTAGCGCTGATATTCGCCCCACCAGGGCTGAAAGCCTGCGTATTGGCGCTCCTCGATGGTATCGACGTGGGGAGTATCCCAATAGACACCTTCAGAGCTGGTGTTCATGTTGATCTTTGCCGATTCGTCATCGGTCCAGAATGCGATTCGACCGATAGCAGTGACAGGTCGCAGAGATCCGTCCGCACGGGTAAGTGTTCCGTCAGCTGCTGGAATAGCAAGTTCGCCGCTTTCACCGATGTAGAGCCAGCGAACCGGCATCGGAATCGCCTCGCCCGGAACGATTCCTTCGATAGCGGTTGAATCAACGTCGAATCCTTCTGGTGCCGCGAAAACAACACCACCTTCTACTTCTAGTCCTGCACCTGAGAATCGAGCATCAAGGATTGGATAGGCAATAGTGCCGTCGGCATTTGTTACCGGGGCGTTGAGATCGACGAATTCAGGCTGAGTTTGCCAGTCAGCCGGCACATCAGAATCAAGCTCCAATACACCGGAGGCACCTAGTCTTTGGGCTGAGTAGAGCTTGAATACCTGCGACGGCACCCCATCAGCAGACGTGGAATCAAATACGGAAATTGCGCCTGGTTGCGATGCCCACAGATGATTCACCTGTGTCGTCGCTGCCGTAAGCTGATCGATTACAATGTCGGCTGCGTAGACAGCCAAATCCTCGACGCCTCCAAAGTCCTGTGCAGGCAGGGTGTCAGCGATGCTAGCAGCTAGACTGACCGCCATTAGCAATCTCAACTCTTTTTCCACTCCCCGCTTCAAAATCATCTTTGTAACATTTGCCCAATGGTAATTTCTAAAATCAAGAGCACCTTCAACAGTCTAGTACGACTTCGGAATTCTAGAGTTGGATTTACGGAACTGCCAAGTCACTCCATTGATTTACCTTGAACGAGACGGGAACTCTTCGTCAATGTCAATTGTAACTTGGGTGCGTCAAATCGTCGGTTCATTTCCGTCATCGACCGGAAGTTGCGGCTTCCGGCTTCGCGTTGCGGGTCTCAATGAGGTTGCCATTATCGTCACAGACATAAACGGTGAGTTTATCGTCAGCAACTTCGTGATTTCTTAAGAATGTTCTGAGGATCTCGAAATAATCGCCGTCATCCTTGCTGGTTTCAAGATACTTCAGGCACTCCCCAATTTTTATCCGATCTTGGGTGCCGAAGATGACTGGTGTCGGGTGGAAGCTATGCCACGTTGCCGAATGCGTCTTTTGATCAAGAAAGACGGAGACACACGGAATACGTTTTCCTGGTGCAAGATCGGATTCCGGGAACAGAGGATAAGGAATTTTTCGGATTCCGTAAAAAATCTTTCCAAAGCCCTTCGAAAGCGCGGCGATATGGATGAGCTCCACGGGATCGGTCTTGTTGACGATCGCAGCGGTCAATAAGCCGTTCTTAAAGTTCTCCCTGCCGAACTTGAGTGCGATTAATTTCCTCCCTTCCACAATTGTCCAGAGAATGGCAGGTAGCCCCCCTATGACAACGACAAGAATTGTGAGGGCGACGTGAACTTTTAGAAGCGCCAATCCAAGCAGCACTGACAGAATACCGATGATCGGGAAGCACAGCAGGTCCCGATCCAAAAATCGATACTCAAACCTGAGGTAGCGCCAGGTATCCGGATAGAAATTGGTTGAAGCGCTTGCCTGCGACCCCCTTCCAAATTCCCCCGCCTCTCCTATCGATCGGTTGGTCATACGTATTCCTTTTCTGCGCCCGCCGCCAGCGCCATTCAAATCACCCGATCATTCCCGCCATCGACTGGAATCTGCGCACCGGTCGTCTTGAGGAATGTGGAACCGGCGAAGGCTACTGCTGCTTTGCCGACGTCTTTGGAGGTGATCTCGGCTTTCATGAGGTTGCGGGTTTTGTATTCTTCGATGGTGAGGC
>JAGROY010000141.1 GCA_020439995.1 Verrucomicrobiia bacterium
TAGTTTTCGGCTAAGCTCTAGCTAGGGCCCGTGCCCGACCCAAAGCCCAGCTCCCGGATCCATTCGAGGGGGCGACGGATTCGTTGAGACTCATGCTTGCTAGCGCAACCGAGCGATGCGGTAGCTTTGAAGCCTGCGCGTGTGAAGGAATTTCATTCCGACGAATTGAGGGGGGGCACAAGGGGAGTGATGTTCTGGAACTCCGAGCGTTTCATCCAGTTTGACTTTCCAGGTTATGAACGGCTTTTCGGCAGCCGTCATGCTGAAGACCGTTCTCAGCCGCCGGACGGCCTCGCGCAGATTGTCGGGGCGGGGGGGGGCAGAGCTTGCCTTCGAACCTACGCTAAGAGAGTGCCCCCAAGATTGGCAATCCCTTTGCTCATGGACGCACTCTGCTTCTGCCCTATACGATGATTGACAAAGCGTCTACTGACCGTCGGTCTATCACTGGATGAATTGCTCGCGCCCTGCTAGAGAGCGCACCGGGGAAACTCTGACATTCCAAACAACGCCAACTATCAGTCGGATGCGTGCGGGTCTGTGTTTGCGTTTGCCCAGCAGTAAAATCTTGCAATCTTGTGTTGACGGGGTTGCTTCCTGTTGATGGCACAGTTTGTTCTCAATGATACGTTAACGCGTTCAAAGCGCGAGGTTTACGCGGAAGATGGCGATACCCTTCGCTTCTACTGCTGTGGCCCCACTGTCTACGGGCCTGCCCATATCGGGAATTTTCGCACCTTTATCGTGCAGGATTTGTTCCGTCGTGTCGCCGAGTTGTCAGGATTGAAGACGAAGCACGTCCGGAACATTACCGATGTGGATGACAAGACGATCCGCGAGTCATTGAAGGAAGGAAAGACGTTGGGGGAATTCACAGCTTACTGGCATGGATTGTTCGCGCGCGATTGCCAGGCGTTGAATTTGTTGCCTCCCCATGTGGAGCCCAGTGCTGTGGAACACATTCCCGAGCAGGTGGCGCTCATTGAAAAACTCGTGAGTTCCGGGCATGCTTACCAGGGGGCTGACGGCTCGGTGTATTTTAAAGTGTCGGCATTCGAAAATTATGGCAGGCTGTCTCATCTCGATAAGCGCGAGTTGAAGTTAGGCGTATCGGCCAACGACTCGGACGAATACGAGAAGGAGAGCCTGGCTGACTTCGCCCTGTGGAAGGCAAGGAAGCCTGAGGATGGAGACAATTTCTGGGAAAGCCCGTGGGGGCAGGGGAGACCGGGCTGGCACCTGGAGTGCAGTGCCATGGGAATGAAGTATCTCAGCGAGTCATTCGATCTCCACGCTGGTGGGGTGGACTTGTGTTTTCCCCATCACGAAAATGAGATCGCTCAGAGCGAGGCAGCCACGGGAAAAACGTTCGCCCGCCACTGGTTCCACTCCGAGCATCTGATGGTGGAGGGATCGAAGATGTCGAAGAGCTTGAAGAATCTCTATACTCTCGATGATATTACTCATGGTCGCCGGGATGGTGTCGAAGGTGCAGCTCCGGGCTATTCACCAGCGGAGTTGCGGTTCGAGATGCTGTCCGGGCACTACCGACAGAAGATGAACTTCACTTGGGATGGATTGCGGGCCGCAAGGATCAATCTTGAACGCATCGCTGCGTTCGCGCATCGGCTTGAGGCGATCGCCGGCGGGACGATGTGCAACTATGATACTGCGCTGTCGATTGCAAAGTCAGGGGGGGGCGATGCATTTTCGGATGCGTGGGCAGCATTGCTCGATGACCTGAATACGCCATCTGCTCTGGGACGCCTGAATTCGGCGATGAAACCGCTGGAGAAGCGAGCAACGGCGGGTGATGTCGATGCTGCGGAAGCTGGCGAATTGCTGGACGGCCTCGCGGTGCTCGTGCACGCTTTCGGCTGGGAGTTGCCAGCGGTGGGAGAGCCAGTCGCGGCTGAAGTTCCGGTGGAGGTGCAGGAATTAGCTGAAAAACGCACCGCTGCCCGCGCGGCGAAAGACTGGGCGGCATCGGATGCGCTGCGGGACGCGATTTCTGCACTGGGCTGGCAGATCAAAGACGGCAAGGATGGATACGAACTGACGAAATCTGATTGAGCCTGATCCAGAAGAGTCCGGTTTGAAAACGCGGGCGTATCCTGTTGGATGAAACTTCGTGCGATCATTCTCGTCATTCCTTTTGCGATGGCAATTTCGTTTTCCGTTCCAGCTGCGTTCGGGGCAGAGATTCCGGTGACTGATTTTAGTGTTACCGAAAATCAGGCATTTGGCTGGCGAATCGTTGACGACGGCGTAATGGGTGGATTGTCGAAGGGCAAGGTTTTGATGACTGAGAAAGGGATCATGCGTTTCAATGGGACGCTTTCTCTCGAAAACAATGGTGGCTTCTCTTCAGTGCGAACCGACAAAGTCGCCCTCGATCTGAGCGCCTCCGACGGATTGATGATACGTGTTAATGGAGACGGTCGCTCGTACCAACTCCGCCTCGCGACTGATGCGCGGTATCGATCGATGGAGGTTTCATTTAAAGCCGATTTTTCGACCGCCGAGGGTCAGTGGCAGGAGATCAAAATTCCGTTTTCGGCGTTTACTGGTAGTTTCAGGGGGATCGAGCTCCCGGACGAGAAACTGGATCCGAAAAAAATTGAACGGCTGAGTGTTTTGGTAGGCGACAAGAAGCCGGGGCCCTTTGCCTTGGAGATGGATTGGATTCGCGCCTACAGCGAACCGCTACCTGATCCTTCACCAGAAAAGTGAACATCTTGGATCGCCTGGCACTTGCTCACGGACGGCTGTCGGACTTCCGGGCTGTCTGGTGGCCATTCGTTTTCCTCAAGCCTGTGGCACCAGAAGTTCCCATCACTCAGCGGCGGATTCTTCTCATGGTGCCCTGTTTTGCCGGTTGGTTTATGCTGGTATGGTTGCTTCGCGAGTGGTTGTTCAGGGATACGGGGATTCCAGCGATAGCCGGATTGCTGAAAATCTATGGCTATTTTCTAGTCGGCTTTTTGATCTGGTTCAACGCAGTCACGGCCCCGCTGTGGAACCGGCGGGTGAAAATGCTGAGCCGTCCTGACAATTGATGCTATGAGCCCATTTCTGAATCAGTCCATTTTCAGCATTTCCCTGTTGGTATTTGCTCTGACAGTCACGTTCGCCACAGCGGACGAGGGAAAGTGGAAGAGACTTCTTTTTGGGAAAGAGATCAGATGAAAAGTAGTGTAGCCAGACCGCTTCTTGTCGGCTTGCTGCTGGCAAACGTGGCGGGGTGCAGCTCACCCAGATCCACAACCATGAATACAGATTCGATCGACTCCTATGCAATGGCAGCAGTCAACCGGGAGAACGGTAACGGGCTGGGAAGCGAAGCACGAGCCGAGGCAGTCTCCCGCTGGCAGGCTCTGCTGGCTGACCTTTCTGCAACGAATGTGAAGGGCAAGGTGGCCGAAGTGTATGCCACTGACGCATTCTTCAACGACTGGTGAAGAAACGACTGTAGCCGTTGGAAGCCCCGGAGATTGAAGGGCAGGAACAACGGTGTTGCAGCGCTCAGTTCTAAAGTTGACGGCTGGCAGAGGACGTTGCACGTTGCACATCATGAGTGCAGCTGCCACGAAAACCGCTAACTTCCGCATCGGTAACGAGAGCCTGATCAAGGTGCTCGGGGGAGCCTCTGAGAAGCTCTCTGGACTGCTGCGCAAACAGGGGCGCCCAGACGGAGCCCTGCGCGTGGCTGTGGTCGGCGGCGGTTGCTCGGGGTTGCAGTATAAGATGGATCTGGTCGATGGCCCTGCGGACCGCGACATCCTCGTCGAGTCGAATTCTGTGAAAGTGGTGATCGATCCGAAGAGCGCCCTTTTTGTGACTGGCTCCGAGCTTGACTACAGCGATGACCTCCAGAGTGGCGGTTTCAAGGTTACCAATCCCAATGCGATCGTCACGTGCTCGTGTGGCGAGAGCTTTGCTGCCTGATTGCTGGGAGATGCCTGACCCTCAGGACTATTTTGCGCTGTTAGGAATGCCGCGCCGTGCTGTGCTCGATGCAGAGGAATTGAAGCGGCGCTACCACGAATTAAGCCGCGAAACTCATCCCGATGTTCAGGCATCCTCCGAATCTGTCACGGCCGATTCCGCAGAGATCAACGCGGCCTACGGATGTTTACTCCAGCCGTCGACCCGCTTGAGGCACCTGCTTCTGCTGGTGGCGCCGGACGAGTCCAGACAACTGAAAGGGGGGCAGATCCCCGGCGCATTTATCGACATATTTTCCAGCCTGGCCGCTGCAGTGCAACTTGCCGATGGCGTCATTGCTCAAAAGAAAGCGGCGACGTCGGCTTTAGCGCGAGCGCTGCTTGCCGGAGGTGAGATGCAGGCCCGCGAGGCTCTTGAGGCAGCCGGTCTGAGAGTGGCAGAAGAGCGGGCTTCGCTTGAATCGGAATCATTGCCGGCCATCGACGCGGACCTGTCAGCAAATTCAGACAACCCTACTGCTGTGGCACCAAAGATCGCGGAAGCGTTCCGAGCATTCGGATTTTTGGACAAGTGGCAGGCACAGGTTCGCGGGAAGCTTCTTGAATTATTTGAATCGGGAGGATGAAACTGGCGAAATGGTTTTATGCTGCGTTGCTGACCGTGTTGGTGGCGATACTGGCGCTCGTTCGAGCGGACGAAAATCAAAAACCAGAAGCGGCGGCTCCGGCTCATTTTCATCTGGC
>JAGROY010000142.1:0-48421 GCA_020439995.1 Verrucomicrobiia bacterium
CTTAGCCATATATCGCTTTTTTCCGCCGCGCTGTACTAGTACATCGAACCAGTTCACCCCATCATTGCCAACGAACCCATACAGGTTTGGGCCGCCTCTTTCGCCAATGGGATCTCTGGATAGCCAACAAGAGACAGTCACATCTATCGTAAACCTGGGTGGACGGCTTTGGATGCGGTTCATGAGGAGGATCAGGGCGATCATCATTCGGGAACGTTACGCATAACCGCCGGCAAATGCACCGGAAACACTCGGAGAAATTGCTTTTTTGCTCTTATTGCTCGAAGCCGCACTGGCTGGCTCGGAGTCTGGTGGGTTGAACGGGCTGGATCGTCGGCGTATGACGTAGTGATGGATCGGAGCCATTCTCGGATTCCTTGCTTAATGAATTTCTGGATCCGGTGTTGGTTCGCCGTCGTGGTGGAGGAAGTCGAAGTCGCAGCCTTCGTTGGCCTGGGTGACGTGGTCGAGGAATAGGCGGCCGTAGCCTCGGTGGTAGTGGGGTTTGGGTGGTATCCAGGCGGCGCGGCGGGATTCCATTTCTTCTGCGCTGATCAAGAGCTGGATTCTGCGCTCTGGGACGTTGAGTTCGATCTGGTCGCCGTCGCGGACAAAAGCGAGCGGGCCGCCGATTGCTGATTCCGGTGCGACGTGGAGGACGCAGGTGCCGTAGCTGGTGCCGCTCATGCGGGCATCGGAGATGCGTACCATGTCGCGCACGCCCTGCTCCAGGAGTTTCTTCGGGATGGGAAGCATGCCCCATTCTGGCATTCCGGGTGCGCCTTTGGGCCCGGCACTTTGCAGCACGATCACGGAGTCCCTGGTCACTGGCAGATCGGGATCATCGATGCGTGCGGCCATGTCGTTGTAGTCATTGAAAACGACAGCAGGCCCGGTGTGGGTGAGCAGTTCCGGGGAGGCGGCAGCGGCTTTGATCACTGCGCCATCTGGAGCGAGATTTCCGCGCAACACTGCTGTTCCGCCACTGGTCGCGCACGGGTTGGTGCGTGGGCGGATCACTTGCTCATTGTAGATTTCGGCGCCGAAAATGTTATCCCCTAACGTTTTACCATTTACCGTGAGACAGTCGAGATGCAGCAGATCCGGAATCTGATTCATGAGAGCACGCAATCCGCCGCCGAGGTAAAAGTCCTCCATGAGAAAGCGCCCTGCCGGACGGATATCCGCAAGCAGTGGAGTGCGCTGCGAGATCACGTCGAATTCATCCAGTTCAACCTTGATGCCGGCCCGCCCGGCCATGGCGACAATGTGCACGATGGCATTGGTCGAGCCACCGATGGCCATGTCGATCGAAATGCCGTTCTCGACGGCCTCCCTGGTCAGCACCTGCGATGGCTTTAGATCGTTCCAGACATTCTCCACCGCCTGCCGACCTGCCTGGGTCGCCATGCGCTGGTGTCCAGTATCAGATGCGGGGATCGACGATGCTCCGGGCAAGGTAAAGCCCATCGCTTCTGCGATCGCGGTCATGGTCGATGCCGTGCCCATCGTCATGCAATGCCCGGGCGAACGTGCGATGCCATCTTCGATCTCACGAAGCGCCTCTGCTGGCAGCCTGCCAGCCCGCCACTCGTCCCAGTACTTCCAGACATCGGAACCGCTTCCGAGCGTTTCTCCACGCCATGCACCTTTCAACATCGGCCCGCCCGGAACGTAGACAACGGGGATATCCATCGACAGCGCTCCCATCAGCAGTCCGGGCGTGGTCTTATCACAGCCCCCCATGAGGACGGCTCCATCGATCGGATAGCCACGCAATGTTTCCTCGGCTTCCATGGCCAGCAGATTACGGTAAAGCATGCTAGTGGGCTTGGTGTAGATCTCGCCGACTGACATCATCGGAATCTCCACCGGCATGCCGCCCGCTTGCAAGATGCCGCGCTTGATGTTCTCGACGAGTACCTTGAAATGCATATGGCAGGTGTTCATCTCCGACCAGGTGTTGAGCACCGCAATGATCGGCTTGCCCGCGATGTCGCCGTCGTCAAATCCCATTTGTTTCGCCCGCGAGCGGTGGCCCATAGCGCGTAGATCATGCACTCCAAACCAACGATGGGAACGGAGTGTTTCGGGAGATTTTTGTCGATCGGTCATGCCGGATGCTGCTCAATCCCACGATGGGTGTAAAGCGGGACTTGTCAGTTTCACGTTGCAAGCGGCCCAAGATTCGCCGAACAAACAGGAAACTCCCTGAGTCATCGCGATGCACAACCCTTACGAGGACATACTGCCACCTGAACGGGTGAAAATCGGCCGGCCGGCGGCGTGGATCCTGTCCGTGCTGTTTCTGGTGGCGATCGTATTGCCGCCGTTGCTGAGGAATGTGTCGACTGCCTCTGAAAAAGACGGCAGCGGCTGGGTTCCGGTGGTTGAGTTTGCAAAGGCAGTGCGTCCGACAGCCCCGACGGATAAAGGTATCGCCGAACGGCTGCGTGAATTTGAAACCAAGCTGGAACAGAATGCCGAGTTCGCGCGCGCGCTGCGCCGTGGAACGCAAAGCCAGCTGACGGGCATTTTCCACGAAGGCAACAATCGCACGGTGATCGGTCGCGACGGCTGGCTTTATTTTCGTCCGGCGCTTCAGGCACTGACGGGCTATGGCCCGATCACCGCGGAGCCGTCATCGGTAGCAAAGGATCCATCGCGCTCGTCCTGGAAGCCCGCGCTGGGGGCGATCACGCGCTTTGCCGAGCAGCTTCATGAACGTGGCATTGAGCTAGTGTTAGTGCCGGCACCAGTCAAGCCGATGATTTATCCCGAGAACCTGACGGACAACGCCGCCCAGACGTCTCCCGTTCGGCACCGGGACTCCGACGCATTCTTCGCCGCCCTCCGCAGCAAAGGGATCGCGATCATCGATGTAGCCGATATGCTGTGGCAGATGAAAGAGACCGACGCTGCCGACGGAGCGGTATTCCTGAAGCAAGACACGCACTGGCGACCGCGCGGAATGCTGGCGGCCGTGGAAGCAGTCGCCGAACATCTGAAGTCGCGGCCATGGGAGCAGGAACTCCCGACGGCGGCAGTGGAATTCACCACCGAAACTGTCACCGCCCGCCACATCGGCGATCTCGTGGAGAAGCTGGACCTGCCCGACGGCTCCCGGATTTTCGAAGAAGAGGAGGCGACTCTAACGCGCGTTTTGGATAAGGCTGCGGGTGAGGCAATCACGAGCGACGCGGCTTCACCAGTGGTCGTTCTGGGTGACTCGTTCGTGAACGTTTTCAATGATCCCAGCCTTGGATTCGCGCTCGAAAACGCAGGCGATGATGGCTCGGCACCCATGGTGACCGGAGCTGGATTTGCGCAGCACCTTGCGATGAAGCTGGGAAGACAGATCGACGTGATCGCCATCAATGGTGAAGCGTCCAGTGGCGTTCGTGAGCAATTTGCCCGCCGCTATGACGATGAAGTGCGGGCCAAAAAAGCCGTGATCTGGGTGATCGCCGCACGGGATCTTTTCCTCTCTGAGACTCCAGGGAAAGGCCTCGTTCGCTGGGACGACGTCACCTTCAACACATCCCTCCGCCCGGAGCAACCCGCCGGGGGGAACGTTGACGATCGTGAGTTCACCGTGCGGGGTACGGTGGCGCTGAAATCAGCGATTCCCAATCCACAGGACTCCTCGTATAAGGACGCCCTTTACGTGATTGAATTGGGCACGCCGGAAATCGTTACCGGCAAGCTGCCAGCGAGTGTACAACCTGGAGACACTCTTTACATTCGGCTCTGGGCTTTCAAAAATCGCAGCTACTCGAAAACCTCCAACCTGCAGGAAGGCGAACAAGTAACGCTTCGACTGAGTTCCTGGGATTCAAAGCCGGAACTGCACACCACCCGGATCGAGGATGACACACTGTTGTTCGATCCAGTGCCCTGGTGGTTCGGCGAACTGGCAGAATAGATCGAACGGCTACTGATTACTCAGCCATAGCCCCCGTCCCCTGGCGGACGACGACCAAATGCTCGGCATTCACCGCCGTCACGCCTTGAACTTCCGCGACGACGAATACCGCCTGCTCCTTTAATTCAGCCGACGTGACCTCCCCATCAAGGCTTCCGTGGGAGCCATCGAACGAAACGCCAACCGTGTCCAGCCCGTGGCTTTCCAGCAACAGGCGGGCTTCACGCATCAATCGCTCTTCTGATTCTGACTGATGGACAAGAATCGCTGCTCCCCAAACGAAGCACAGGAACAGACCAAAAATGGCAGGAATACGGAATCTACTGGGTCTCTGAGGCATAGATGCAGGATATTATTTCAGAAACATTAACAATCAAATGAAATCTGATATTCAACGATTTTTATGTTTTCCACAGAAACTATCGGGAGCTTGCGAATCCCGCAGACGAGCGATATATGTTCGGGTGAACAATTCGCATCCCCCCATCTCACGCCTTTCCAGTCCGTTCAGTAATGCACATGGCAGAGGCACTACCACCGCGCCTGAGAACCGCTTTGATCAAATCGAAGTGGCCTGGGACTTGGAGGCATTCGAAGAAATCCGCCGCCTCGACCCTGAGTTCGAGCCGCCGCCGTTGAAGACGGTATACTTCCGCGACGACAGTCAGTCGATCATCAGCCGCAACGACAGTCCGGACGTTGGCTTCGATGCCAGTCTCAATCCCTATCGCGGTTGCGAACACGGCTGCGCCTATTGTTACGCCCGGCCTACCCACGACTACCTCGGTTTCAACGCAGGCATCGACTTTGAATCCAAAATCATGGTGAAGCGAGATGCCCCCGCGTTGCTTCGCAAGGAACTGGCATCCACCCACTGGAAACCGAAAGTCCTCGCCTGCAGCGGAGTGACAGACTGCTACCAGCCGGTTGAAGCAAAATTGAAAATCACTCGCGGATGTCTGGAAGTGCTCGCAGAGACGCGCAACCCAGTCGCCATCGTTACCAAGAACTATCTCGTTACCCGGGACATCGATCTTCTTTCCGAACTCGCAGCCCACAATGCCGCGATGGTGTACGTTTCACTGACGACCCTCGATTCCGGGTTGGCTCGAAAACTTGAACCGCGTGCCTCGAGCCCATCGATGCGGTTGCGGGCGATCAGCAAGCTCCGCGCTTCCGGTGTGCGCGTGGGAGTGAGCACCGCACCGATGATTCCCGGTCTCAATGATCACGAACTCCCGGCGCTTCTCAGTGCTGCCGCAGACGCGGGAGCAGAGACAGCATTTTATACTGCGGTGCGACTGCCCTGGGGAGTCGCGGACGTTTTCAGTGACTGGCTTGAGCAGCATGTTCCCGGACAGAAAGAGAAAGTGCTCGGGCGCATCCGGGAAATGCGGGACGGCAAGCTGAACGATTCAAGCTTTGGCGAGCGCATGCGCGGCTCTGGAATGGTCGCCGAAGAACTGAAGGCCCTGTTTCGCGTCAGCGCCCGCAGAGCGGGGCTGGACAAAGCGCCCACGCCCCTCTCCGCAGCAGCCTTCCGTCGGCCCGCGCTGGATGGGCAGATGACGCTGCTTTAAAAATCCACCTCTGGGATACTTTGGGGCCGATTTGATTTCCAGATCGAGTGCATCTGGAAAAAGACTCTGAATCGACTTGAGAAGCTGATCTCAATTCGGGATACAGGGAATGATGACAACGATTTCACACATTTCAAAACCACTTCTTTCGCTCGGTGCACTTGTCCTGATCAGTCCTTCGGTGAACGCCGAGGAATCGGCATTTCTTGATCGCTGGGCTCTCACGATTCCTGGCGGTGGTGCCGGTTGGTTACAAGTGACCAAAGAAAACGGCTACTATGACGCCAGCATTCTCTGGGGCGGTGGCAGTGTGGTGCCCGTGGATAGCGTGTTTTTCTCCGACGATGACACGCTGATCGTAACCCGCATCAACGAAGTGAAGCGAAAAGACAGCGCCGGGGAAACGGTACGCACACACCGGTTCACTGACGCCATTGTTGCGAAGATCGATGGTGATAAGATGGACCTGACACTGATGCACCCGAACGCAAATGGTGAAGGCGTCGAGCGCCAGCAGTTCACCGGCACGCGCATCGCTCCCCTGCCACCCAAACCTGATCTGGCTTCCGTCAAGTATAGAGATCCCGTGACCCTTTTCGACGGCAGCAACCTCGACCACTGGCAATTGATCAATCCGAAAGATGCCAACGGCTGGAGCATTGTCGATGGCGCACTGTCCAACGATCCCAAGCAGGAGGAAGGGAAGCCGCACAAGAGCTACGGAAACTTGCGAACAAAGGAGACTTTCGAAGACTTCAACCTCAAGCTTGAAGTGATGGTTCCGGAAGGCGGCAACAGCGGCATCTACCTGCGCGGCATCTACGAAATCCAAGTCGCCGCCACTTACGGCAAGCCTCTCGATTCACACAACATGGGCGGCATCTACAGCCGCGTTGTGCCTGCGGTGGCAGCGGAAAAACCAGCTGGCGAATGGCAGACATACGACATCACTCTGGTAGACCGCCACGTCACGGTGATCCTCAATGGCAAAACCATCCACGACAATGTACCGCTCCAAGGCTGCACTGGCGGAGCCCTTACGTCTGACGAAACCAAGCCCGGGCCCATTTATCTGCAAGGCGATCACACTCGCGCCAGCTACAAGAACATCGTGCTGCGGCCAGTCGCCAAGTGACTCTTAGCCAGCGATCGCGACTAAGGGTCAGAGGGTCGCAGCGATTTCCCGGGACAGGCGCGCCAGTGCTTCATTCATTGCGGCCACGCGCCCTGACGCTGGAGTGCTGTCATCGGCCATCGCGACGGTGGTTTCGTAGGCCACTGGGGTGGCGACTGCTCCGTTTATCGGCTGCAGTTTCCACGTGCACTCAAGGACGAGCAAACCGTCGGGAGATGGATCGAACCGGTCGATACGAATCTCGACAAGAGCGGTGTAATCAAGAGCAACGAAATTGGGAACAGGCTGGATGTTGGTGGAGCCGGTCAACCGGCGCAAATTCTCAGCGACAACGCGTGCAACGGCAGCACTGAGTGGCTCACTCCACAACTGATTCTGATGCACCACGATCCTTCCCTCGGCCTCCCGAGTGACCAGCTCCCGGCGGTCAAGGTATGGCGGCAAAGAGGGCATCGCAATCGCGACTGCGGGCTTCGCCGCAGTGGGAGTGCGTTCCGGCAAGGTGGCATCCAGCAGATGAATCACGGATTCATCGACGACCGGTCGCCCCAGTGAGCAGCCAACAAGAAACAGAGCAAGGAAGGTGGTTACGATTTCTTTCATGGCTTTGTCTTGCCCCGGATCAGGCTGTCGGGATTGCGTTTCAGGTCGCTGGTAAGTTCTTCAATTCCTCGCGAGGTGCGCTCCAGATGCCGCAGTACCTCCTGTAAGTTCAACAATAGCGGCGCACGAGGGTCACCGCTCTTTTTGATTTCTTCAACCGCTTCCTCGATCTTCACCAGACTGGTGTTTGCGCTTTCCACCACTTTAGCCAAGTCGTCCATCACCGGATCGATTCCATCATTGACCTTCGAAGTCACTGCCTTCATCTCCGCAAGAGTCGAATCCAGATTCGCCACCGCACTCTTGAGTTTCTCGTCACCGGTAATCGACTGAACATCTTCAGTGATACGGATGACATTGTCATTCAATGATTTGAAGTCGAGCTGGTCAATCTGCTCCTTGGCGCTGACCAGGACATTCTTCATCTCCGTCATCACACTCTCAAGATTCAAGCTGTTGATCTTCTTCAATCCGTCAGAGATGCCAGCGATCAATTCGTCAATCTCCGTCGGAATGGTCGGGATTACGGGATACGGCGGCGACGTTTTATCCTCGTAAACAAAACCCGGGGTATCAGGCACCACATCAAACTCAATATAAAGCTGCCCGGTGACCAGGCTCTGCTGTTTCATTCCCGCACGCAGTCCCTCCGCCACCGCCATATGCACGCCTTCAGCTGATGAGAAATCGATCACTCCGCCACCCGCCCGCGTAACGTTCTCGAGCTGACGCTTGGCGAGTTCCACCACGACAGGGATAATCTTGCGATTGCCTGCAGTGTCGACAATGACATTGATCGACGAAACTCTACCAATCCTCACGCCGCCAAATCGCACATCGGATCCCACTTGCAGACCATAGGCACTCTTGTCGAAAAACAACATGACCTTGTCTGTACTCTCAAAATACTTTCCTGCGCCGACGATGACCAGTGATGCGGCGCCGAAAAGGAGACCGACGAGTGTAAACAGACCGATGATGGCTGGGCTGGCTTTGTGGCTCATGAGGAATGCATTGAAATCACGGCGTTGCGCCCCGGTTAAGAAACTCCCGTACCATTGAGTTGTCTGAGTGATCACGCAACCATTTCGGATCACCTGTCGCACTTTGCGTCCGCGTGACCGTATTCAGGAAGATCGAATTGTTTGCGATTGCGAAAATGCTCGCCAGCTCATGGGTGACGACTACCACCGTCGATCCCAGAGTGTCCCGCAGCTGCAGGATCAGCTCATCCAGTCGACGTGAACTCAGCGGATCAAGCCCGGCGCTTGGCTCATCCAGAAACAAAATATCCGGATCCAGCGCCATGGCACGCGCGATGCCCGCACGCTTGTTCATGCCGCCGCTAACCTGTGCGGGATAATAATCTTCGTACCCGGACAATCCGACCAGCGCCAGTTTGTACACTGCCAGCTCGCGCACATCCTTCGCGGGCAACTCGGTATGCTGCTCAATAGGAAGCGCGATATTTTCCGCCAGCGTGAGCGATGTCCAGAGCGCGCCGGACTGATACATCACACCGAACCGGCGAATGAAGCGCTCGCGCTGGTCGGGCTCTGCGCTGGTGAAATCTTCACCATCGTAGAGAACCCGTCCCGATGCGGGTTCCTTCAATCCAATCAGATGCCGGAGCAACGTGCTTTTGCCGCACCCGCTGCCTCCCATGATGACAAAGATATCCCGCTCGGAGATGTCGAAATTCAAATCTCGCATCACTACATAGGATCCGAATGCCATGGTCAGGTCCCGCACGGAGACTTTTGCCATCGCTTGCACGTCTTCTGATTGATCGCTTGCCACCAAAGTCAGATATCGAGAATGGTGAAGGCGATTGCAAACATCGAGTCTAACACCACGATCGAGGTGATCGATGCCACTACCGAGCGCGTCGTCGCGTCCCCCACTGCGACACTTGAGTTCCCTGCTTTCATTCCCTGCAGGCAACCACTGACGGCGATCGCCGCGCCGAAAAACACACTTTTGAAAACTCCCAGTGATGAATTCGTTGGATTGATCGCGGTCAATAATTCGGCATAGAACAACTCCGGTGGAGTGTGCAACGTCCATGCCACAAGCATCCCGCCAAATATCCCGATGATGTTGGAAAAGATCGTGAGGAGCGGCATCATCAAAACCAGAGCAAGCAGGCGTGGGAGCACCAGGAAATCAAACGGATTGAATCCAAAGGTGCGCAGTGCGTCAATTTCCTGGTTTGCACTCATGCTGCCCAGGCTGGCAGCGAATGCGGCCCCCGTGCGACCGCTCATGATGATCGCAGTCATTACTGCTCCCATCTCCCGCACCATTGCCAATCCCACTAGATCCGCGACGTACAGATCCGCACCGAAATTCGCCAACTGAATGTTACCGACAAACGCAAGGATCATTCCGATCAGCAAGCTGATCAACGCAACGATTGGCAGAGCCTGCACCCCGCAGCCTTGCAAAATGAGCCAGAAATCCCGACTGCGAAAACTCGACCGACCGGTCACAAAACGGCCAAACGACAAAACAGTCTGTCCAGTGAACTCAACCACAGACCCAACTGCTTCCCAGGCATGGGTTGTCGCCTTGCCCAGGCTGCTGAGCCCAGTCGCTGCTTCCTCGCTGACCTTGGCGTCACTTTGCTCAGGAACACCAAGGGCCAGCTCCATCAGTGCTTGCAAGTTTTCCGGAAGTCCCGCTGCAAGCTGGCTCTCTCGTTGCTCAATCTCCCGCAGTCGGCCCAGCAGATACGCGGGAAGCGTGGAATCAAACTCCCCGAGTTCGCTCGTTTCAAAACTGTCTGGCCACTTCGTCTGCCTGCCACCTTCCTCATTGACCGGGCGGGAGCCACGATGCCATCGACCGGAGAGCACCAGCACAAGTCCACCTTCCTCCTGACGCCAGGAGGCGGTTGGCGAAGAATCTTCGTTGCTCATCTGCAAGACTATGAGCTGCCCAGATGAATTTGCGAGCGGGAAACGGGATGAGTCGGCTTTTATGGAGAATAGTTCGAGACAACGGGCATCGCGAGAGGTTAGGATTTCGGGCTCATGATTCCCCTCACCATATCTGCCGCCACTTCCCGCATCCACTTATGAAACTCAAGCACTTCTTCCCGCTGATAATGATCGCGTGTGCTTTTGCGCTGATCAATGAAGCCCATGTCGAAGCCGCTGAAGTGGACGGCCCCAAGCGTCCTTTTGTCTGCGCGGATTTTGCCAAGGGCGAAGTTAACGTTGTCGGTGCGGATGGCGTGATCAAGCAGACATTCAAAGCACAGAATCCAAACGACGTGTGGGCGCTCCCCGACGGCGGCGGAGTCTTGTTCGCCTGGCGAAGAGGCGTCAAACTCTACGACAAGGACGGCAAATTGGCGTTCGAATGGACATCACCGGACGAGAAGGACGAGATCCACACCTGCCAGCCGCTCGCGGATGGGAATATCCTGATCGCTCAAAATGGGCCGTCACGGTTGATCGAGGTGAACCGAGACGGCAAAATCGTGAAAGAGGTCGCCGTCAAATCCACCAGAGATGACCTGCACATGCGCTTCCGGATGTGTCGCAAATTGCCCGGAGGAAACTACCTTTGTATGATCTCCTGCGACAATGAAATTCGTGAAATCGATCCCGAGGGAAAGACAGTACGCACGATCAAAGATCTTCCCGGCGTGGAAATGGCCAAACCGCATGCGGTGATCCGCCTGGCCAACGGGAATACGCTCTTTTCCACAGGTGCCGGATGTATGGCGGTCGAAGTCGACAAAAATGACAACATCGTTTGGAAATTGGATCGCACTGATCTGCCAGGCATTGAAATGGGGTTCATGACCGGCCTCACCCGGCTTCCGAACGGCAACACGGTGATTTGCTTTTATCAAGGCAGCCATCATGTCATCGAGGTCACTCCCCAGAAGGAACTCGTCTGGAAATGGCGGCTTCCCACCCAGGAGAGTTTAGTCAGCATTCAGCTCCTCGATCAGGACGGCGACGCCTCGAAGGGTGAAATCTTTAAGTAGCGATGGAATCGATTCCGCAGCAGCATCAGCCGGACTGGAGAAACCTCGTTTCCGATCTCGATCAGGCAACCGACTCGACGAGAAATGCGGTGGCTCAAATTTTTGCCACCTACTCCTCTCCACTCTACTCCTACGCCCGTGAATGGGGATCAACGCCTTCAGAATCGGTAGATTTGCTTAAATCGTTCTTCGCCCGGGTGCGGGGCGATGCGGCATTTTTATCGGCGCTTGAACTGGAGCGGCCTGCCCTCCGAACATTCATACTCTATGGGTTCAAAGTCCACCGGGCAGAAAGTATGAAAATCGACAGTGGGGGCAACAAATTCCACCTGAACATCCCAGATTCCGCGCTTGAGGAACGTCGCTCTCAGTTGCACGTTGAATCAATGACGCCGGAAGCGTTATTCGACTTTCACTGGGCTCATGAAACGATTCGACGGGCATGGGATCGATACTCTGAAAGCTCCACTGTTGAGGCATCCGCGAATGGAGCAAACAGCGAATTCCGGCGAGGCTGGGCCAATGGTCTGGTGACCGAGGTCAAGGCCACGCTGAGCATTCCTGACAGAACGTCGGTTCGGAGAGAGCTGAGAATCTATATCGACGCGATGGAAGCGGCGGGACATTCCGATGTCCAGATTGGAAATCGGAATGTGGCTGACCTGGCAGTTTGGGCACTGGAGGATTTTGAAAGTGCGGATTCCGACGACACCTCTGATCAAGACATCTTCTGGACTCCGCCTACAGTGAATGCGTTGGCGGCTCTTTTCCCTGAACTCGAAGTACTCGATTTCATCGGCCGGGGTGGAATGTCGGGCATCTACGAAGTGCGGCAGAAAGACCTTAATCGAACGGTCGCACTGAAGCTGTCGCGCTCGCAGGAAACGGAGGATTCCATATTGAGGGAAAGATTCATCCGCGAAGCACGGGCTATTGCAGGCCTGAATCATCCTAACATCGTCACCTTATTTGATTTCGGATTCCGCACCGACCACACCTACCTGCTGCTGGAACTGGTCAAAGGAGGCGACGTCAAGCGGCTGCTCAAGTCCGGCAACGTGCCACTTGATGTTATCTCCAGGATTCTCTGTCAGCTCTGCGATGCCCTGCAATACGTCCATGATCAAGGCATCGTCCACAGAGACATCAAGCCCGGCAACATCCTCCTCGATCAGGCGCAAAACGTGAAGCTGGCAGACTTCGGCCTCGTAAAACTCCCGGAAACCGCCAGCGAAGCTCTCTCCCTCACCGTGACCGGCAAAATGGTGGGAACACCCAAATACCTTGCGCCAGAGCAAGTCGACAACGCTGCTGAAGTCGATCATCGCGCCGACGTCTTTTCTGTTGGAGTAGTGTTCTATCAACTGCTCACGGATACGCTACCGATCGGTCGCTTTGAGCCACCGTCGGAACTGCGGAAAGTCACCAGCAATCTCGATGCAATCGCATTCAAAGCCCTGGCCCGGGATCCAGATCAAAGGTATCAGCGAGTGTCTGATATGGGAGCTGACATCATGGCTGCGCTCCCTGCACCAGATCTGGATCCTTGCGAAAAATCGACCACAGACTAGAGACACCGGACTATTCCCGTTCGCTCACCACCTTCTTTTACCCGCCCAGTTCTAGCGCGGACGAGATCACTCAGCGTTTGATTTCCCAATCCGCGCACTGCAGACGCTCCTCAGTTTCAAAAACGACCATCGCCGCAAGGCCCAGCACTTGCCTGTAGCGCGTTCCCAGCTTCCGCAGAGCTTCGGAGGATTCCTGAAATCCTCTGAACACCGGATCGTCTGAGAGTTTCAAACTCGACAGCGCTGAACGCAGCCACTGACCAACCGACGCTGGAGATGCCTGCGATTCGCTCATGGGATCGATGATAGCGTCCATGGCAGAAAGGAGGTCACACTGGGCAATGCGAAGGTGCGCTGCATTGGCCCGAAACCGGGAAAGAAACTCGAACGATCCGTCGCGGCCTGGATCGATGTGCTGAATCAAGATCGTTTGCCTCATGAGCAGTTCCCGCAGTCGCACGACCGTCGGCTGTACTGTGCTGCACGCTTCGAGGAAGGTGAGGGCTGCCGGAAGACTTTCCCCGTGGGAGCAGGAGGAAACGTCAACTCCACACTCTTCTTGCAATGTTAGAACCAGCCCCAGCCGCTGGGAAGCGAGCGCATGAAACTCGGCGAGTTCTTCGCGCAGTTGCGCCAGCTCCTTCCTGTGGCCGAGACCTCCCGCGACACGATCCCGGGCCTCCCTGTCGAGCGAGTAGCCGGCGGCGATGAGTTCCTTCCCCTTGAGCGATGTCGAGTAGTCACTGTCCAACTCGTCAATGGTCCGGGCGATCTTGCCACACCGGGCAGCACTGCCATTAAATGACCGCGTCACCTTCCTCAGCTTAGCCTTAAGCGCCGCCACATCACCGCCGGAACTAAGCGCCGGGGGAACCGCATGAATGGAGGCATCCCAAAGTTCCAGTCGACAGCCCGCGAATTGATCAGCCGCCCGCTCCAACTGGCGACGCCGCTCTTCCGCAGCAGCCAGTTGCTCAGCAGGGATCCACTCGACACAGCCTAGAGCATCCGCATCGGTCGCAACCGCGAAGTGTTGGATTGTCGCACGACGCGAAAGCGATTCGATCTCGTCGAAAAACTCGACAGCTGGGCGCTCGCCGTCGATCACGATCCCCTCCTCCCGCATCTCCAGCGCCCGGCCAATCCGTTCCCAGTCAGTGGGATGCGTATCCAGCAATCGACCACCTGCCATAGTCATTCTCCTGGCGATCCGTGAGTGCGCCGCAGAAGAGGTCATCCCGGCCATTCTCGAAATCAGCAATGGCAAGTCATCCGGCAGCCTGCCCTCCCCCAGGCTTTCATCGACCGCAGCGCGTGCCGCCACAGTAGCCTCATGCAGTAGCGCGATCCGTTCAGTCGTTTCCCGAAACCCATCGGTTCCGGCCACACAGATCTCGTAGTAGTCGGCGTCAAATTCCATGCGGCGCAACACAAAGCAACTCACGGCCTGGCAGACTAACATAAGCACAAAAAGAATCCTGCGAGCGCACCAGATTCCCAGTTGAGCAAGTTGGAAAAGCAACCCCAGCCTGCTGCCATTTGCGCCGCGACTCAGCCAGCGGTCCCATCCATCCCGATGATAGACCGCACGGTGGAACCATCCATTCAGCCGTCGGATAACGTAGGTAAGCCGCATGCCAGCACCTTGAGAAAAGTGGCCCATCTCATGCGCGATCACTCCGGCGAACGACCGGGCGTCCAGGTTCCTCACCAGTGGAAGTCCGATTACCAGGATCAAGTCACCACTTAATAAACTGCGCAGACCGTGACGAAATGACACTGACGCATTTACCGAGCAGTCCACGGCAATCCTTGTCGGCAGCGACGCCCTGACAACGCCACACAAATCCGCAACCAGCTTTTCCAGGCGTGCCTGTTCACCAGGCTGCAGCTCCAGCATGGTCGATTCATCAGACGCACTGGCAAATAGAGGCTTCACCAGAAACGCGACCACCGCCCCGCCGGCTGTGAGCACCGCAGCATACATCAGCATCGAAGGAAAATGAATAGCCTCTGGAAAGTGCAGACGCGCGAACGAAACGAGCGCCGCGATCAATCCCAGCACCAGCAATGCGTAGACCAACGGCAATACCAGCATCGTCGCCGCCACAGCTCCGATCCCCAGCCGATACACCAGCGAAGTCCGCACCCGCCTCACTGAGTCACGCGCGAACTCAAGCCCCCGCACAGCAGCCCTCTCATCAGGCTCCGAACTCGGGGAATTGTCAGAATTTCGACTCGAATGCAGCATTGAGTATGGTAATTATAACACATAAGCCCCTGAACGGCATTCGTTTGATCACAGGCTCAGCGTTGACATGTATGTACGATGCGTATATACCATATCATATGGCCACAGCAAAAGTCTTTCAAAGCGGAAACTCGCAGGCTGTTCGCCTGCCGAAGGACTATCGCCTGCTATGTGATGAAGTCGAGATTGTCCGAGGCGAAGGCGGCATACTTCGACTGATTCCCAAGGGATGGGACAGTCTCTTCGCTCTTCTTGATGAAGCCAGTGCCACCGGCGACTTCAAGGCAGAGGGAGATGGCAGAGACGACCTTCCACCCTCGCGCGAAGTCGAAACTTTATAGTTGATCGCACCGGTTATGTATCTGTTAGACACCGACCACTGTGTTCACTTGCTGAGGCGGAAGCCGGGGCACCAAGTCCTCAGGGATCAACTGAAGATCCTTGATCCAGGGAACGTCTGCCTGTCAGCGATCACAGAAGCCGAATTGCGCACCGGGGCTGACAAGAGTTCCGATCCTGGAAAAAATCATGATCTCGTTTCCGCTCTCCTCGCCATGATTCCATCAATGCCATTCGATAGCAGCGCAGCGTTAAAGTATGGAAAGATTCGTTCTTATCTGGAGCAATCGGAACAAGGAATTGGCCCAAATGACACACTCGTCGCTGCCCACGCGCTGTCACTTGACGCTGTACTCACTACTCGAAATCTTTCAGCGTTTCAACGTGTGCCCGCATTGGCAGTAGTGAACTGGATTCCTGATCTTTAGCTTTAGCCGCAAAAACGTCTCCGTTGGCTACGCAAGACTGAAGCCCTGCGCTTCGCGCTTGCGAGCCTTCAGCCCGATCTTTGCCCATCGTAATCAATCACACCCGCATCCACCACGAGCGGGTCATTCGTCTTTATCTATCGACTCGGTTTCCGCCCAGGGAAGCAGGCAGTCCCATCCGTTACACAGATGATGCAATGATTTCGCCATATCTGGATGAGTGCTCGACCAAAGATCATCAAAAACATACGCAACCGGGTAGCAATTCGTATTCGAATCAATGTTGGTATCGCAGAATCGGATCCGGAGTATGTGCTCGGATCGCGGGAACTCCGTCTGCCGGGGACGTTGAGCCTGTTCATGCCGGTCTCTGTCAGGGTTTGGCAATGGCGGATCCAGGATCCTTTTTAGATCGTCGATCGTCTCTGCCTCGCTGCCCTCCAACATGCCTGGAAGACATCTTTCGTTAAGCCCTCCCAGGCAGCTCGTTTCGATTCCTCGGTCTTCCACTGGTTCAGAGCAGCCTGCACATCCCCGTTGTGCCGAACTCGAAATGCCCTCAGCAAGAGCAGAACTTTTGGCCATTCGTTTCCAGACGACTGCAACGATGGGAAAACAGATCCAAGTTCGGCAGCCGAGTTCCCTCAACATCGAATGCTCCGGGCGCATCGAATGTCAATCCGTCCTCGGCGGTCAATATGGCAACCGATAACCGACCATCTTTCGACACTGAGGGACTCTCCAACCGCTGGCCCAAAGAAGCGGATTTGTTTCCCGGAGATGGTTAGGATGGTACCGGGAATTTTCAGAGTATGAGTGGGGTCGCCCAGCCAGCACTGATCCGATTCGACGCGAACGGAGCGATCGACACAGCGTTCAACGCGTGATTGAAATAGGAACACGGCTCAGAATCCGCAGCCGCTCCCCGCCGGACGCTTCGCCATCAGCTGAAGCAACCAGGAGATCCACATAGCCCGGCACTGTAGATTGCAGATCGAAGATCCGTGCCAGTGAAACCATCCCAGCAGCCAACTCGAGAAAACGATCAGAATCGCTCACACCTTTCAAAATGGTATCCCCCAGGGAAACAAGATATGCGGGTGAGCAGCTCTGGAACGGCACCGCCGCAATGGGCTGTCCCGCCACCCCACGCACTTCGACCGTGCGGTTCATCAATGCAAATGAGTCGCCGTAAACGGGAACGCCCTCGCGCGGCACCACTGGACCACGGTAGTCGGTCGGCAGCTGTAGCTTCCCAATTTCAGCGAGATATCTGTCTGCATCACGAAAAATTGCGGCCCAGGCATCCCTCTCGCGCGCACCCGGTTCTGACTTCGGCCGGAGCGCCTGCAATTTTTCCGCGCATTCCTTCAGCTGCAGATCGTCGCGCGTCTGCATGAGGCTGTCGATCTCACGCTGGAGCATTTCACGATCCAGTTCAAGTTGTTCGGATACCAGAGCGGCAGAGGCCTTGGCACCATCACTTTTGACTGCGAGAAGCCTCTGTTTTGCACCCACCAACCGCTCGTTAAGATCCGTGACATGAGCCCCTCCTGCAGCTGCAAATGCCTGCCGAATCGTTTCACCAGCGGCCACAAATGCCCGCAGTGCAACGGCCTCCCCCTCACTGCCGGGCTCCGGGACAGTTGGCAGTGAGGTCAGCAGACCAGCATCATTCAGGTACGGATCAACGATCCTCGCGTAGGCTTCCACCCAGTCTACACCAGACGATTTCGCCGCCTTGTGAAAATCGTTCAGCAGCTCCGCTCCCCCCTTCACATCACCCAACTCCCATCGCCTGAGCCCCAGCGGCAGAAGTCCCACGCAGTGGTAGCCAGCTATGCCCAATACCAGACGCTGCTCAGCCCGCACTGGCTCGCGGGACTGCACCAGTTTCCCCAGATCAAGGAAAAAGCTCACCAACTCCAAATCCTCACTCCGATCCGAATAGACCCCGTTGCTCACTATCCTTTCAAATGCCGCCATCGCCTCCGACTGATTCGACTCAAGGAGCCTGGCCACTCCCAGATTGAACAGGGCCCAATTGATCGTCGGCTGCTGGGAACGCTGGCTCTCGGCGACCTCTGAATACAACTTCGCGGCTTCCTGGTAGTTGCCGCTGAGCAGTAGCTCCCTCGCTTGCAGAAATTTGCTCGCGGAAGAGCCCGCTCCCGAGGACGTGCCGTCCAATACAAGATCAATGTCAGGGTTCCCATCTGGAGCATCATTCTGGAACAATATGATCGCTACGGCGACCAGCGCGACTGCCACCAGCCCGGCGACAAGCAATTTCCCGCCACGCGATGGACCAGCGTACCTCTGCGTCCCGGGATCGTTCCATCTCTTGCCCAGCTTCGCCGCTTGAAGCGCTTTCGTGAGCTGATCGTAGGAATCAAATCGATCCGCAGGCTCATGAGCAAGCATGCGATGAATCACATCAGTGGTAGGCCGAGTCACATCCGGCGCGACTCTGCTGATGTCCACCTCGACAGCTTTCAATTCCCTCAGCTCCTCAATAGACGTAGTGCTGACCTCCACCGGAGGAACACCGGCGAGCGCGTGATAAAGCGTGGCACCCAGGCTGTAAATATCGCTGCGCAAATCCTCCTGCCCGCCACTCAGCTTTTCGGGTGCCACATAGTAAGGAGTAGCCCAGATCTCATTCGAAGTATCGACATCGCGCTCGACAACCAGAGCCAGGCCGAAATCAACCAGCTTTGCGGTTCCATCCTCGGCAAACAAAATATTTCCCGGCTTGATGTCACGATGAATGAGACCAACGCCATGCGCTGCCAGCAGCCCCTGAGTGACAGCAATGCCTATGTTGAGCACCTCCGCCTCGCTTACTCTTCCACGTCGCGAGATCACATCCTCAAAGCTGCTGTAACTCACCAGTTCCATCGCGATATAAAAGTAGCCCTGAGCCTGCCCTACGGAAAAAACCTTCACCACATTCGGATGACTGATGGAAGCCGTACTCCGCGCTTCACGCTCAAACTGCACAATACGCTCGGAGTCACTGCCGAAATCATGACTGAGAGTCTTCAAAGCCACATCGCGGTTCAGCAGAGAATCTTTCGCGCGAAACACCCGACTCATCCCCCCCTGACCGATCTGCTCAACTAGCCGAAAATGATCAAAAACCGCCCTCACCCGCATTGCAGCATTGCAATCTGGACACTCGATCTTATCGAAAGGCTTCAGCTCCGAGACATCCACAAGCTGCCCGCACGCCGGGCAGGCATTCACCAGTGGATCAGGCAATTCAGGGGGCAGGGGCATGGAGGCATGCTACACAGTCGGGCACCGTGAAGCAATCTTCTGAAAAAGACGTCGACACATTTTTTGGGAAGACCGTTCAACAGACGGTAGTCTGATCCAAGTTAGATTCCTCTTGGCATTCGCGGTGAGGATGCATAGGCTTCTCCTCCGACTATCGAAAACATGAGTGATTCAAACTGGCTGCGAAGAAACGGGATCGGCGCAACCCTGGCGTTGTTATTGATCGGAGCACTGTGGTGGAAGTTCGCCCGCAACCGTCTGGAGGGCGAAACAGCAGGGACGAGTTCGACTCTTTCTCTGCCGCCAGCACCACTGCCAATGCCGCGGCCGAATGTTCCATTGGCTCAGGACAACGAGAACATAGACGCCCAGCAGGACACCAATGAAGAACTCACTGAAGAGGAGCGCTTCAAATTGATCGATGGTGAAAACATGAAACGGCTGCATGCGGGTATCTTCGCCTACAAAGAAAAATTCGGTGAGTATCCAGAGTATCTCTCTCAACTAGTACCCGACTTTGTAGACGCTGAAGCACTGGTATCACCTCGTGGTGCATTGGAACTGGAGGAACATGCAGATCCTGGATTGGAGAAGCCTTCATACGGCTATGAGTTCAGTAACCTTGAGTTCCGGGACGGCAGAACCTTCGCAGAGATCAAAGATGTCCAGCGATCCGAATGGGGCGACGTTGTTCCAATGTTAAGATCGTTCGGCTACAGCGACGGCAAGGTGTTGAACATGTCCTACGCAGGGGAGCTGTATGAAACCAAAATCAATTGGGAATGGGATCCAGCGACGCTCGATTTGGTCGCTGAGCTTGGATGGGGCCCTGGCCTTGACGTGGGGGCATTCACGGAAGTGCGGGTTGTGGATGCCGCAGGCGCACCGGTGGCAGGTGCTGAGGTATGGGCAGACGGCCGCACCTACTCGTTCGATCTGCCGAATCGTCCATTTGCCACCAACGATGAGGGCTACGCAAGAATCCCGCTGGGAGCGGATCTCGACCGCACTGCCCTTGTGCTGCGAGTAGCCACGGACGACGGCCTGGCATCAACTGCAGTGGCATTTCAAAATGGCACACCGCCCGACCACTACGAGATGACAGTAGAGCCCGCGCAAACCGTGGGCGGAACTGTCACCGACGCCGAGGGCCAGCCAGTCGGAGATACTTGGATCTATCTGAAAACTGGAACGTCCACTGACAACAATGACTTCATGAGCCAGGTCGGGAGAAATCTTGGAACGGTAAAGACCAATGAGAACGGCCAATGGATCGCCAGCCTGCATCCGGACGACACCTCAGACTTCGGTGCAGTGGTTGCAACTCCCAGTGTTGCGATTCCAAAGTTCACCACGCCCATTCCCGTGCCTCCCGCAGAGGCCGCACAGGGCTCTGCCATTCTGGTTTTGCCCGCAGATGGCGGGTAGTAATTCCGATGCTTACAAAGAGGCTGAAGGCGCAACTCGAGACATCGAAACTTACCGTGGGACGTAGGAGTATCAGCAGAAGAGAACGCTTCGTTTGGAGTGCTCAGGTTGACGGAGCTTTTTCTGTTCGAGCGATGTCAGTCCGGCAAAAAAGCGCCGTCAAGACCGGCGCACTCCAGAACTCCAGATCAAAAGCACTCGAGCATCCTTCGTTCGCAACTGGGCAGTTTTTGTGATCTTGTTAACACCCCAGTGATCATCTGCGCAATCCGCTAAATCTGTGGCCCCCCTTCACTTCAATTTCGAGCAGGCAGCTGGAATGGGCTATACTGGTTGTTCGGAGCGAACAATTGCTCAGGGTTCTTGTTGATCAGCTCGTAGTCCTCCAGCACAAATTCTGGCAGTACTTTGTCACTGTTAGGATCGTAGATCTCGTTGCCTGAAAAGGTTCCCTTGAGCCTGTATTCATAATTGTGGTCGTAGCCCTGCCCACGTCCGTCCATGGCGAGTTCCGGCAGGCGGTCAGGCACGTGCTTGTGGCGCTCGTTCATGATTACCAGACGCGATCTTGACCACGGTTCATTCGGCTTTTTCACGTATCCCCAGAACCGGGTCTGCCGAGTAACATAGCGGCGGCCCACCCAGTCGCTGCCGCCATTTCCACCGCTTCCTCCAATTTTCGGCATGGCGATCATCGAACAGCTGGTGCCCACCGACAGCCCCCCTACTACTGGAATCAAGGATGCGGCCTGGGCGGCGACGTGGAGGAATTGTCTACGGTGCATGGAATGCGCGGTCTGAGGGGGCTCTAGTTGGTCGGGGTCTTGCTGATCAACTGGTAGTCGCGAAGCACAAACTCCGGTAGCATCTTGTCACTGTTAGGGTCGTAGATCTCATTGCCGGAAAAGGTTCCCTGCAACCGGTATTCGTAGTTGTTGTCGAACCCGTGACCGCGCTCGCCCTCGCCGCCTTCAGGCAGACGATCGGGTGCGTGTTTGAAACGCTCATTCAGGATGACCAACTGGGCTTTCGACCAGGGCTCATTCGGCTTTTTCACCTTACCCCAGTACCGTGTCGCCGGATGCGGCTGAAGCCGCCGTCCCACCCACTCACTGCCGCCCATACCACCGCCGCCAAGACTCGGCATCGTAATGGTCGAACACCCGGTCAATAAGACCATGCACACTGGAATGAGTGCCGCAGGGCGGGCGATTGCTGTTAAGAATTTCTTCCGTTGCATAACTTGTAATGTTCTTCGCAGCCCTGGTTTATTGAGAGACGCTGGGTGATCAGTAAATGATTTTGACGAACGGGAAGCAAGCCCCGATGCACAAGATCACTTAATGGTCTCCGCAATTTTGACGACTGTGCCCTTCCAGATGCGACCGGATCGCACGCCGGGACGGACTTCGCCGGACGGCAGGAATATGGATTCTCCCCAGGTCACTGCGGGAGTGGTGACGGGACATAAATCAGGGAAACTACCGATGCCAGTCCAGGCTCCGGTGGCTGGGTCGAACGAGATTACTTCCCGACTGAATCCGGGATGGTTCTCCAGCAGGGCAATGTTAAATCTTCCGAATGCCTCAGCCTCGCTCTTGTTGGAGGATCGTGCTTTGCGTCCGTTGTGCTCGAGCATCTGCATCACGATCCCGTCCGCTCCGCCAAATACGAGGATTCCATCGCCGCCCGGGGCTGCGCAACTTGCAGCCGCCATGATGCAGCGTGGCATCCCTTCCCCCGCTCCGACACCGGGCATCTTCGACCACGTCTTGCCAGTGATGTCATAAGAATAGGCATCGGTCAGTATTTCAGTTGGCCCGCCCTCAGCATCCGGCTTTCTGCCACTCCAGAGATACAGACTGTCGCCCTGTCCGGCAACGACCGGCAGGATCCGCGCCGGCCCGTCCCAGGCAGGCAATTCCACCCACTTGAAAGCATCGCCACCAGCCGCTTGCTGCGCGAGATTCAGCCCGAAGAAATCTTTAGTCGCCCGGCCACCATCGACGGCTTCCTGACCACCTGCTACGAACACCCAGTCCCCCACCCGGGCACCAGCCATAAAGGCAAGCGGTCGTGGCAGCGGGGGATAGTTGACTACCTCGACGGCACGTTTCGTGGCATCCCAACGGAGTGCAAAAACATCGGTGAAGCACGCTTTGGCATTGCACCCCCCGATGCACAGCACGCCATCATCCAGCGGCACCGACACACCATACGCCGCTGCTGCTGGAAGCTTGCCCTGCTCCTCTGCCCAGTCGTAGGTCACGCTTGTGTCCGTGGTCTTGCGTTCGAGAACGAACACCGTGTCCCACCAGACCTTAGGGCCTCCTTCCCATGGCAGGCCTTGTGGAAAATTGGCACCTCCGCCGATCATCAGTACATCGCCGTGAGCCCCTGCGAATGCTCCGGCAACTCCCATCTGGATCAGCTCCCCCTTCGCCGGTGGCAGCACCGATACCTCTTCCCATTGCATCGCGTCCTTGGCGAACATTTGTGCCCCTGAGACGAATGTCAGAAGGAGCGCACCTGCCAATTTGCGGACGGGAAGGGAATTCGGGGAGATGGGGTTTCGCATCATGATCTTGAGTGACTTGGAGTGGCTGAACCGTGCGGGAAATCAAGCACATTGGCAAACGGAAGTTGCAGGGCCAACTCTTCGTCGCTGATCACGCAGCGCTATTTACAGAAATTATGGAAAACTATTGCGCGGGATTATTTCTACAGTATCTTTCATGAACCACGTTTTTGAGAATATCCGCAAGAATCATTCTTTGAGGTCGAATATGGAACTACTCCTGAAAGTTTATACAGCAATGCCGTCGGCGCTAAAGCGTTCGATGACATCGACCTACATCGGGCTGCGAAAGCTCAAGGAAGCACGCCTCTCACGCAAGCTGTCCAACCTGCCACACCAGCCATTTCCAGACGGACGCCCGCGTGTTTGTTACATGTCAGGATTTCCTCGCAGCGGCACGACGATGCTGAAATACTACTTTGGCACGCACCCCGGGCTGGTGCAGACATCCTTCACCACAAAAGGATTCTTCTCCGCCTGGGAAAAGGCTGAGGAACTTGCATCAGGCAACGAGATCCTGATCGACAAATCGAACCACTACATCTACTCGCTCGAAAACATTTTCCGAGCCTACGGCGACGCCGTCAAAGCATGCATTGTTGTCAGGGATCCCCGCGATTCGCTGGTGAGCTTCGCCAACTATCAGGAAAACCGCGAGGTGCCGCGCGACTCCGGCTACTGGAGCTACTGGGCCCGACAACACCGTGGGCTCATCGATTTTGCGAAGCGCTCACCACTTGGAAAAAATCTTTTCGTGATTCGCTATGAGGAACTCGTACGCTACCCGGAGCACGCGAAGGCAGCATTCCTGACCTGGCTTGGAATCCCCACTGCACCCGAATCGATCAACCGCGAATACGTGAATCAGAATCCCGGCGAGGGATGGGACGACAGCGTGCACAAGCGGCGCGACGTCAGCGACTATTCGATCCAGAAGTGGACCAAAATGGGACAGCTCCCCGACACTTTAACATCAGTGTTAGGATCCTGGCAGGAGAACTGTGAAGCCCGTGAGATGATGCGACTCTTCGGCTACCACGAAACGGGCTTCACCCGACCAGCACTCAGCAGCGAAGAGTTCGTCTTCTATCGCCCAGACGATGCAGAGATGCCATTTTCAAAATCCTGCTCGCCAGCCCTCGACGCAGCCACCGCCAGCGTATGAAGCACTGCTCCGACAACGCGCGAGGACTCCTCGCTCTGGCCGTCAGCATCCTGTGCTGCGCCGCCTCACAGCTGCTGCTCAAGTCAGGAATGTCCAGCATCGGCACGCTCCCGGCTCTGGACAACGTGCCAGCATACGCCCTTGGCCTGATCACCCCACCGATCGTTGGCGGACTCATGCTCTATGCCTTTGGCACCGCGCTCTGGCTCGTATGCCTCACCAAGCTCGACCTGAGCATCGCCTATCCCGCGTCTGCCGTGCAGTTCCTCCTTATCTTTGCGGGCGCATGGTACTTCTTTGGTGAACCCGTCACCACTCCCCGGCTGGCTGGGGCTGCCGTGGTCCTTGTCGGAGTGCTCTTATTAAGCCTGGATCGGAAACCAACTTCGCCTACCACCTCCACCTGACCCTTTCATGGCCCTCGCGCTCGCCTTCCTCAGCATCGCCCTCATGGCGGTTTCCCAGCTCGTGTTCAAAGCCGCATCGCTGCGCCTCGCCGCCACCAGCGAGCCTGCAGAAAAACCGCGCGGCTCATTCTTCGCCATGATTGCCCAGCCTCAAGTGATCATGGCGCTCGGACTGAACGGCTGCGCCGCCGTGTGCTGGCTCCTTGCCCTCAGCCGACTCGACCTCAGCTACGCCGCTCCCCTGCTATCACTCAACTACCTGCTCGTTCCCGTCGGAGCGTTTCTCCTGTTCAGAGAAAAAGTAAGCCGCCAGCGCATCCTTGCGATTCTAGTAATCTGTAGCGGCGTGCTCATTTGCCTCTTCAGCTCCAGCACCTGACTTGCGAAGGAAGGATTGAATCGGCTGCATTCCTGACTACAATCAGGAATTCATGCTGGGCGCGGCCAAGAAATCGATCAACGAGATCGGCGAAAGACTCAAGAAGCAGGCTCTGTTCATGGCCAGCATTGTTGGGTTCCTCTGGGTAATTGAAATCGTCGATAGCCTCGCGCCCTTTGACTTCGAGTCGCTTGGCATCCGCCCCCGCCAGTTCCTTGGACTAGTGGGCATTCTCTTCGCCCCATTCCTTCACGATGGCGTTGGCCACCTGGCGGGAAACAGCATCGGCCTGTTCTTTTTCGGATGGATCATTCTGCTCGGCGGCACGCAATCATTCCTGCGAGTCACCGCCCTCATCGCCGTCATTGCCGGCATGGGAACCTGGCTCTTTGGTGCCAGCAGAAGCATCCACATCGGGGCCAGCGGCATCGTCTTCGGCTACATGGCATTCCTCCTCCTGCGGGGATTTTTTGAAAAGAGTCTGCGCTGGGTGATGGTCGCACTGATCGTTGCATTCGTCATCTATGGTTTCGTCGACCTCGGCTTCAACAGCACCGCCGAAAACAACAACGGCGCGGTCAATATCTCGTGGTCCGGCCACCTGAGCGGCTTCGCTGGCGGCATCATAGCTGCGTGGATTTTTTACTACCGCCCCAGAAATTCTCCTTACGCCCAGACACAGATCACCAGAAAGCCCGCTCCCTCCCCCGTCGTCAGCGCCATCCTGGCCTGGTTCAGCAAGCGCCATTGAGGGAAACGGTCAACGATTACCAGCGGGATTTCAGAACTTAACATTAACATTAGGCTCGACAATGCTGTGGTGTTATCCATTGTCAGACTACGAATCGATCTTGTAGTTAAATAGAGAGGAGGCACTCGCCTTGGTGATCTCGGAATTGGCTAGTCGAACCCCTGAGCGAGTTCCATCGGTCATTGCCAAACTTGAGGGACGAACGCGCAACTACTGCATCATGGCCTGGGTCGAGCACCTCAAAGGACAGGGCAACTCAGAGGACGCCACCGCCTGGGAAAAACAAATGACCGAACGCATCGAGTTGCCCCGGTGGACTTTGACGGTTGAGTGAATACTGGTCAGTGAAGCCCGTGGCACCCAGTGTTGGCGGTGCCGTTCTTTAAGAGGCGGCTACCTGAATTCGTTCATTTTCATGGTGTGAATACATTGGCAGTCTCCTCCACTCAGGATCTACGCCCTCAGAACACCACCTCCTCGGACAAGCCGCAGCTGTCCTTGTCGGCATTGTGGCGGATCTCGACGAACAGGCGCTCTACATGGAGACGGCTGCGCTTGCAGAATACCTGCACCGTGCGAGTGATGTGATTCTTTTCGAATGCGGTGAGATGCGGGTCTCTGACCAGCTCATTCGCCCGCGCCACCGTCGCTGACATCGCAAATAGTTCGGTGCCAATGTCAACAAAGCGTCCCAGCAAAAGCTGACGCTGGTTCAATTTCGGACCGTGGCGGAGCATCGAATGGAAGAGTGACCGCGCAAGTTTCCGGCTGAGCCGGGCAACGTGCTTCATTTCCTTGCGCGCCGCAGGTTCCAAGTCGGCAAGATTCTTATCTGTTACGAACCTTGGTAACCACTGCTTCGGATACCAGCCCGCATAGAACAACCCGGCGGTAGCGGCGGCCCGAACACGCGTCTTCCATGGCAAGGTCGTGTTCACCGCAGCTGCGCCGAGTTGCAGGTGGGGGTCAAGCGCCTCTCGTGCGAGGAAAAGCCGCATAATTTCAGATGATCCTTCGAAGATCGTGTTGATCCTGGCGTCGCGCAGGAAGCGCTCGACAGGTTCCGGGGTGTCGCCACGGGCACGCAGTGAATCGGCAGTTTCAAATCCACGACCTCCCCGGATCTGCATCGTGTCATCGACGATTCTCCAAGTGGTCTCGGTTCCCCAGAGTTTGGCCATTGCAGCCTCGATCCGAATGTCCGCTTTCTTGTCCTGATCGACCAGCGCCGACACGTAGCGTACGATCGCCTCCAGAGCAAAGGTGTCAGCAGCCATGCGGGCGATCTTATCAGCGATCGCCTCATGCCGTGCGATAGGTGCCCCCCACTGTACGCGCTCGGCCGCCCACTTTTTCGAGATCTCGAGACAACGCCTCGCCAGTCCCGCGCACGCGGCGGGCACTGTGATGCGTCCGGTGTTCAGTGTCGAGAGGGCAACTTTGAGCCCCTTCCCTTCGCCCAGAATGATGTTCTCCTTGGGAACTCTAACATGGTCAAAACGAATCACTCCATTGTAGAGCGCCCGCAGCCCCATGAACCGGCAGCGGTGCAATATCTCAACACCAGGCATTTTGGTGTCCACGATGAATGCCGTCGCCGCTGGCCGCTCCCCCTCCCTGGAAGTGCGCGCCATCACCACGATGAGCCCTGCCCTGGTGCCGTTGGTGCACCAGAGTTTTTCTCCATTCAGAATGTAGTGTTCGCCGTCCTCATCCAGAGTGGCCACAGTTGCCATCTGCGCTGGATCGGATCCGACGCCTTGCTCAGTCAGGGCAAATGCAGAGATCTCCCCGCTGGCGCAACGCGGAAGGAATTTCCGCTTCTGCTCCTCCGTTCCGAACATGAGAAGCGGTTGCGGCACACCAATTGACTGATGCGCAGACAGCAGCGCGGTGAGGTTTCCACAATGCTTTCCGAGAAGCATCGCGGCGCGGGCGTAGTTCGTTTGACTGAGCCCCAGTCCGCAGTAGCTGACAGGAATTTTGATTCCAAAGGCACCCAGCCGCGCGAGCCCGTCGATCACTTCATCTGGGATTTCTCCTTCACGGTCAATCGCATCGGCATCAACGTGGTGTTCGAGAAACTCGTTGAGCTGGATCAGAAACGCATCTCCCTGATCCTTGTCTTCGAACGATTGCTTTGGGAACGGCACCATCGTTGCAAAGTCAGGCCGTCCCATAAACACAGAACTGCCGAAGCTGAGCCCGCCGCGAATGCGATCACGTGCAGCCTCTGCCATTTCCAGAGCCGCCCGCTCGCCAGCAGACATTTTTGAAGTGTCGATCAGCATTTTCTCACGATCGTTACCATCGCGCTTGGTGGCATTGTCAGGTTTTGTTGTTTTCATGATATAACCCTCCTGGGTTCTAATATGGTTTCCAGATTCTCCCAGCGGCGCATCAGCGGACTGGGTTCATAAATCGGCCCTTCGGTGCAGGCCAGTTCTTCCAGTTTTTTGACGATTCCAGGAATGCCCATGGCGCGGGCGTGCCGCACCGGCCCACCCCTGAAAGGTGCCCAGCCCGTTCCCAGAAGCATCGCCAGATCGATATCGTCAGGGCCGGCTACTACACCTTCGTCCAGGCAGCGGGCGGCCTCGTTCACCATCAAAAGTGTCAACCGCTCTGCAATGGGGATCCCCCTGTCCTCGCCCCTGACAATACCGCGGTGGCAGGCCAGCGCATCGATGCTCGGCGTTTGCTTCTTGCCATCATAGATGTAGAATCCCCCCCCGCACTTGCGACCGAACAAGCCAGACTCCAGCATGCGCCCCAGAATTGGCGGCACCGTGAACCGCTCTGGAAAGGCATCGCTCAGCGTCGTCGCCACATGCAGTGCCACATCAAGCCCGACTTCATCCAGCAGTCTCAGCGGTCCCATCGGCATTCCAAAATCAACCATCGCTCTGTCAATTTCCTGCGCTGGGATACTGCGATCAAACAAGCCTCCCGCTTCCATCAGACATGGCATCAGGATGCGATTGACGACGAACCCGGGGCTGTCAGCGACAACGACTGGCACCTTGCCAATTTCCCGGACAAAGTCCGACACCGATCGCACCGCCTCGGGATCAGCCCCAGCGCCACGGACGACTTCGATCAAGGGCATCCTGTGCACGGGATTGAAGAAGTGCATCCCCAGGATCCGTTCAGGATGGACAATCTCGGGGTCCCCTACAATCTCACCGATTGGCAATGCCGATGTATTGGTTACCAGCAGTGTCTCCGGTCCCGTGCGGGTGGCGAGATCACGAAAGATCGCCTGTTTGATCGCAAGTTTTTCCGTAGCTGCCTCAATCACGATCCCAACCCGGTTGAGAGGCACCTGGCTTGAGGTCACAAAGATCCGATCCGCAGCATCGCGAGCTTCCAGTCGGGTCAACACTCGTCGCGCCACGGCCTCTTCGAGATTTCTGTGAATGCGCCCCATGCCGGCTGCCGCTGCCTCGTTGTTGATATCCTGCAACGTCACACGATAGCCACGGGTTGCCAGCCAGTAGGCAATTCCAGCCCCCATGACGCCCGCGCCGATCACTGCCGCTTCCCTGTGCGCCAGCGGTCGTGCACCGACTTTCTTCTTCGCCCGCTCCTGCAACAGGAAAGCACGGATCAGGTTTTTGCTCTCCGGAGTCTCGGCAAGATCGAGCACAGCATTGCGCTCGTTTTCCAGCGACCCATCGACAGTGGTTCTCAGAGATTTCACCGCCACTTCCAGCGCTTTGAGCGGAGCAGGGTAATGACCGTGTGTCTTTTCGATCACGCCTTTACGCGCTCTCGCAGCAATAAATTGGACAGCCAACGGATGGTTAACCAGCGCGTGAGATTTTCGCTTGCCCACCCCACGCAGCACTGCCTCCAGCGCATGGGATTCGAAGCAATCTTGAGCTGCAATTTCATCGATCACTCCCAGCTTCAACGCAGCTTTCGCAGATAGCTGGCGACCCGTCAGGATCATCGATAGCGCGTTGGGAAGGCCGATGAGTTTTGGCAACCGCGTGGTGCCGCCCCAGGCGGGAAGAATTCCCAGCTGCACCTCTGGCAGTCCGATTTTGGTAACTTTGTCAGGGCTCGCAATGCGCCAGTCACAGGCCAGCGCCAGTTCGAAACCGCCACCAAGACATGCTCCGTGGATCATGGCAACGGTCGGAACCGGCAGCTCTGCAATCCTTTCAAACAAAACCTGTCCGGTGCCAATGATACGCTCAAGCTGTTTGCGGGGCGCTGCATGCAGCGTCTTGATGTCTGCACCTGCGAGAAAAATCCGCTCCTTTCTCGATTCAAAATAGACACCACATACGTCGACAATATTCCTCTCAATCCAGGTGATGTGTTCCTCCAGCTCGCACAGCGCGCCTTCATCGAAAATATTCGCCGCCGAACGGTTGCGATCGAAATGGATGCGAACGATTCCATCCTCGCCGAACTCACGCTGCACGTGAAGGAAGACACCCTTCTTCCTCGGAAACGCATACTCGGCGAACGATGACTTTGGTGGATGTAGCATGGTGATCATAGTGGGCTCCTTTCCAGCCAGACAGCACCACCCTGTCCGCCACCCACACAGAGGGCGGCCAGCGCGCGGCGCGCGTTCCGGCGTTTGAGTTCTTTCAGACTTGTCAAAATGAGGCGGGCACCCGTGGCACCTACAGGGTGCCCCAGGGCGATCGCGCCTCCGTTGGGGTTTAAAATTTCCTTGGGCACACCGCCGTGCTTTTCCAGATGCTTCAGCACCGCCAGCACTTGCACGGCAAATGCCTCATTGATTTCGATCACATCGGCATCGGCCAGCTTCAGCCCTGCCTTGTCCGACACCGCACGAATCGCTGAGACTGGGCCCAGACCCATGCGTTTTGGATCACATCCGGTATAGGCGTGCGCTGTAAGGTAGCCAAGCGGTTCCATTCCCAGCTTCTCCGCCATCGCCTCGGTTCCCACTAACAATGCCACCGCCCCATCGGTGATCTGCGAAGCATTGCCCGCAGTGACAGTGCCATCGATCCGGTCAAACGCGGGCTTCAATTGAGCCAGTTTCTCGGCACTCGAATCAGGCCGGATGCCATTGTCCTCCGCGACAAATCCGGGCTTGCGATCTGGCGTGTAGACCGGGCTGATTTCCTCAAGAAATGCTGCGCCGGCCGCAGCGGCTTTCAGGTGAGATTCGACAGCGAAGGAGTCCTGCACGTCGCGGGTGATTCTCAGCTCATGGGCGAGCAACTCAGCGGTCTCCCCCATATTCATCCCGACCACCGGATCCGTCAGACCCAGTTGCAAACCAATGCGTGGCGCAAAATCGTGCGTCCGGAATCGGCTGACCGCTCCAGCCTTTGCCCCCAGCGATCTCGCGCGGCTGAACAGGGCAAATTTTGTCGCCGCACCGGGCTGAAACAACAGGGGCACATTGGACATACTTTCGGTGCCGCCCACGACGAACAACTCACCACTCCCGGCCACCATGCGCTCAAAGGCAGTCGTGACTGATTCCATGCCTGATGCGCAATTGCGGTGCACCGTCATCGCTGGAACGTGCTCGGGAATTCCCGACCGCAGAGCCACTACCCTGGCGATGTTCGCCGCATCCGCAGGCTGCGCCACGCAGCCGAGAATGGTTTCGCTGATCCACTCTGGATCCACTCCGGTGCGGACTAACAAAGCCCTGACCGCAATGGTTCCAAGGTCAGCCGCTGACAGCCCAGCCAGGTCGGTACCCATCCGGCTGAATGGAGTGCGGACGCCGTCGATAATTGCAAGTCGTGGTGTTTTCATCGGGTCAATTCCTCCATGGGTTCAGATTCTGTTGAGTCTTCCGCTGCTAACTCTCCCGCTGTCGGTCGGTTGTCGCGCACCCTCTCTTCCTTGAGCACTCTGCCGACGCCCTGCATCTCGCGGATCTCTTCGTTGCTGTGAAAATCAATCCTGTTCGGTCGCATTTCCGTCACGGCACGGAAGTGACGGCGCACCGCCGTTTCAAGATCACGACTGGATGCAGTTCCCGTGGCCGCAAGGTGAATGATGACTTCGTCGGCATCAAAGGGATCATCGTTCCGCTTCCGCAGCTCGATCTGCCATGCGCCAACTCCATCCAGATCATCCAGCACGCGCTCCAGTGCATTAAAGTCGACGAGAGTTCCTTTTAATTTGTCGAGCGCCAACTCACGCTTGTCAGAAACGCGCGATATAGTCCCCAGCAGCCTCGGACAAGTGCGACCGCATCCAGGACAGGCCTCATAGACCAGGCCGCCGTCAATTTGATCCCCTGTCCGATAACGCAGCACCACGCTACCGCGGCTGTCGATTGCCGTAAAAACGACTTCACCAGCATGCCCCGGCGGCAGGATATCACCGGTTTCAGGATCGATAATCTCAACGATGCCCAGGTCCGGCGAAATGTGGTAGCCGGTCGGCGATCCAAGCGCATTGGACGGGCACTCGGGCCAGGCCATTTTTGCCTCGGTGAAGCCGTAGGTGGCCATGATCTCCACGTTTCCAGAACCCAGCTCAGCAGCCAGCCCGCGCAGTTTTCTTCGCAGCCCGTCGGGCACTTTTTCGCCACCCAGCACAATCCTTTTCAAGTTTGCCCAGTACCGATCTTCGCTTACTGCCTGCTGCAGGATGTGATAGATGAAAGTCGGCATTCCAATGAGGACATCGGCATCGATCCGGTCGATAAGCCCGACATTGCCAGCGGTACCTAACACTTTCCCTCCTCCCGTGCTGACGCAAAAAGTGTCCCAGCCAGTGCCCGCGTAGTGGGCTTGCCAGAATGCCAGATGCGGAGCGAACGGAAACAGGTTCGCATGCTTCCACGATGGATCAGACTCGCAGACCTCCATCATGCGTCGTCCGGTGCGGCGAAGATTTTCAATATCATGAGCCGTGTAAAGAAACGGAACCGGCACAGTGGATCGGCCGGTGGTACTGGTCATCATGATCGGCCGAAATTCTTCTTCGAGCAGCTTCTTCGCTGCTGCGGGCCCGTGACGCAGCGCGCTCATCACCGTCGATGCCTGACGTTTAAGCGCTGCCTGTTCCGGGATCAGCACAAACTCGCGCGAACGCTTCGGGTGGTCGTCCGATGGCAGCAGATCCTCTTTCTGAGTGAAGGGAACGTAGCGCAGATCTTCGATGCTGCGGATATCATCGGGAGAAACACCTGCCTCTTCGAACCGGGCACGATAAAATGCTGAGAACGGAAGGACACGCGATTTCAGAAACCAGCGCAGCTGCCGAATCTGCAGCGCGTGCAGTTCATCTTCTTTCAGAGCATCCCATTTGTCGTTAAGCTTTGATAGATTCATAGTGATCAGTCTCCTTTTTGATGGGGTAAATTTTTGTGATCTTCCCTGAGTCGTCAGGCCCCCCGTCGGCACAGAGCGCCAGAAGTTCCTCAGTCCGGGCAAACGCGGCATCGCGACCGCGCTCAATGTAAAACGGCCACTGCCGGTAGTCGTGCCAGCCACCTTCCCGAACCTCAGGTTCGATGAGCACATCGGCGTTGCGGCCGGACTCATCTGCCAGTCGTATCTCAGCACTTAGGACACTGCGCCGCAGTGTATCAATGAAGTTGCCTGTGGCGAAGGGATTGAACCCCTGCAACCACGGACGTTTCGCCTCATAAAACTGGCCACACGCAGCACTCATCTCAGAAACTCTGGGGATGACACTGACGGCGATGATGTGATCGCAACCCATTCTCCGCAATACCTCTACTGGCAGAGGATCCAGAATGGCACCATCGCTGTAGTGGGCACCCTTCAATTCAACCGGAACGCAAACACCTGGAATTGCCAGGCTGGCATGCACGGCATCTGCCACTTTGCCATGACTGAAAACTACCCGCTCGAAAGTATCGAGCCGAGTCGCGACAACTCGCAGCGGTCGCTTCATATCAGAAAACCGTGCGTCACCGATCGTTCGCTCCAACCGGGCCTTGACTTTCCGACCGCGTATCAGGCCGCGCCCTGGCGGGAAGGCTGGATCCACGAGCCCCAGAAGATCGCGAGGCCGGTTGATCGTCGCGGCCAGCTTTTCCATCTCGGCTCCACTGCACCCAAAATTCCACAAGGCACCAATGTAGGCACCCATACTACAGCCAGCCACCGCATAAATGGGAACGCCCAACTCTTCGATCGCCTGAATCACTCCCACGTGAGCCAGTCCCCTCGCCGCTCCTGAAGAAAGGGCCAGCCCGATCCGGGGCGCGCTACGCAGATGGCAGCCTGAGCCTGGCCTTTCGCCTGTAAACTTATCCTGATGACTGTGCAGCATTTGAATCGCCTCCTAATGCAGGCTGGCGATTCACGAGCGCTTCATCCCTCATTCAGCTCCGGGTTCGTCCTGCTAGACCGCAGGGCTCCTCCGGGGCTGAACCACTGCTCTCGCAGATCTGTCAGCCTTAAAATTTTTGGTTTCTGTTAGGAAACTCAGGAAGCCGGCTTCGTGAAGTTTTTGTTGTCTACCTATAAGACGTCACCACATAGGTTTTTATTGCACTAATTTCAAAATTTCTTCTCATCGATATCCCATGCATTCCGGTTCGTTCGCCACTATGTTCTCCACTGCGTTTCGCAGGCAGAGTCTTTCGTAAATGGATGCCTTAATGATGACTAGATGAAGAAAAACCCAGCGAGCCCCGACCAAGACACATCTCGCTTCTGGACTTTACCCAACGTCCTCTGTGTTGTCCGGTTCATCGGATCTTTTGCCTTGCTACCGCTTGCTTTGGCAGACCAGTCGTACTGGTTCGTTGGCCTCTATCTCATACTGATCACTTCCGATCTGATTGATGGCCCCATCGCACGTAAGTTCCATCAGCGCAGCGACAGCGGAGCCCACCTGGACAGCATCGCTGACATCACCTTGAATGCCTGCTTGCTGGCAGGAGTTGCGAGGCTCTGCTGGACGACTTTGCAACACGAACTTCTGATCGTTGGTTTAGTGATCGGAAGCTATTGCCTCTCACAGGCATTTGGATTCTGGAAGTATCGACGGTTGCTTTCCTATCACACCTACATTGCAAAATTCTCCCAGTGGCTCGCCATGTTGGCAGCACTCAGCCTCATTCTCGGGTGGTCTGTATGGCCGATCCGGGTGGCTTCCATCGCAGCCATCCTCGGTAACCTCGAAGCCATCGCCATCACAGCAGTGCTGAAAAAGTGGAAAACCGACGTCCTGACATTCTTTCGTATTTGGCCGACCGGTTGAGGAGCCAACCAAGGGAGCCGTCAGGCGGCCGGAGTACGGAAGCAGCAATCTTGAAGACTTTGGGCCTCAAAAGTGCTGCAGGAAAACAAAAACACGAGCCGCGTCACACCTCGGCTCTACATGGCCGCAATCAGGAATTGCGACACGAAACACACGATTTTCCAATCACTCAGTTAAAGTGTCCCCGGCAGGAATCGAACCTGCATCTAAGCTTTAGGAGAGCCTCGTTCTATCCATTGAACTACGGGGACTGTTGGCAATCAGCACCTAAAGAAATGTCGCCACTTGTAAAATTAGAAAGTCAGGCCAAAAAATTGAACCATGTCCTTGCCTGTCTTCCGACACCCAAGAAAGTCTTTCATACCATAAACACCTGAGGTTGCCAGTGGTTTTGACTGTGAATTTCCCCACCCTCGCCCCCCTCTTTCCAACCCATCCTCTGGGGAGTCAACGAGAATCGTCTGATCTGACAGCAAAGCTCCGGCTCCATTGGTCTAGGACTCCACCCACCTTTAAATCTAGAGCTAATTACAAGTTCACTTTGCTTGCTCGGATTCCCTCCGAGAGCATCGCCACTTGAGATCGCTTTTACAGCCCAGCTCTCAACACACTCTGCAGGCGGCAAGCCATTGCCACTCTGAGTGATGCGACAGCCGAATGCCTCTCCCCGCTTTGATACGGACGTTTTGCCACTGCCGATGGGGGATAGCACCGTACGATGGTCAAAACCGACGGTCGTTGGGAAGAGTTTGGGAACAAGTTAGCCGCCACGGATTCACGGAGATTATAGTGCCGAAGCGTCAGAAACACAAAGATGCGGGGTGAATAGTAGATATACCAACAATACACTAGAACACATCAGACTAACCGCCTACGGCACCATCGCCAACTCTTCCGCACTGGGCCGACGGACGCAGCGGAAGCCGCAGAAATCGGTCGAAAAGCAGGCGTCGGTGTCGCCTGTCGTCTGACCCTGACGGAAGGTGTTGCGGCACATATTTGCGGTGGCCTTCCATGAGCCGCCGCGCACTACGCGTTTTGGATTTGCTTCCGATGGCTCGGGGCCGGTAGGATTCTCGCTGGGGCTGTTGGCGTAGTAGCCCGGATCGAACACGTCGTGACACCACTCTGAAACATTGCCGTAGAGGTCAAAAATTCCCCAGCCATTCGGCTTCATTGATCCGGCGGGCGCGGTTTGCTGATTGCTGTTGTCGGTAAATATGGCGTGCTGCGGGAGCTTTCCTGCATCACCGAAATCGTAAGGCTTGCTGGTGCCCGACTTGGCGGCGTATTCCCACTCGGCTTCGGTAGGCAGCCGGTAGCCGTTGGCGGAAAAGTCACACGGCCAGCCTGGCACAGCTTCGTCATAGCAGGGCGTCAGCTTTTCCATCAGCGATCGCTCATTGCAGTACTGCTTGGCGTCACGCCAGCGCACCTGATTGACGGGCTTGCGCGGATTGTCCTTCCACTTCGATGGATTGGGCAGCTGAGCTGCATCGAACTGAGCGTGGGTAACTTCAAACTTATCGATCACGATGGGACTGATCGTCACTTCGTGCTCCGGTTGTTCATCAGGGTCACCACCGGCGTTCCCCATCGTGAATGTTCCTCCTGGCACTAGCACCAGCTCTATGCCTGAGGCCGAGGTAATGGGAACCGGCTTCGTCGCGCTTCCTGCGACCCCATCCTTTCCCGCCGGAGCGCATCCGGCGAGAGCGACGATCGAGGCTGTCAGTAGCAATCGCTTCATCGCTTCATCCAGCAGGAACCCAGTCCGATTCCTTGTTGCTTGCACCATCGCCAGTGATGTTGAAGTATTTACCATCTGGCGCAGCAAGGTCGACCTTCTCGCCGGCATCCGTTGGGACTGCATAGATGTCCCAACCATTGGCGAAGACACCGACGATCTCGCACGCCGACTGATGCGTTGACGGTTTGGTCAGGTCCCCTTCCCCGTCGGGGCCGGAGCTGACCGAGACAAATTTTCCGTCCGGGGACCAGTCAACGTGGTAAACCTTCCGCGTCTTGTCACTGGTAAACACACGCAACTGCTCCTTACCCAGACTCGGCTTGCCTTCGGCATCGAATTTGAGTTCCGCGAGGACGACTGTCTGATCATCTTCACCCCAGGCGATGCGGTTCTCCTTTGGATGAAAACATGGGCGGCAACCGTGGATCCCCAGGTTGTAGACTTCCTTTCCATCGACAGGGAAAACGATGATCGCGTGGTCGAATCCCATTCCGGCGTGCACCGTCGATATCATCCACTTCCCGTCTGCAGAGAAACCTGGATTGTAGAGATGGTGCAGCTTTTCGTTCGGATGGGGGCGACTCTCACCGCTTTCAACGTCGTAGAACACCATCCCTTTGGTGTAGTAGTCGACAACGTTCCACTTGGGATACTCCTGCGGCAGATAGGCAATGGTTTTGCCGTCCGGCGACCATGCGGGCTGGCGTGCATAATCGGCGACCTTTTTGCGATCAGTGCCGTCCAGATTCATTACCCAGGTGCTGCGCACCGTGTCGCGGCCCTGGCCGGTATCGGACACGAAGCACACGCGTTTTCCGTCTGGCGAAACCTGCGGGTAGAGTTCGTTTGCGTCTGCTGTATTGGTCAGATTCCGGCGCTCTGAACCATCAGCGTTCATCGCGACCAGTTCCCAGTTGCTGTTGAGATAGGACTCACAGACAATCTTGTAGGGGGATGAGGTCAGCGCTTGCTTCGTCGCATCGTCAGCATAGGCACCCACTGGCGCACCGAGGGCGATCGTGAACGTGAGGAGTTTTTTGATTGCAGGCATACGATTACTCCTCAGTTACGCGATAGTAGCGGACGTTTGCGCCTTCGCGGTCAGCCACTAGCTCAGTGAATTCGGTCTCGTCGCCTTGAGAGGGATGACCATCGGTAAGCTCAACCCATTCCTGAAGATCTGCGGATGCCTCAATGGTGTAACTCCGTCCCTCGCGAGATCCCCACGAAAGCGTAACATCGCCATTTACCTCGATTACCGCGCTGTTGATCTGGAAACCGGTGGCACTCGGAGCCTCGAATCCTTCGGCAGTCGGCCCGCCCAGCGCTTCCATTTCCTCGTCAGATAATTTTCCGTCAAGAAACTGCACGGAATTCACATACCATTGGCTCCGTTCCCCGTCATTGTCCCAAAACAGGAGGACTTCCGGCTCCATGGCTCGGCGGATGTGATCCTTGCTCTGCGGCACCCACTCGTCCTGAAGGACACCATCCACCCACTTGGTGATCACCTTTTCATCAGCAAGGTCGACAGCGAATCCGATTCGGTGCCACTCATCCGCAGTGAATGAACCATCACCGTTGTATCCACCGCCTCCCTGGCCCATATTGCTCCCCTGCCAGAAAAATGTAGCATCGCCCGGATTCTTTTTGGGTGAGGCCTGAATGAGGGATGATGCACCGCTAGAACCGACCCGCATCACATCCATGAGTAGCGTATACCGGTTGACGTAGAGACCGCCACCATTGGGTGCAATTCCGTGGCTGCATTTGTAGCCGACATCATCTCCTTCTGGAACGAACATTACTTCGGCAGGCTCGCCGTTGATGTCAGCAATTCCAAGGCTGGTGGTCGTCCCAAACTGCGTGTCCGACGCTGAGACGTCGTCATTGAAAATCAAATCCGCACCGATTGTCGCCTTGAGCCCGCCTGAAAAATCCCATTGACCCGTTACCTTTGGCGGCTTCGTACCGAGTGCATTTTTGAACGACCACTCGCGTGTGAACACCTGTCCGGTGGAATCCGCGTATTCGAGAACGATTTCGTTGCGCTCACTCTGCCTGGCGACTGGAGGCTGGTAGGTAATCATTGTGTTGCCACCCGATTTTGTAACGGTGGCCTGCCCGGTAACGTCCACGCCATTGAAACTGAACTTCACTGATCCATCCGCAACGTTTGTCTTGTCATCACGGAGCAGTACGGTGATGGGGACTGCAGGAGCAATGTCTGAGACGCCTGGCAGAGGCGATACTTCAGCGATGTATGCGTGGCTGTGATTCGGAGCGGTGCTCTCACGATACGCAACGATGCTGCCATCGGAATTCACCAAGTCGCTGTTCTCGTAGAACTCAAATGCTGCCGCTCCCGACTGCGACCAGTAAACCAACCGTATGGGGTAAATCCCCGCCACTGGCGCAGTAATCGTAAACTCATAGTCCCACGGAGTCACACCGAATGCGGGGGCGTCTGCCGGACGAACAAACTCTGCCAGCTGCGTCGCGAAGAAGTCACGGGGATTCGTTCCCGTGAAAACCTGAAGCCCGTTGTCGTCGCTGGGAGTGGTGTCCACACGCCCCACGAACACCTGCGCTCCGAATGTGTGCTCGCCTGCAGACAACTCGAGGAACGTCATCACTTCGGTAGTGAAAAGTGTGGTGTGCCCACCCGTTCCAGGAATGCCGGGAAACTCAGTATCATCAGGGAACAGGGTGAGATCGATCACTTCAGGATTGGCGTCCTTTTCAAAGTTGATCACGTCCACATCGAAGCTTCCGTCCGGGTTGGGGCCCTTTTCCGCTTCATCCAGAATGACGTCCCCATCCACGTTAAGTGTTCCGTTCAATTGCTGAATGGCACGCAAGAATGAGTTGGGAATCTCGGCCAGATCCGGAGCTTGGGCGGAAATGACGCGGAATCCCCGATTCTGCCCGGTTTCCAATGCACCCGCGATCCCTTCTGGAATGGCAACAGGATCCTGTGCGGATGCGATGGATAAGAGAATCTGGAACGAGGCTACGAGGCCGAAGGATAGACGAACTGCTTTCATGATCTGGGATTCTTACAGGCTTCAGAGGGGCGATGGCAATCTCTCATTGGGAATCATTCGCAATCAGGTGCAATTGGATGCGACTTGACTCAGTTCCAATCTGAAAGCAAGAATCGTGCAATGTGTATGAAGCCAATGGAAGCGATTTGGCATACTTTGCTAAGCTTGGCAGCGGCGGTCGCATTGCTTCAGAGTATCGTTTCGATCGGAATGGCTCAAGACGGCTGGCCCTTGATCACCCGTCAACCTTACGTTCAAATGGTTACGCACGATTCCGCCGTGATCGTCTGGAGAACTGAACGGCCCATTTTCCCGATCGTGCGCTATGGGGATGCGTTGGATGACATGAACGAAACGGTTGCGCCGAACCAGATCGTGCAGCGGGTTTCCAGCTTTGAAGACGCTCCTCCCGACATCCCCCGGCTACATGGCGCCGATCCCGGAACCCACCAGTACGAGGCACGGATCCGGGGGCTTAGACCGGATCGCACTTATTTCTATTCCATTTCCGATTTTCTCACGCCGGCACTGGGAGGTGATGATCGACACCATTTTCGCACCGCGCCCGATCCGGGAAATGACGACCGGCCCTCTCGCTTCTGGGTGGTCGGGGATTCTGGCGATGGCAGCATTGGCCAGTATGAAAGCTACCGGGGATTTCAGCGCTACATCGAAAGTGAGCCTGCCACGATGCGAAAACGAGTCGATGCCTACATCCACCTGGGTGATATGGCCTACAATCTGGGAGAAGACGGTGAGTTCTCGGCTTACTTTTTCGGATTCTACGCCGACCTGCTGCGAACCACCTGCTGCTGGCCAACTATGGGAAATCATGAAGGAGCGAACTCAAGCGGCATAACCGGCATCGGGCCCTACTATGATGCCTACGTCCTGCCAACCCGTGGCGAAGCGGGCGGTGTTCCGTCCGGCACCGAGGCTTACTATGCGTTTGACTACGGCAACATCCATTTCATCTGCCTGAACAGCCATGACCTCGATCGCACGCCCGCAGGTGCAATGGCAGAGTGGCTTAAGTCGGATCTTGAAGAAGCAAACGCAGAGTGGCTCATCGCCTTCTGGCATCACCCGCCATACACCAAAGGCACACACGACAGTGATCGCGAACTCCAGTCAATCGAGTTGCGGCGGTACATCATGCCCATTCTGGAAAGCGCCGGTGTTGACCTCGTGCTGACTGGGCACTCGCATACCTACGAGCGTTCCATGTTAATCGACGGCGCCTACTCCACTCCTACTACCGTTGACGACGTCGTGCTCGATGATGGAGATGGTGCCCCCTCGGGGGACGGGGCCTATCGAAAGAATCCTTCGCTGAATCCCAACGAAGGAAGTGTGTCTGTAGTCGCCGGACATGGCAGATTTGCATTGCAGTACTACGGCGAGTCACCAGTGATGCGCCGCACCATCCCAGTCATAGGCTCCTTCGTTCTCGACGTCGATGATCGCGTGCTCACCGGTCGCATGATCGATGGCTTTGGCGCAGTGCGGGATGAGTTTCAAATCACCAAGGAGTCAACTGTTCAACCGCCGGTGCGAGTGGCCGATCCCTGGAGACCAAGTGGCCCCAGCCTCATCGTCACCGAAAGAACGCCAGGCGCACGCACTATGGAAATGTTCCCCGTCCCTCGCGCTTCAGATGCGGTGGTACGCTATGAATTCAATGGCGATGAAGTAACTGAAGCCTCGCCCATTTACACCTCTCCCATCCCGCTGGCGAAGACCGACCGGCTGGTGCAGGCCAAGTCCTACTGGCGGAATGGCACACGAGACAGCCCCCTGTCGACGGCAGTCGTCAGCTCATCCAGCTCCGCACCCCAGCTGCAAAATCTTGTCATTCCAATCAGCACCCCGGCGGACGATGCTGTGGAAGCGACCACCGGACTCGTCTCAGCCGATGGAAATCGACTATTTCTGGGCAACTTCGACCAGTCTACCACCGGGCTCCGGTTCACGCATGTGGGCATCGATCCCGGTGCCACCGTCTACAGTGCTTACATCGACTTCCACTCAACAGTCGGTTCGTTCTCCCCCACTGAGTTGAACGTTTACCTGGAAAAATCGGCTGATGCTCTGGAATACGACGAACGCATCGTTTCCGACATCACAGCCAGAGACTACCACGAAGAATTTGTTCGCTGGATCCCGGCCACCTGGAGTTACAATCAACGCTATTCGAATCAAAAAACGCCCAACTTCGCCTCGGTGTTGCAAAAGCATATCACTCAGTCGAACTGGCAGGCAGGGAACGCGTTGGCAATTGCAATTTCCGGCTCCGGCAGCCGTGATGCGTGGAGTTTTGACTACGAGCCAGAACTCGCAGCCCGGCTCTACATTACGTTCGACACCCGCGGCCCCCTGGAAGTGGCGATTGATCAGCCATTTCTGGTGCAACCAACTCCCTACAAACACTTTAACGGACCACTAACTGATGGAGTTCGCATTCAACATCGGCGCTTTTCCAGCAATCCACCTGGACATGAACTCACCTACAGCATCGAATTCAGCACGATTTTAGCCGAAGGAAGCTGGATGCCGCTTCCTGACTCAGAACTCGTAAAACGTTTCGAGGCAATTCTCGAACCGTGGCGAGGCATTACGCTGAATTTGCCGCTCTCGCTACTTGGAGATTCGCCCGAATATTTCTTCCGAGTCAAAATCACAGAATCAGCGAGAGTTGAATAAAAATCACATAATAAGTAAATTTATAAGAAATTTACTTTAATTTCCCAAACTTTTAATCTTAAATGAGTTCTCTGGCTATTATCAACCTGAACACTCTCCGTGGCCGATACAGAATTCCTTAGCTGCCCAAATTGCCTTCAGACCTTTCTCTCTCAGGGTTCTGCCTGGGATCGGTTCGTTCAGTGCGCCCACTGTGCCCACCAGGATTCGCGGCAGGTCTTTCCTGCGGTGCAGCCGCCGCGATCGTCCCATGGCTTGCCAACGCAGCTTCCGTCACCTCGTCCCTCCAGCACTCAACCTGCCAGCTCCGACCCAATGCGACCGGGCCTGCCAATGAATGCTCCGCCAGCTGTGGAAACCGCTGCCTCTACTCAGCCTTATACAGAAACAGAATCACCAGTGATTCATGAGGACTTCGTGTTCTCGTGCCCTGCCTGCTGCCAAACGCTTTCGATCGCCGCGGCCAGTGCTGGCGAAGCCATCGACTGTTCGGCGTGCGGTACGGCAGTAGTGTCGCCTGATCCGCTGAGGGGCGAGCCAGCGATTCTCTTTAGTGATCTTTTGCAACGCATGGGAATTGCGCCAATCCCTGCAAATGATCCGATCGCCCCGGAGGCACCAATAGCTCACCGACAAATCGCCGAGTTCCAGCTGAACCCCGTCAAAGAGGAAACGCCGGGAATTCCAGTGATGCCGGATCCAATGGCGTGGCTGAACGACGAGCAGCCAGCACCGCAGCCCGGGAACATCAATCGTGAGCCTCTTTGGCCGATCGACGACAGCGAAGCAAAAGCGGCTACTGCGCCACCTTCCACCGGGCCAGAAGAAAATGCCGCACGCCCAAGCTTCAAAGTCGCAGATTTTCTTCAGACTCCTGCACCTAAACGAGAGGCCCCTTCAGAAATTCCGCAGCCTACACCAGCCGCCTATGGGGCTTCCGTCACATCGAAATTCCGCAAACAGGGAGATCGGCGTTCAACGCCCCTGCGCATCGCAAGGGCGTTACCAAGAACATCCACGGTACCTAGACGGTCGTTTACTTCGACAGAAATCGCGACTGCAGCCGTAGCCGTGATTGCAGTGGGAGCTGCCAGCTACGCTCTGTTCCTTTCTCCCAACAAAGATTCCAAGGTCGACGATTCACTGGTGCAGCCCAAGACTGCAGTCGTCACTCAGACCGATGATGACGCACCCTCCGCCCAGGCGTCTGATGCGATCGCTATCCGAGCGAACACTCCAGCACCCGACGTGAACGGATTCGAGATCGACAGGGTTCTACAGGACGTTTCGCCTCCAGTGCACGCTGAAGAACAACCTGCCGAACCGCAAGCGATGCAGGAGGAACAGGCACAACCGCAGCCAAATCCGAAAATCGTCAACTTCGAGAAGTCTCGGAATGCCTTGCGGGCATTCTGCGAAGCGACGACCCCCGATGAACTCCTCAATTACGTGCTGAAGCCTGAGGTTCATGAGGCAAGCGTACGGAGCTATTTTGAAAAGAACGGCCCCGCGTGCTTCCAACTGCGTGAGCTCATCCATGGCCAGACATCGCTCTCGAAAGAAGACGGGCGCTACTGGAGCAGCTTCCTGGTGCAGACGAACAAGAACCCGCGCGGTTTCACCGTAACAGTGCAGGAGACAGACACAGGCCCACGCTTGTCCTGGCCGGCCTTTATTCAACACCACGACAGCCTTTTCGAGGACTATTTGGACCAACAACCCACCGAGCCTCAAGTCTACTGCGCAAATATCAGCCGCGGATACAGTATCGATCCCAACGCTCCAGATCCAAAGAAGTTTCACTGCTTCCGCGTCCGCGGTTCAGACTCACCGCGAGGCAAAGTGAAGGCTTATGTGGAACGCAACAGTTATCTGGGTGAGCAGCTGGAACGCAATGTGGATTGGGACAGTGAAGTTCCTGTGACGGTAGAGCTTCAGTGGGTAGTCGATGAGGCCAACCCTAACACGCCCCCCACACTTTACCTCCGCGAAGTTTTGGAATACCTCTGGTAGCGGCAGGCTATAGCGGCTGCGCATGAACTTCCTTGCACATTTCTTCCTGGCAGAAGGTTCCCCGGAAACTCTCGCCGGCAACTTCCTGGGAGATTTCATCAAGGGCCCCATCACCGATTCCGATTTCAGCCCGGGAATCGCACAGGGAATACGAACCCATCGCGCTGTCGATGCCTTTGCCGATCGCCATCCCGCGACGAGCATCAGCCGTCAGCGATTTTCTGTCAGATATCGGAGGATCTCAGGAATCATCGTCGACATCGCCTACGATCACTTTCTATCGCGCCACTGGCCAACGTTCTCCCAGCACGAGATCTCCGCATTCATCGACAGCTCCTACGCCGCTGTCGAACTTCACAGCCACCTGATGCCGCAACATCTTGCCGACATCATCCCAACGATGCGCGAGCAAAACTGGCTGGAGGAAACCAGAACCCTGAACGGCCTCGAGCGGATATTCTACCGCATGTCCCATCGCTCCCCCATCCTTAACACCATCCGGGAAGCACGAGACGAAGTGGAACAGAATTTCGATGCCCTTGAAAGCGACTTCCTGCGCTTTTTCCCGGAACTGGTGGCGCACGTTCAGGAGCGGCGGCGGATGAGCACCCATAGCGGAGATGGTCGCGGGCGGAGTGCTCCGGCTTGACGGAGCTTTTTCTGTTCGAGCAATGTTCGTCCGGCTAAAAAGCGCCGCCAAGCCGGACGCACTCCAGGACAAAGCCACGCGATTTTCCTACTGACCGCATCCGTGCAACATCATCCGGACGATGAATTCTTACCAGCGCGTCATCGATCCCTTACAACAACGTTTCTCACGACTCTGCTTTCACCCTGTTTCCTCGATCGTCAATATCCAGTCGCCGCTGACATAAGAGTCCCGATTGAGAAACATGTCTCCGAACGTTTCGCGAAGCTGATCAAGACGCCCATCCTGCGGAACAGGAAACGCTTCGCGGCATACGCGTTTTGCCCGATTGATCATCTCAGATCGATCCAGACGGTCGGCGATTTCATCAAGTTCCATCCAGCACAAATACCCTTCGCCACTGAACTGCAGACTCATGAATCCTGCGCACGGAAGCTCTTCGTCAAATTTCAACAAATACGGGCAAACCGCTCCCACCTGAATTGATGCCGAATTTGGAAGAAAGTACAGGTCATCGTCCCCGGTCGTCGTGAGCCGGATACTGCTGCGCCCATCTTTGCCAAGGCTCCCAAGGTTCAAATAAAGATTGCCAACAGCTTTGTCGAAGTCGCTGTCATCCAATTGATTCCAGAGGCCACCCCATTCCTTGCTGTTCTCCCTCATGCTTGGCTTAACATCCTCCGCCATCGAGAGTTTTGCGGGCTCTCCCCAGGTGAGCTGCAACGTACTCCCAAAGAAATTCGGCGTGGTATCAATCCAAGGCTCGCTGCGGAGAGTCTCGGCAAGCGATTTCAAGGATCTGAGGGACACATCGAGCTTCGTTTCCGGGTAAAACAAAGTGATAGAAGAATAAAGACCCATACGTTCGTCGGCAAATTTCTAGAATCGGAATGAACGAAATCCTGTGGCGGCTCAAGCACGAATTGCGATCGATCAAAATTGAACCCAAGCGGTCTGGATGCAAATCTGCTCTGGGCAGCTTCAGATTGGCCCTTGTCGACTGCGCCACAACCAGATCAAACACCCTTCTTCGTCGGCTCCCAGATGAACTTGTGCATCTGCAACTGGAAGCGAACATCGAGCTTGTCCTCAAGCATCCATGCCACGATGTCACGGGGATTGATCTTCCCAAAGACGGGCGACAGCAACACTGCGCCGCACCGCTCAATCAGACCGAACTCGCGGATCTTGTCACGGCTCCATTCGTAGTCTTCACGAGATCCAAGGACAAACTTCACTTCGTCCTTCTGCGTCAGGTGATCGATGTTCGTGTAGAGGTTGCTCTCCGACTCCCCACTGCTCGGCGTCTTGAGATCCATGATCCGATGCACGCGCGGATCGACTCCAGAAATGTCAGTGCCTCCGCTGGTTTCAATGAGCACTATGCGCCCGGCATCGCAAAACATCGTCATCAGCGGCAGCACATTTTTTTGCAGCAATGGCTCGCCGCCGGTAATCTCGACCAGTGGGCAATCCATGGCTTCGACCTCTTCGAAAATCGACCGAAGCGTCCGCTTCTTCCCTTCGTAGAAGGCGTATTCGGTGTCGCAGTATGTGCAGCGCAGATTGCAGAACGTCAGGCGCACGAATGCACACCATCTTCCGGCCCAGGTGCTTTCGCCCTGAATCGATTGGTACACTTCATTAATCGTCAGCGTAGGTTCTTTATCAGACATGACACCGCAGGCTGGAATCCTAGAATAAAAAAACCCGAACTCAGCACTCGCTGAGAACGGGCAGGAAACAAGGCTAGTGCAGGCTGCAAACACTTTTACGGCGTCGCGCACCCACAGCGTTCACCCTGATAACAAGCTAACCAAAGCTAGGACAGGGTGACAGGTCTGCAACTGGTTTTTGCGCCAGAAAACGGGGAAACTGCACGAAACTTTTGCCAATTAAAAATGCCATGGCTTCTAAAACGGCCCTCGTTCCTGTGCGCGACTACAGAGACGGTCGTTGCAGATGGGCATCGCCCTTCGCTTGAAAGGCAGCTCCCAGCGCCAGCAGGGAATCGTCGGCATATGGCTGGCCGGTGAAGGTGATCGAGCGCGAACGCAACCTGCGCGGCTCATCACTGGAAATCTCCCAGGCACCGTGCGGTAACACCACAGTCGGATGCCCTGTAAGATTGGTAACGACGAGATCATCACCGCCGATCCAGGCATCCACTTGGCTAGTCGCCCGCGCCACATCTTCCATCAATACTGATCTCAGACGATTGGCCCGAATGTAGTCGACGGCTGAGACAAAACGCATCCGCTGAAACCTCTCCTTCCACCGGTTGAAACCATGGGCGTCAGTGATACCCGCAGCGGTCACTTCATCGAATGCCGCAGCAGCTTCGATCGACAGCATTGATGCCAGCTGATTCGCCAATTGCCTCCCTGGTAAATCGATCGGCAATAACGTTGCTCCCAAATCCCGCAGTATCTCCAATGCATCCTCGTCCCGGCCTTCGAAGTAGCCGACCCGCATTCCCTTGATTTCACTTTTGACCGGCCACTGGAACGGACGCGTTACCGCCGCAGCATCCTTCCCATCGGCACCATGAATTGCTTCGAACACAATAGCGCAGTCTTCGACTGAACGCGCGATCGGCCCCAGCTTGTCCATCGTCCATGAAAGAGGCATACACCCGTATCTGCTCACCCGCCCGAAAGTCGGGCGCAGACCAGTCGCCCGACACCGAATGCAGGGTGACACGATACTCCCCAGCGTTTCACTCCCGATCGCAAAGCCAACGAGCCCGGCCGCTACCGCAGATGCAGGACCAGCCGATGAGCCACTGGATCCCTGCTCTGGAAAAAACGGATTCCGCGTCATCCCGCCGAACCATTGATCTCCTTCAGCCAGCGCACCAGTCGTCAGCTTGGCTACCAGCACTGCTCCCGCCGCATTCAATTTATCGACAACCGTCGCCGTGTGACCGAATTGCTGATCCTTGTAAAACGCCGCGCCCCAGGTGGTCGGATAGCCAGCACAGGCGATCAGATCCTTTGCTCCCCAGGGGATGCCGTGCAACGGGCCACGGTACCGCCCCGCTGCGATTTCTTCGTCAGCCCTCGCAGCCTGCTGCAATGCGAGATCCTCGGTCAGATTGACGACACACTTCAACACCTCGTCGTAGCGCTTCAATCGCCCGAGGTAAAGCCGCGTCAACTCCAGCGATGTCACCTTTCGAGTGCGCACCAGTCGGGACAGTGACGCGACCGGAAGAAACGCCAAATCCTCAT
>JAGROY010000142.1:48542-57987 GCA_020439995.1 Verrucomicrobiia bacterium
TTCGCAACTCTTGAAAGTCGCGCAGAGTCTCCGTCAGCGATTTCGCGATCGTCTCCCGTTCCGGCTCCGTAAGGGAAATCCCAGCCACCCATTCCGCTTCAGCCAGCATCGCTTCCGTAAATTCTCCACCTGCAGCCACTTGCGCCGCGAGCTGCCGCTGAAAAACAACCGACCCAATCCCTGAGGCCAGGAGAACTTGCATGATTTGCCTGCGTTTCATGCAAAGCATGGTAATCCCGGGGCAAGCTCCATGGGAATCCTCAAAACACATATCAACATATCAAGATATGAAGATTTAAAGGTTGATACCCCGCCATTCCTGCCTATTTTCGGCAGAAATGTCAAATTGCCGAGCAGAACTTGAACAAGCCCTTACCGAACGAATCTTTGTCCTCGATGGGGCAATGGGAACGACGATTCGCGGCTACGGCCTGGATGAAGAAGCCACTCGTGGTGAGCGTTTTGCCAATTCCCCGAAGGACTTAAAAAACAATGGTGACATCCTGTCGATCACGCAACCAGACGTGATCGGCGACATCCACAAACGATTCCTGGAAGCGGGTTCCGACATCATTGAAACCAACACGTTCTCTGGAACGACGATCGCGCAGAGCGAGTTTTTCGTCGAAGATCCCCGGGAGTCAGGCAAAGGGCGTAAGGATCCCGAATTCTTCGACCGCGAAGTCCTTCAGAACGCCTTCCTCCGCGACCTCGCATGGGAGCTTAACCTCGAGTCGGTGAAGCTCTGTAGAAAGTGGGCCGACGCCATCGGCAGTGACACTGGTCGCAAGCGCTATGTCGCAGGGGCTATCGGCCCGCTGACCGTGTCACTGTCTGTCTCGCCTGACGCCAACGATGCCGGCTTCCGCGTAGTTACCTTCGATCAAGTGCGAGATGACTACAAGCACCAGACCCGCGCGCTCATTGAAGGTGGCGTCGACATTTTGATGGTCGAAACCATCTTCGACGCGCTGAATGCTAAGGCTGCGCTGGTCGCGATCCAGGAAGTCTTCGAAGAGGACAGCTGCGAATATCCCATCATCATCTCCGCTGCAGTAGGGCGTGGTGGTGAGACTCTGATTTCCGGGCAAAACTGTATCGCCATGTGGCACGCCATGCGACATGTGAATCCTCTGGCCATCGGGCTGAACTGCTCGCTCGGCCCGGACCTGATGCGGCCCTTTGTAGAATCGCTGTCCGCTGCCGCCACGACTTTTGTTTCCTGCTATCCGAATGCTGGGCTGCCGGATCCATTGTCCCCCACCGGGTTCCCATACTCGCCAGAGGACATGGAAGGATACATCGATGACTTCGCAAAAAGCGGGTTCGTAAACCTCGTAGGCGGCTGCTGCGGCAACACCCCAGAACACGTGGCAGCTATCGCCAAAGCTGCCGAACGCCATGCACCCAGAAAATTACCGCAATTGGGGAGCTAGGGAAAATAGATCCACCGCGAAGACGCTAAGAACGCTAAGGAAAGAATCGAGAGAGATCATTATTAGGTAAAAATCAATAGTCCCAAAGTCCCATGCAACCAGCCAAACTCGAACAGATCGAAGCAGCAATCGTCGATTCGTCCATTAAAGTTCACCGAGAACTTGGTCCTGGACTACTGGAAAATGCCTATGAGTTTTGCCTGTCACGCGAATTGAGAAAAAGAAGTTTCTTCGTAGAGTGCCAGAAATCTCTTCCGATCACATACGATGGTGCAACACTCGATATTGGCTACCGGCTGGATCTAATCGTCGAGGGCTCAGTAATCATCGAAGCGAAAGCCGTCGAACAACTCCTGCCCGTCCATCGCGCACAGATAATTACTTACCTTAAACTGTCTGGCTGCACACTCGGATATCTCATCAACTTCAATATGCCACTTCTAAAGGATGGTCTCAAACGCATCGTCCTCGAGCACCCACACCCCTAGTAATCAAATGCCCACGAGATTCACAGCAAAGACGCGAAGAACACTAAGGAAAGGATCAAGATTGATGATTTAGGCACAGCCACCATCATCCACTTCCTCCGACCTTTGCGCCCTTCGCGTCTTTGCGGTAAAACCTCCTTCTCCGAAATCTCGTCAATCCATTCATATGCCAGACACCATCCCTCGTTACCTTCGCCTTTCCGGATCGGAAGTGTATGATCACACGCCGGACAAGAACTTCCTCATGATCGGGGAGCGCACGAATGTTGCTGGTTCCCCGCGGTTTCGCAAGTTGGTGCAGGAAGGAAATCTTGAGGAAGCCGTCGCAGTGGCTCGGCAGCAGGTCGACAACGGAGCCAACGTCATCGACATCTGTTTTGATGATGGAATGATCGACGGTGCCCCCATGATGACCCAGTTCCTGCAGTTGGTGCAGGGCGAACCGGACATCGCGAAGGTGCCAATTATGGTCGACTCATCCAAGTGGGAAATCATCGAGGCTGGTCTGAAATGCCTGCAGGGCAAGGGCATCGTCAATTCGATCTCGATGAAAGAAGGAGAGGACGTCTTCCGCGAACATGCACGCAAAGTGCTGCGCTACGGTGCCGCCGTTGTCGTCATGGCATTCGACGAAAACGGACAGGCAGCCACTTATGAAGAGAAAATCCGCATCTGCGAGCGCGCCTACCGCATCCTCGTAGACGAAGTCGGATTCCCGCCGGAAGACATCATTTTTGATCCTAACATCCTTACCGTGGCGACAGGAATGGAGGAGCACAACAATTACGCCGTCGACTTCATCAATGCCACGCGCTGGATCAAGGAGAATCTTCCTTTTGCCAAAGTCAGTGGTGGAGTCAGCAACATTTCCTTCAGCTTCCGTGGCAACAATGTCGTCCGCGAAGCCATGCACTCGGCATTTCTCTACCATGCCACCCGGGCTGGAATGGACATGGGTATCGTCAACGCGGGCATGCTCGAGGTCTACGACGAGATCCCAAAAGAGCTGCTGGACAAAGTCGAAGACGTTCTCCTGAACCGTAATCCAGAGGCCACAGAAGTCCTGGTCGACTACGCCGAACAATTCAAAGGTCAGGGCGGCAAAAAACAGGAAGTCGATCTGGCGTGGCGGGAACAATCCGTGGAAAAACGCCTGGAACATGCACTACTGCGAGGCATCACCGAGTTCATCGACGAAGACACCGAAGAGGCGCGGCAAAAATATGGCCGCCCACTGCTGGTCATCGAGGGCCCGTTGATGGACGGAATGAGCATTGTCGGCGACCTGTTCGGCGCAGGAAAGATGTTTCTACCTCAGGTGGTGAAGAGCGCCCGGGTGATGAAGAAATCAGTCGCTTACCTTACACCCTACATGGAAGAGGAAAAGGCCGCCAATCCGGATCAAAAAGCGGCCGGGAAAATTGTTCTCGCTACCGTAAAGGGTGACGTTCACGACATCGGTAAGAACATTGTCGGCGTGGTTCTGGCGTGCAATGGCTATGACGTCGTCGACCTCGGCGTCATGGTTCCCTGTGACCGCATTCTCGAGGCCGCTATCGCCGAGAAAGCAGACATCATCGGTCTGAGCGGTCTCATTACCCCATCGCTGGACGAAATGATGCACGTGGCATCCGAAATGGAACGCCGTGGGTTCACTATTCCGCTGCTCATCGGCGGCGCCACCACCAGTGCAGCGCACACGGCAATCAAGATCGCTCCGAAGTATTCAAAGCCGATCGTCCACGTCCTCGATGCATCACGGTCAGTGCCCGTCACTACATCGCTGATCAGCGACGAAAACCGGGATGCCTTCATCAAGAAAAATGAGGAACGCCATGACGAATTGCGGCTGAAGTTCAGTGACAACTCGGCGGCAAAGAAATTGCTTCCATACACCGAAGCCTGCACCAAGAAGTTCACATGCGACTGGCAGACTCAGAATATCGCCGAACCCGATTTTACTGGCAGGAAGGTCATCAACGATCTCCCGCTTGAGGATCTCTTACCAATGATCGACTGGTCGCCGTATTTTCACGCCTGGGAAATGCGCGGGCGCTATCCCGCCATCCTCGACGATCCCGAGAAAGGCGTAGAGGCAACAAAGTTGTTTAACGACGCACAGGAACTCCTGCAGCAGATCGTTGCCGAGAAACAGTTCCGCGCGGCTGGCGTCTACGGCATTTATCCCGCGAACAGCGTCGGCGATGACATCGAAGTCTACTCCGATGCTGATCGCTCACAGGTGATCGCGAAGTTCCACACTTTACGCCAACAACTTCCGAAAAAGGACAAGCCAAACTACGCCCTTGCAGACTTCATCGCGCCCAGAGACTCCGGCCGCATCGACTACTTCGGCGGCTTCGCCGTTACCACTGGCCACGGCGCTGATGAGTTCGCAAAGGCGTTCACCGACGACCATGACGACTACTCCGGCATCATGGCAAAGGCGCTCGCCGATCGACTGGCGGAAGCCTTCGCCGAATACATGCACAAGCGTGTGCGTGACCACTTTCAGTTTGGAAAGTCCGAGAATTTGAGCCACGAAGACATTCTCCGAGAGCGCTACCGCGGCATCCGCCCGGCACCAGGTTATCCAGCACAGCCGGATCACACCGAGAAAGAGACACTTTTCCAACTTCTGAATGCGACCGAAGAAGCTGGCATCGTCCTCACCGAAAGCATGGCCATGCACCCTGGAGCGTCAGTGAGTGGCATCTACTTCAATCACCCGGACGCCCGCTACTTCGGCGTTGGCCAGATCACCAAGGATCAACTCACAAACTACGCCGAGCGCAAAGGCATCACCGTCGAAGTCGCCGAGCGCTGGCTCGGCCCGTGGCTTGCATATTAGCCCTGATCTTGATTCACTTTACCACTTTACCTTCCGACCCGGAAGTAGCGCTCGCGTGATTCGGGCACGGAGTCGAATGTGTGTTCTACTACGCCTGGCCAGCCGTTGGTCGGCACAAGTCCGGGAACATGTTCGAATTGCAGCGCAGTGCCAACCGTTACACCACACAGCTCACCCAAAAAGAACAAGCTGCATCCGGCACTGTTCCTGCTTAAGTGAAAGAAGCCGTAACGCTTGTGAGCACAACAGACGCCCCCGAACTTTCCGCCTTCTTCGAGATTCTCCATCAGCTGGTTCGTGAACCATCGGTGGTGGGTGCCGAGGATTCATTCTTTCGTGTCCTTCGTCGCGAGTTGGAGGAGATCGATGTCAAAGTTGAGCGCCATCTCGGAGTGTTGGTGGCGCAAGGCAGCGAGCCGGAAAGTCTCATCCTGTCTGCCCACATTGATCGCCACGGCCTCCTCTGCACCGGCCCCAACGAATTCCAGTATGCCGCCTTCATCGCGGGTAACCGGGGAGAACTGACCGGCGATTCCGTATCCGAGCAGATGATGACGTCCATAGCGGATCGCTTCGTCGGCCAACGGGTGCAGGCGCACCTGCCTTACACAGGAACCTATCTCGGCCAGGGAATCATCTCGAACAGCTACCTTTGCTCGAAGCGCCGCAACCTCATCTTCGAACTCGACGGGCTCGAATTCCTCGAACCAGGGGCACCCGTATCGTTTCTTGATCGCCTCCGCGTCACCGACAGTCACATCTCGGCGCAGCTCGACAATGTCCTTAGCGTCGCCATTATCATCTATCTCTTCCGTTTAGGATTCAAAGGCACGGCCCTTTTCACGGCCCAGGAAGAAGCAGGCCGGAGCTGGCGCTACGCGCTGGATTGGTTTCAGAGGGAATCAGTCACCACCCGGCGCCTGCTGGTGCTCGACACCAGCCCTTACCCGTCGATCGAAGCAGCCTCGGAACAGGATTTGGTATTGAGAAAAAAGGACGCAACAGCTGGTTTCGATCCTGGCTTCACCGCGGAGATTGCCCGTATTTGCAACAGAATGGACATCAAGCATTCTTTCAAAGACGAATGGATTGAAGCCCAAAACGTCGATCGCCACAAGCCGCTTTCTCTCGGTCGCACAGAACTTGGGCGGCTCGCCGCTGCAACGGGTGGACACATCAACGGCACGACTCTGCAAATTCCTACAACCGGTTACCACACGGCTAGCGAGACAGCGTCGATCGCATCCATCCGATCGGCCATCCGGCTGCTCTCGGCCTATATCCCCTGAGCTCGATTAACGCGCGTCAATAAAATCCACCCGAATCCTGAGGAACTGAGCACTCTCGCCGTCGGCAGATCGGAGTAAATCGACCTCAGAGAAGCGCACAGTTTCGATGCCTTTATGGTTACGGGATACTCTTGCGAGCTCGTCACCACCGATCGTAAACCAATCGCGCATGTCGTTGCTGCCTTCCAGAACGTAGCGCACGTCTTCCAGTGCAAACGGACGCTCGTATATGGCTTCCATATTGCCAGGAGAGCGCTCAATGCGGAAACCCGGCGAACCATTCGCCGACGTACTTGGGCTCTCGCCGAGTGCGTACTCCATAAGATCAGTGTAAAGATCATTATCGCGATTCGAGTCAGGAGTGGTGTCTTTGTCAGGGTTGCGCGCACTTTCGACCCAGTCTCCCCACGTCGTTGGGTATCCTATCGCGATATAAGGATCCGAACCACTCTCATTAATTAACAACTGAGCTTCCGGAATAATCTCCCTGGTGAGACCCGCAGCTTCCCATTCGAACACAGCTCCTGCGGGCAGACTGGTCGATGCCATCTCCAGTACAACCGTCACGGGAACGCCTGCCAAAAGTGAAGCAATTGCCGTTGCCGTCCCGCCCACACCCCAACTGTCGCCGACGAGCACTCCATCAAGCCACAATCGCGAACCCTCGGTGGTAGTGACGTAGAACATATGCGGGCCGTTTGCGATCGGAGTGATGCAACCGCGCCAGCGCACAGAGAAATCTCCACTGCCCAGTCGGGCATCGGGCGACGATGGCCAATCGAATGTCACTTGTGGATCGATTCGAGTAAACCGCAGTTCATCAAATTCCGCACCGGCAAAGTAGTCTGCAGTCAAGCCACTGGGGCGGGCACCGTAAGCGATACCGCGATCGACCGAAGAAATGCGAACATCATCAATGTCACCATCAAAGTTACCCAGTGTAAACTGCCAGTCGCCAGTACGACCATCGTTGGGATAGACAACGGCATTGCCTGCAAGAACTCCATCAATGAGACATTCCACAGTCTGCCGTCCGTCATAAGTCAAAACAACGCGGTGCCACGCATTTGGCGGAGCAAGAGCAGCCCACGTTTGAGCATCGACAAAGATCAGAGTTCCCGCCACGATCTCCGGCCCGTATGGATCTGAGCCCCACTTGCGATCATTGATGGATAGCGATGAGTCCCACTCCTGAGTGAGAGCGATAATCGGAACGTTGTCGAAGCTGAAACCAACATAATTCCGCGGATAAATCCAGGCTTCGATCGATGTCGGCTGGCCACCAGCGGGAAGGATGACGGAATCAGGCAGCGAAACCGTGAAAGTATCACCAAGGCCATTGAAACGCGCAACACTGCCAGCGGCATTTGCCATCCATCCAAGATTGTCGCTCGCAAATGACACGCCTCCAGAAGCAGACAGATGAAATCCATTGCCGCTGACATCATCTCCATTTCCGTTCATCGGATAGAGTGCGGTAGTCGCGGAATCGCTTACCTTTTCCGCATCCACCGCCGTCGCCAGCGGATCCGTGTATTCCACTTCCAGCAGATTCGAAGGGACATTGCCATTCCCCGCCCCATCGCTCACACGCCCGCCAGGCAGGCTAATAGAAACGACACCGGTAGCCGATGGGGTGACCGTTAAGTTGTAACTTGCGCCACTACCAGACAACCCGGCGAGTGATCCGTTGTGAATCTGGAACTTACTTTCAGACAATCCAGAGACCGCCTCGCTGAAATTCACACTCACTGGAAATGGAGCATTCACCTGCTGCTGTACCACAGCCGAAATCGCCACCGACGGCTTCACCACATCACTGCCTCCACCGCCAGGCGCAGGTGGATCACTGACTTCGCGGACTACAGAAGAAATCCGCAATTCGTCAAGATCCCCGTCAAAGTGCCCCAACTCAAGTTTCCACGCATTGTTGCGTCGAAAGTGTGGCTGGCGCGCGGCACTACCCAACAGGCTTCCGTCCAGGTAAAACTGCACCTGATCAGTGCCATCGAACAGAATCTGTATGTGATGCCACTGGTTAAGAGTGACATTGTCTGCCCACACTTGGTTACTTACAAGCTCCACATTGCTGCTGCTTACCGATGGAGCATGAGGACTTCCCCACTTGGAGTCCCGGATTTCAAAACTCGAGTTCCAGTTCTGATTGAGCGAAACGATTGGGACATTGCCATAACTGTAACCAAGGTACTGACGCGGATAGATGCGTGCTTCGAGCGAAAGCTCCTTGCCGGACGACGGCATGATCGCGCTATCTGGAATCGTAACCGAAAGCGAGTCGCCGAGTGCACTGAATCGCACGACCTTTCCCAAAGGACTGGCCATCCATGCAGTGTTGTCAGCGCTCAGCGAAACTGAACCACTGGCGGACAGATGGTAGCCATTGCCCGAAGCGTCATTGTAGTTATCGTCAAAATGGTAGAGCGCAGTCGTATCCCCATCAACCTCGTATGGGTCGGCCCCTGCCGGTGCAGCGTAAAGAACACTGACGGTGTTCGATGCGAAGCTGGGATTGGAAGCAGCATCAGTAGCCGCACCCTCGACGATCGATATATCGACTGCCCCAGTCGTTCCTGGCGCGACCGAAATGGTATAGACAGCATCCGATCCACTCACACTTTCGACACTACCATTGGTCACTGCCACATCTCCAGCGTCGAAACCTGTGACCGACTCGGAAAAAATCGCTGTCACCTCGAAACTCTCAGTCGCATCAGTCGGCGCTGTCAGCACCACCTCGGGGCGTACAGTGTCAACCGGCGGCTCACCGGTGCGGACCACGGATGAGATTCTCAGCTCGTCAATGTCCCCATCGAAGTTACCCAGCAACAGATTCCAGTCGTTGGTTCGGGATGCGTTTGGTTCATCGTAAACCGCTCCTACCAGTGTGTCATTGACATGGCACTCGACTAATGAATTTCCATCGTAGGTGATGCGAAGCAGACTCCACTGATCGACTGGAACCGCAGCCGCCCATGCTGCAGCGGTGACGAAATCAGATCCGTTTGCACCAACCACTGGCCCTTTTGGAGCACTGCCCCACTTCTGATCGACTAAGGCATACCCAGTATCGTATTCCTGATAGAGCGCGGCGATAGGCACGCTATCGACGGAGTAACCAAGATAGGCACGGGGATAAATCCTGACCTCGATGCTAAGTGGCTGTCCCGGTGAGGACAGAACGGCGCTGTCAGGAATGATGCTCTGCAACAAGTCTCCGAGCGCAGAGAATCTGACAACTTGCCCTGCGGGAGCGCTCATCCAGCCCAGATTATCGGAAGTCAGCGTCGTGCCGCCTGCAGCCACAAGGTGGTAGCCATTTCCAGATGCATCCTGGTAATCTCCGTTGAAGTGATAGAGGGC
>JAGROY010000012.1 GCA_020439995.1 Verrucomicrobiia bacterium
TCGCTACTTGCGTAAACCCTGCGGCGGCAACGGCGGGGCGTTGAATATCCTCGACACCGAGACCGAGGTGCTCATGTACAACTGCACCGTGGCGCAAAACCAGGGCGCTGGCGACGGCTGGGGGATCTTCGTCGAGGACGCCTCGCTCAAGATCCGCAACAGCATCGTCGCGGGCAATAACGGCCAAATAAACGGAGGTGAGATCGACAACTACGGCACGGTCGTTAGCAACGGCCACAACTTCATCGGCCTCACCAACGGCGCGAGCAACGGCGTTTTCAGTTCCGACAAGACCTTCGCCAGCACCGGCACCGCCTTCGCGGACGTGCTCGAACCGCTGGCGGACAACGGCGGGCCGACACCGACCCACGCCCTCGTTCCCGGCAGTCCGGCGATCGATGCGGGCTTCGACACCGGCAGTCTTCCTACATACGACCAGCGTGGTACAGGCTTTCCACGGGTGCTTGGTGCCTCGGTCGACATCGGTGCGGTCGAATCGCCGGTGCCAACCCTTGACACCTACGTGGCTGATCCAGCACAGTTTGATCCGATGAATCCTGCTAGGGGCGATTCGGTTACTTGGAAGCCGGGCGCCCCGGATGCCGTCGGTGGACTCACCTTCGGAACTGACGCATTCTCCTCTGTTCAGCAGGCGGTCGATGCGGTCGCTTCAGGGGGAAGCGTTCACATCGACTCAGGAAGCTTCGGGGAAGGGCCTCTTCTGATTGATAAGGGACTCACCCTTCAGGGCGACGGGGTCGCGAATACCTCGCTGGACGGCGATTATGCCAACAGAGTCGTCGAAGTCCTCATCCCAGGCAGCGACGAAAAGGTCACTTTCAGGGATCTAACCATCAAAAACGGACGGGAAACCAGTGGGGCCGGAGTTCGCATAGAGACGGGGGGAGACGTTTGTTTCGAGCGTGTTGTTCTCAGAGACAACATCGCAAGCATCTCTGGAGGTGCGATTTTAATGGACTCGTCCAACGAGGTTGTGCTTCGCGATTCACTTGTAACAGCCAACAGCGCGGAAACCTTTGGAGGTGGCGGCATCCAATTGGGCGTTGGAACTTTGCGGATCGTGAATTCGACCTTGAGCGGGAACACGGCGGTTGGAGACGGCGGAGCCATCGAGAACGCCGACGGAGGCGTCTTTCTGGTCAATTCGACAGTTACGGCAAACACCGCCTCCGAGGACGGCGGCATCGGAAAAGGGGCCACGACTATAACCAACAGTATCGTCGCCGGCAATATTGCCACTGAGAACGTCGACAGCCCTGATGGACAAATCAATAGAAGCTTTGGATGGAATTTTGTCGGGGTGTTGACCCGCAGCCAACCAAACGTTCATACCTTCGAGAGCACCGGCTTGGCTATCGAACAGTTACTGGCACCGCTCGCTGACAATGGCGGGCCCACAATGACACACGCCCTGTTGCCTGGCACCGTCCTGGTAGACGGTGGTGTCGACAGCGTCGCCCTTGATACCGCCGGCACCTTTCTAGAGTTCGACCAGCGCGGCGCAGGCTTCCCGCGTGTCCTCGGTGCAGCCGTGGATATCGGCGCCTACGAGCGGCTGAGCACCCACGTCACCAATACGGACGACTCCGGTGAGGGCTCGCTGCGCCAGGCGGTGCTCAATGCCAACACTCTGCCGGGGGCAGACGTGATCACTTTCTCAGACGGATCGGGCGGCACGACAGACTTCCACACGCTGCCGCAGACCATCGCTCTGCTTTCGACTCTGAATCTGAGCAGCGAGATCGACATCACGGCTCCCGCCTCGGGCGCCCTGACCATTGATGTCAGCGCGGCCGGGTTTAATCCGATGACTATCAGTGGCACGCCTGTTATCTTGCGCAATCTGACGCTGCGGGGCGGCAACGGCTCGGTTGAGATTTTGAGCGGGAGACTGGATGCTTTCCGCTGCACCTTTACCGGATTCTCGGGCTCGAACTACGGAGCGGTTCACTGCATCGACAAGGCCATATTCGACAACTGCACCTTCAGCGGCAACCCGGGTGGCGCGGTGCACGTCGGGCACTACGTGCAGGCGTCTTTGACAAACTGCACCGTTACCGGCAACGGCGGACAGGCGATCTATCTCGACTACGGCGGGCGACTGGCGATGACAAACAGCATCATCGCCGGCAATGGCAATGGAGGTGCGAGCCCGGACATCCACGTGAGGAACCTGGCCCAGCCCCCGGGTTTTGGCACGAACCCCGTGATTGGCACCGATAACTTTATCGGCGTCGATGACAATGGCTGGTTCCCGGGTGTGCCGACCTTCGCCAGCACGGGAACAACACTCGCAGATCTGCTTGACGTCACCTTGCAAAACAACGGCGGCCCGACGCAGACGCACGCGCTTGTTTCCGGCTCCCCGGCGATCGACGCTGGCACAGACACCGGCAGTCTGCCTGCCACCGACCAGCGCGGCGCGGGCTATCCGCGTATCGTTGGCTCAGCAGTGGATATCGGGGCTTTTGAGTTGCTCCACCTGGGCGGGCCATCGCTTACCGTTCCGGCCTCGGTCACGGTGGCAAAGGAAGTGGCGACTGCGATCCCCGGAATCACAGTGTCGGATCCTGATCCAGACGCATTGACGATGACCTTTACCGCTACGAATGGCACGCTGGCAATCGGCGGGCAGTCGGGAACGTCCATAACCCTGACAGACACACCATCGAACCTGAACACGCTGCTCGCCGGAGCGAATGGCCTCAAGTTCACCGGGCTGCTCAATGTGGTCGGCACGAGTATCGCCAACATCGAGATCAGCGTCTCCGACTTGATTTTCGATCCGATTTCCAAAATGATCCCTGTCACGATCACTGGCACCAGCTACGATCACTGGCGCTTCGACAGCTTTCCTTTTGCCGATGTCACGGACGCGGCGAAGGAGGCTATGGTGTGGGGCGATCTGTCGCGGCCATCGGGCGGGGTGCTGCCTAACGTGTTCAAGTTCGTGCACGGGCTCGACCCTGCGGTGCAAGACATCGACCCACCGGTCGAACAGGGTACGTTCACCGACGGCGGCGATACATTCGTCACCTACACGTTCCGTCAGCGCAAAGACATCGGCGGAGTCGAGCTGAGTTGCGGTGTGTCGGGCGAGTTGCTTGGGCAGGCCCCGCTGCCGGGATCGCAGCGCGTGGCGGTGGATATCCCGGGCGAGCCGGAATTCGAACAGGTGACCTGGCTGGACAACGTTCCGATCACGGAGACCGCACCGCGCTATGGCAGGCTGATCGCCAGTGCCTCGGAAGCGGCGTCGTCGGAGACGTTCGTTACAACGTGTTTCGATCTGCTGGGGCCGACCGGAACTGACCGCGAGCACTACAACTTCGTCGCCATGACCGGGCTGCGACCACTCCGGTTCGCCGGCACCGTCGATGCCATAAGCGACACCACGCTGACCTGCAACGTTGGCGACTGGCCGGCTGGCGCGTTCACAGAAACGCCGCACTACGTCATCCTCGTCTCGGGTTCTGCGGAGGGCACCACGGCGGACATCGTCTCGCACGATGGAGATACATTGACACTTTCGGACCCGATCGGCGTGGTCGCGGACATCGGGGACGCATTCGAGATCCGCGCCCACGCTACCTTTGATTCAGTGTTCGGAGCGGAGAACGAGGCTGGTCTGCACCCCGGGCCCAACGCATCGGATGCGGACAATGTGCTGGTGCCCGAGCCGAGTGGCGCGATCCGGCGCACTTTTTACTCTGAACTCACCGAGCTGCCCGGCTGGCTGAGCCAGACCTACGACACCGTGGGCGACACCGCTATCCATCCAGAGCAGGGCTTCATCGTCGCGCGCAAACTGGCGGGTAGCCACTCGCTCTACTTCCAGGGTGCGGCGCGCTTGACTGACCTGTGCGCCCCCATCGAGGAGGGCTTCAACCTGATCGGCATCGCGGCGGCCAACACGGATCTGCGCCTCGGGCTGCTCGAGCACATCGGCTCGCTCTACACTGGCGATCCGGCCAGCGGTATGGCCTCCGGGGTGAATGCTACAGACGCAGACACCCTTTGGATCGTTGATCCCGTCAGCGGGTCAATCGTACGCTACTTCCACAATGGCACCGGATGGTTCGACGCCCAGTACCACTCGGCAGGCAATGTGAGCCTTCCGCCCGGAGCGGCATTCTACATTAACCGAAAAGCAAGGAACGGTGTGAGCCCCGAGGACAATGCCTTTGCCTGGAAAATTCCGGCCCTCGTCGACACTGGTGGCTGACGGGAAGTGCACTCAGAAACAGGACTCCGAGCTGCTCACCTTTGTCTGAGAGTGAATTCAATCGAACAACACATGAAATCGAACATCATCAAGCTTCTAGCAACACTTCTGTCGGCGGCATTTCTCTCCGAAACTGTCACGGGCGCGGCGATTCAGGTCGATTACTCTGCTGCGCCAGGCCAGCGTGACATCCGACTCATCACCACCAATGCGGCCGTTGCCGATCTCAATACGGTTGCCATTGGCTACTTTGACAACGTAGGTGGATTCGACCCTGCCGCCAGTGCCGCCAGCTTTACAACATTGCTGGCACACTGGCAGCCGTTTGATGCTTCTGGAAGTATTTCAACAATAGCTGCCGAGCCTGGCAGGTTCGCCTTGTCACACTCGGAGGATTTGCCTGCGTTTTCCAATCAGCCTATTCACCTGTGGATCTTCGATACCACTACGAACACCGCACCCGCTGCGTTCGCGAATCCCGCTGTCGGCGCTGCCGACATTGAGGCGTACGGGCTGTTCACTGCACCCGGCTGGACATTTCCTGACACCAGTGCAGCAGACCCGCTTAGTCGGTTGATTGAAATCACAAGCGACGATGCTGGGATCGTTGCGCTCTACGGTGGAGTTATCGGACCGGTGGATACTGGAAGTCTCGTGCTTGCGGCACCGATTCCTGAGCCCACCAGCACTGTGCTTCTCGTCCTTTCGGGCTTGTGGGTGCTCGGCTTCAGGCGGAGATCTACCCGAGTCCTGTAGCAACAAAATCGCGCATATCGGTCGGCAGCGGCGCTTCCCAGTGCAGGTCGTGTTCTGGCAATGTAAGTCTAAAAGCGTGCAGAGCGTGACGTTTCATCAGGAGCGCGTGCTCCATTTCTTCCGACCAGCCGTCGTCGATGAATTGGAGATACCAGTCTTCCGACGGGCCGTAGATTTTGTCTCCCACGATGCTGTGTCCGGTGTGTTGAAGATGGACGCGGATCTGGTGCATGCGCCCGGTGATGGGGTTCGCTTCGATGAGGGAGAATCGCTGTCCATGGTGTTCGAATCGTTGCAGGACTTTGAACCGTGTCCGTGAGGTTGCGCCATCAGGGTGAATGATCTGCTTGAGCCAGATCGGGCTGGGGGTGACTTCTCCTTTGCGTCGAAGTGGCGCATCCACCTCGAATTCTTCAGATTCCGGCCAGCCGTAGACGATCGCCTGATATCCCTTCTTAAACTGGCGGCGTTCCATGGCGATGCAGAACAAGCGGGCCGCTTTCGGATTCTTGGTAATCAGCACAATGCCGCTGGTGTCCCGGTCGAGGCGGTTGATGATCGATAGCCGTGCACCATTGGCAATGTCGAATGCCAGCAGCCCCTCGAGCCCATCCAACAGCGTCGGCGGGTTGCCAGGCTTCGATGGGTGCACCAGGAGATGGGCAGGCTTGTTGACGACGATGTAGTCCTCGGTTTCGTCGAGCACTGCAAAGTCGGGGTCATGGAAGAAGTCGTTTCTCAGTTCCCGCAAACGTGCTAACGAATAGGTGTGTTTATCAACCTGAAAAACGTCTGGCGTTCCTACTCGAATGAGGGCGAAGCGCCCGTGCATGCGCTGCAGGATGCCACATTCGGCATCGAAAAGGGCGCATTTGTCGCCATCACGGGCGAAAGCGGGTGCGGCAAGAGTACGCTACTGCACCTGCTGGGCGCTCTCGACATGCCTACCAGCGGCGAAATTCACGTGGGAGACAAGGCGTTACACACGATGAGCGAAGCCGACCGAACTCGCTATCGGCGCGAGGACGTCGGCATCGTTTTCCAATTTTTCAATCTGCTCCCAACCCTGACCGTTCTGGAAAACGTCGCCCTGCCACTGCAACTTCAGGGCAAATCCCTGGCCGAAGCCACTTCTTCCTCCGAGCGAGCCATGGAACTCACCGGCATCGCCCACCGCTCCACGCACTTTCCTCACCAGCTCAGCGGGGGAGAAATGCAGCGCACAGCGATCGCCCGTGCACTCGTCCACTCCCCGGCACTCCTGCTCGCCGACGAACCCACCGGCAACCTTGATCGGAAAAATGCCGCCAACATCCTCGATCTCCTCAAAGACCTCCATGCGCGTCAGGTAGCCACCCTCATCGTCGTCACCCACAGCGATGAAGTGGCCGCCGCCGCAGGCAGCATCCACAACATGAGCTGAAAGAGGGCGGCAGAATTCAATGATCGACCAGTCGCGCCCGCGTAGCCCTGTTACCTTCCGCGCCCGGGAATGACTTCAACAAGTGAAGTGGTAAGCGCATTTGCAATGATAGTAGTTGCTGGTTGCGACTCACGTCAGGGGCGTTGTATTCAAATCGATTCCTGACCGAATCGTTAGGGAAAAGCATTGAGTTTTGTTACGTTTGTCAGCATCATTGACAGGATTAAGCGGGCTCCGGAAATCCTGTCGGTTTTAAACTTGTAGAAACGGTATATTCCTATGAACTGGAAAGTGGTTACGTGTATTGGGGCTGCATTTGCGGCAGGTGGCTTGGCTGGCTGGCAATTTGGCCGATCCAGTCCGGCGAATGGTGAAGCAGGTGGTCGTGGTTCCGTCATCACCAGGTTTGCCATGCCGGTGGCTGGCGATGACGATTCGAAGCCCAACGGGAAGGAGAGTGCGTCCACGGCGCAGGTGGATCAATGGCGGAGCGATCCCAATTCGCTTCGTGCCCGGGCCAGGCTGATCACGCACGCGGCTTCGCTGGATCTCGTAGGAGTTCGAGCCGCACTGGAGAACACCAGAGGTTCAGAATCCCCGAACGATTGGGTGTTCACGCAGGCATTGATGGAACGCTGGGCTGAGCTGGATGTCGACGGCTTGATCGAAGAGGCGCAGATTTCAACAGACAATCGCATGCGTTGGTACGGGATTGGTGCGGCTTTTAAAAACCTTGCAGCTATCGATGCGGATGCCGCGTGGGCGCGGGCGGATCAACTTGGATCAGGGGCCAGGCGCAATGCTCTCGATGGAATCGTCGCGTATCTCCAGATTGACCAACCACAACGAGCGCTCGATTTTCTTGCAAAGAGCAACATTGGCAACGATTGGATGACAGGAGTTGTGATTGCTCAGTGGGCCAGTCGAGATCCAGACGCGGCAGCGGCTGCGGCACTTGGAATGAAAACGGGGGAGCGCCGGAATCGGGCTGTGAACGAATTGGCGAGGTCCTGGGCAGAGCGTGATCCAGATGCTGCGTTCGCATGGAGCAAGGGGCTTACGAATGTTGCTGAGCGCCATTCGGCTGTTCAAAACGTGCTCTGGCAACTGGCCAGGCAAGATCCTGCCAAGGCTTTGGGCATGTTGAAATCGGGTGATGTTGATGAGCATCGCGACACTCTGGTCAGAGCGATCGCCAGTGCTAAGGCGAGAACCGATTTCGACGGGGCTCTGCAATTTGCGCTGGGGCAGGCGACGTTCGCCGACAAGTCATCTGCATTGATGTCCGTTACGTCAGACCTTACGCGCGCTCAGGCAGACCAGCTCATGGCACTTGCCAAGACGTTGCCAGCGAATCTTGCCAAGGGAATTTACGAGAGTGGCATCTGGGAAATGACCTACAACGAGCCGGAACGACTCAACGAATGGATCGATCAAATCCCAGTAGCCGCTATCCGAGAAACCGTGATGAAACGTGCCGCCGAAAGCCTGGCATGGCGATCTCCAGATAAGGCTCGCGAGATTTTTGAGAAACTGCAGCCCAGTGCCCAGGAACCCGATATGGCGGCGAGAATTGCGAGAAGCCTGGCCGATTCCGATCCGAAGGCGGCTGCCGAATGGGCCTCAGGAATGGAGAACGTGGCCATTCGAAAGGAGGCATTGTCATCGGTGGTGCGATCATGGGCGAACCGCGATCCAGAAGGGGCAAAAGAATACATCCAGAGCATCGAGAACCCAGACGTGCGCCGGGATACGATGGCATCTCTCACTGATGGCATGGCGACGCGAAGTCTGAAGGAGGCAGAGACATGGGCGCTGAATCTGGAAGGTGCGGATCGCTCGGCAGCACTTGCGAGTATTGTGAAAAACGCCGCCTCGCGAGATCCCGAACATGCGCCTGAGTTATACGAAACCTTTGCCAGCGGCCTCGATGGGGAAGATGCAGACCGCTCGGAATACCATCAGGTCGCGAGCGCTGTGGCCAATCAAATGGCGCAGACCGAACCCGCTCGCGCCGTCGAATGGCTGGGAACACTTCCCGATGGCAAGGCCCGCGACGAGGCGATGGGTGGCCTGGCCTCAGCGTGGGCCAGCTACGACCCCTACGCGACTTCCGCGTGGCTCCAGCAGCAGGAGCCCGGATCAGGGCGCGACATTGCTGCTGGCAAATTGATCACGACCATAGCCCGCGACGATCCAGACAGTGCCTGGCAGTGGGCGACTGCCATCGGCGAAGCATCCCGCCGTCGGGAAGCCGCCGCCACTGTTATCGAAGCCTGGAAGAACAACGGAAGGAAAGAAGATGCCGCAGCCGCACTGGGCAACAGTGGCAGTGATCTATTCTCTGCATCAGCGCTCGAGGAGTTGGCGAAGAAGCTCGATTGAGTTACTGCTTCGGAGCATCGCCGATGCAGTAGAGGAACTTGTTAGAACGGAGGAGCAGGCGGTTGCCCGCAACTGCTGGGCTGGCGTTGAACATGCCCCGTTTGTTTTCGAGCACTGCGGACGACAGGACTTTGAACTCCGGCTTGGCTGCGATGAATACTGCCTGCCCGCCACGGCCGAGATAGAGGATGCGCTCGCCTATGAGGACGGGGGATGCGTAGATGCCGCCAGGGTTGGGGACGAGTCGCTCGGAGTAGAGGAACTCGCCGGTCTTGATGTCCACGCAATGGGCCACTGCGGTGCTGTCGTTAGCAAAATAGAGGTAGCCGCCATGAAGGATCGGGGTAGGAACGTTCGTAGCTTTCTGCAGCGTCCACAGTCGCCGCGTTTCGGTGACGTTGCCTGTGCCACCAGTGCGCACGGCCAAGCCGCCCAGTCCGCTGCGACCTCCCACGGCATACACGATGCCGTCCTGCACCAGTGGCATAGGGCACATGTACCAGCCGATGCCGGACTTGCACTGCCAGAGCGGCTTGCCATCGACAGCATCGAATGCGCGTAGTTCTCCGTTCAAGGCCGCGATTACTTCGGTTCTTCCATTGGCGACAGGTGCCAGTACGGGCGCGTGCCAGGATTCGGTGATGTTTCCCACTTTCCACACTTCCTTGCCGCTGGTTTGGTCGAGGGCAACGAGCGCTTCGCCCTCGACGCTGGCATTTACCAGGACGAGGTTTCGGTGCAATGTAAGGGATGCGGCCGAGCCCCATCCGTTGAGGGCCGAGCCCACGGTGGTGTTCCAGAGTTGCCTGCCATCGTGGTCAAAGGCGAAGACGCCTGATTTACCAAAGAATACGAAGAGGCGGTCGCCTGTCGCAACCGGAGTCGATGAGGCATAGCCATGATCTTCCCTGATCTTCGACTGTTCTGGGAGCAGAGAATCGACCGTTTTGTCCCAGAGTAGCCTGCCATCGGTCAGTGAAAAACACAGGACATGTCGGAGCACGTCATCGGCACCGCCCTCGCTCGCAGTCAGGAATACCTTGTCGCCGATCACGATCGGACTGGATGCGCCCACGCCAGGGAGGGGAATCTTCCAGGCAATGTTCTCGGTTTCACTCCAATTTTCGGGAATCCCCGTGTCCGGCGAAGTTCCCAATCCATATGGCCCGCGGAATTGTGGCCAATCGGCGACGGTGAGGGAAGGATAGCTCAACAGGATTGCTAAAATGAAAAATATGCGCATGCAGCAACAGTAGCGAGTGCAATCGTGCCTGTCGATGACCAGCTGAGGCATTCCGTCTCCAGCCACCTGCTGTTGCGGGATTGCGCATGCTGGCATTCAATTGCTGGCGCCCGCTTTGTCTATACCTTCGCAAGCGGGGCGACGACCATGAGGATGCTTCCGATTCCGTGCAGGGGTTCTTTGAGTTTGTCTTCAGCAGCGTTTTTTTCAGCCATGTCGATCGCGAATGAGGCAAGTTCCTCTCCTACCTTCTCCGATCGCTTGAGCGGTGGCGCACTCGGCAACAAGTGCGCGAGGGAGCACAGAAGTGGAGGGCATATTGTTCATGTGCCGCTTGAGGCTTGATGGCATTGAGGAATTGCGGATCGCGTCGGAGACGAACTACGAAGATCTGCCCAGAGGCTCGGTTGTGATTGGAGCCACAGTCAGACACTGAGCCGGAAAGTCTAAAATAAGGAAATGGGTTGATTCTTCGTTTCTCTTGGGAAAGTATTCAAATGAACAATGAATTCGTCCCCCAGTCGTAAGATTATTCATGTCGATATGGATTGCTTCTACGCAGCGATCGAGGTGCGGGATCACCCGGAGCTGCGGGGGAAGCCGGTGGCGGTGGGCGGTTCGTCGGAGCGGCGCGGGGTGCTGACCACTTGCAGCTATGAGGCGAGGAAATTTGGATGTCGCTCAGCGATGCCGACGTTCAAGGCGATGCGATTGTGCCCTGATTTGATTTTGATGCCAGTACGGTTTGATGTCTATCGCCAGGAGTCGGCGCGGATCCGGGAGATTTTCCATCGCTTCACTTCGCTGGTTGAGCCGTTGTCGCTGGATGAGGCGTTTCTGGATGTGTCGCACCTGAATTCATCAGGCAGTGCGATTGCCATGGAGATCAGGGCAATGATTCAGGAGGAAAGCCAACTGACGGCTTCGGCGGGAATTTCGGCCAACAAATTGATCGCAAAAATTGCCAGTGACTGGCGCAAGCCGAACGGGCAGTTCGAGGTGAGCGAGGGCGAAGTGGCGGATTTCATGCGCGCGCTTCCGGTGAAGCGATTGTGGGGGGTGGGGAAGGTGACGGAAAAGCGCCTGCAGGCACTCGGCCTGGAGACGTGCGGCGATATTGTGGATCGGCCCCTTCACCAGCTGGTTGCTGAACTCGGACGATTTGGCGCGGAGTTACACGAGATGGCGCAGGGGATCGATCACCGGAAAGTGAATCCATCACGGGAGCGAAAGTCGCTCAGTAACGAGCGCACCTTTGCAGAAAACTTGACATCAGCCACGGAGGGCTTGCTCAAGCTGGAACCCATACTGGATGAGCTGGAGGCGGATCTGGGCCATGCAAAGAATCGCGATCGCGAAATCTGCAAGTCGGTGGTGAAGCTGAAGTTTGCTGATTTTACGCAGACAACTATCGAGCGCGCCGCAATGTCGATCGATCGCAACCTGTATCGGACATTGCTTGAAGAAGCGTGGGCCCGTGGCGATGGCAAATCAGTACGGCTGATTGGAGCGGGGGTACGCTTTCTATCCGAAAGCGGCTCGGACGATGATCACTCTGGGCACCAACTGAAGCTTTTCCAATAGTCGTGGAAGACTATGGCAGCGGCTCTGGCTCGGAGTCAGGCTCTGGCTCAGTGGCAGCGGCCTTTGCCTCGTCGAGTTGTTTTTGAAGGTTTTCAACCAGTGATTGGGCGACCTTTGCCGCGTCCTTTGCTTTATTGAGTTCGTCTTCCACGGCTACTTTCTCCTCAGCGAGCTTCTTCGCAGATTCCTCAGCAGCTGTAGCGCGGGCCTCAAGTGCTTTTGCAGTCTCCTTAGATTCCTTCGTCAGGGTTGCGAGCGCTTCCGTCGCAGCGTTACGCTCAGTTTCCAGGGCACCGATGCGGGCGGTGAGTTCAGATTTTGCTTTCTCCCCATCGGACGTCACCTTGGCAAGAGCCGCCTTCTGCTCAGAAACGGTCTTCGACAGCTTTTGAACTTCAGAATTCTCAGCAAGGGCCTGTGCTTCAGCCGACTGAAGTTTTTTCTCCAGTGCCGAGATTCCAGCTTGGGCGGATGCCAGTTCCTTTGTCACATTTGCTACGGTAGCCTGTGACTCTGCTGATGTCTTTTTCAGCGCTGTGAGTTCTTCTGTGATGGTGTTGTTCTCCTTGATCGCCTCCTTGCGTTTTTCTTTCTCGGCGTTCAGCTCATTGATCTGCTGGTAGGTGAACGCTCCTAGTATGAGAAGCAGGGGAATCAAAACGATCGACACTAGCACTGCTGGCAGCAAGCTGGATGAACCCTCCTGAGGCTGCTGAGCTGGTGTCGACGATGGCGTCGGCGCAGATGCTGGCGTGGCAGGTTTTGCACCTGGTTTCGTCCAGAGCGTGAAGGAATTGCCTGGCAGGGAAATGCTGGGCGTTGCTGCAGTGCTTGCTACGGCTCCAGCCGGAGAGGTGGCGATGGTGTTGCAGGCAAGGGGCGCGCCAGACGTCCAGAGGGAGAAAGCGTTAGCGGGATGTGCCGTTGGCTTTGTCGAAGATGCATAGGGGCTGCCAGTGGGAATGATGGCATCGCCTTGGCGAATCCAGATCGAGAAACAGCGTCCAGGGAGTGAGATGGGTTCTGATGCGTCCATGAATAAAAGCGATTACGGGTGTGTTTGATTCCAGAATATGACCTCGGGAATGAGCGTATCTCGCCACCCCCGAAATGCAATGGAATTGATCGGCATGTTCAGTCGCAAGCCCATTCTGTGGCCTCACTGAAACTTTCGGAGGTGCTGCTCCGAAGTTGCTAACGGGTGACTCGCAGTGCCTTGGCAGCAGCAGTGAGCTCCCGCAGAGCAAAGAAAAATTAAACTTTTGCTCGGAATAAGGCGGATTTAATATTACCTATTCCTTAATGTTATGGAGTTCTTAGCTAAAAAAGGAACTGCAGCGCGATAAATTATTATAATTACCATAATTGCCTGTTACATTATGGGATGCATACACGTATGTTGAAAACCTTCCAGCTGGGAGTGACGATGGCTATTGGAGTAGCTGCGGCGCAGGCGCAGACTGCAGTGGTGTCTTCGGCTCCAGTTGGTTTTATGAAGGTAACGATCAAGGGCAAGGGGGAAGGCTCTGGGGCGAACTTCGTCGGGGCACCCTTCGTCCGCGAAGCAGTTTACACAGGCTACTTGAATGACGGGACGGTAGTGGCCAATGTCCTGGCCGATGGTGATGCAAACTGGAGTGCCGGGGAGTTCACGACATCATCGGTAGCAGCCAGTCACTATGTTGAGATCGTCAATAGCACGAATGCTGATGCGATTGGCCTGTTGTCCGACATAGTCAGCCACACCACGAACACGCTGAGGACGGCAGATGACCTTTCTCCCTGGCTGGTGGGTGGCGAGCAGATATGCATTCGCGAGCATCACACGCTGAGCAGCTTGTTCGGTGAGTCGAACGAAGTGGGGCTGGCGCAGGGCACCAACGACAGTGCGGATACGATTTCAATTTTGAGACCGGGTGAAAACGCTGCTTTCTCAACCTACTACTACCGGGATGCGCAGCTGGGAGGCTCGGGATGGCGCTCATCCAGCAATCCATTTACCAACGAACAGGAACGCTCCGTGCGACCGACGGACGGGCTCTATATCCAGCGCTCTGCAACCACGGATCTAACGGTGGTCATGCATGGTGAGGTGCGTCAGACTCCAACAAAGGTCGTCGTGCAACCTGGCCTGAACATGATAGGCACCATGGCACCGGTGACTGATGCCACGGCCACTGGCGGTGCAAAAGTGACTCTTGGAGGGGCCGCTTCGGAGTCGTTGATTCCCAGTGGGCTCGGTGATGTGCTGGGGCAGGGGGATTCAGCCACTGCCGATACGGTGTCGATCTTCGATGGCTCGCAGTTCAGGACTTACTACTTGAAGGATGGCACAAGTCCGCTTGGCGGTACGGGCTGGAGAAGTGTAGCAAACCCTTTTGAAGATGCTTCAGGAGTCGTTCTGCCGGAAGCCGGAGCTGTCCTTGTTCGCAACAAAGGAGAGGCCCGCATCTGGACGCTGCCGCTTCCATTCTGACTTTGCTCACGCTTTATCAACCCCAAAAATTTATGCTGAACCGAATCACCCAACTTGCACTCGTGTTCGTCGCTTCTGTGTGTATCGCAGATGCTGAGGTGATTACTGTTACTTTTTCAGCACAAAATCCTGGCAGCGCCTTGGGTAATTCGTCCGGTTCCAGTTTGCCGTCCGGTTCACTCGTCCGGTTGGGGTATTTTGATCTCAATGATCCGTCGGTTCTTGATTCGCAGCGGGACATTGGCTTGCTCGATGAGTTCTTCACGGTAGTTGCCGAGGTGATGGTCGGGTTCTTCGGCGGCGAGACAATTCTAGAGGATGACCTCAGCGTAAGATCCTACACTCCCGGGGATGAATTCTCGCAAGGAGCCGGAGGGTTCGCGCATTCAGTAACGTTCGATCCCGTGCCTCTCGAGCGTGATGGTGACCAGTTGGTACTGTGGGCGTTCAATTCGGACGCGATCGCCACGGCTACCGAGTTTGGTATCTTCAGTGACGACGAATGGGTGACGCCAGCTTCTCTTACCATGGGGCTCGACTTGAGTTCCGTCGATCCGGCGGCCGATATTTACATTGCGAAGAAGGGGCCAGAGCTTTCTCAGGAACTGGGGGGAGAGTTCAACAAGCTGGTGATAGCGGGTGGGAATGCAGTGCCAGAGCCGTCAGCGGGACTGCTGGTAGTGTTAGGGCTGAGCGCGCTTACTCTGAGGCGCCGCCGCCGACATTGAGATTTTTTTGACAATACGCAGAGAGCGCTCGGTTCCTGGTTCGCTCACGGAAACATCTGCACCGGGATTAAGTAAACACAGACAACCATGAAACTTACACATATTCTGGTCGCCGCCACATTGAGTGTAGCAGCGACAAAGACGGCTATGGGCAGTCCACAAACCATTACGTGGAGCGCTCAGAATGCTGGGGCAGCGCTTGGTAATACGGATGGCAATGACCTTGCTCCAGGTGCGCTGGTGAGGCTTGGCTATTTCACCGTATCGCCCGAAGAAATTGCTGCAGCGTTCAACGATGTTGAGGTTTTGGACAGTCAATTTACCGAAGTGAGTCGAGAGGAAGTCGGAAACTTTGGCGGAGTCGTCTACGGTCAGCAAGTGGAGACCACTGGTTCCGAATTTGGTGTTGCGGGTGCCTTTGCTCAAACAATCACGCTCGATTCCGACGATGTGCCTGCGGGAGCGCGGTTTTACATCTGGGTGACCAATGAGGGGGAAGCCGAAACGGCAACCGCTCAGGCGATTTTTTCGTCTGCCAGCTGGCAGCTCCAGAATGCGCAGGTGGCTGCACTGCAGTGGGGCATTGAAAATGTGGATCCGTCCGATGGAGCGGACATCTATCTGGCCGAGCAGGGACCCCAGATTTCAAAGACCGTCGGAGGAAAGCTGAACAAGCTCCGTCATATCGATACAACGCCCGATGGCCCTGGCGATCTGGAGGATCCTGACGGGAATGGCATCGTTGTCCTGCTTGAAGAAGCATTTCTTTTTGATGCAGCACTTCCAGCCGACGCTCAAATGCCCTACATGGCTGCCGCTGACGTTTTGATCTACAACCGGAAGTCAGGTGGTGAGGCAATGAGCTGGGATCTCTATCGCTCTGACGATATCGAATACCGGGTGGAGGTGACCAGCGACTTTCGCACGTGGCAGATGGCGTCTGAAGTGCTGGGGCAGGCGACGGTTACTGCTGAGGAGCGTCAAGCTGGCGGCGAGCGCGTGGCTTTGAAGCTTCCTGTGAAATCCGGTCGCACAACAGGAACCTATTTTCGAGTTCAGGTGAGAAGGCTTGTCAAAGGCGCAACTGCTCAACTGCAGGAGTGATTCTTCGCCAGCATTTTTAGCCGCTGAATGGCCAGAGCCACGGTATGGCAAAGGTGGCGACCAGCCATAGGATGAGGTTCAAAGGCAATCCAACACGTGGAAAATCAGTGAACTTGTAGCCGCCTGCGCCGTAGACGTAGGTGTTGGTCTGGTAGCCGATCGGAGTGGCAAAGCTGGCGCTGCATCCGAGCATGATGGCGACGATGAAGCCACGGGGATCGACTACGGAATCCAACTGATCCGCGATGCCCAGAACGATGGGGGTGGCCAAGGCTGCGACCGCATTGTTGCTGATAATTTCTGTGAGCGTTGAGCAGAGAAGGTAAACGGCGGAAAGAACGACGATGGGATTTGGTTCTTCACCGAGCAGGCGGATCAATGATTCCGCCAACAGCCTGGCGGCACCCGTTTCCTCCATCGCCCGACCAAGCACGAGCATGCCAAAAATGAGGAATACGATGCTCCAGTGCACCGCATTGTATGCCGCGTTCACCGACAGGCAACGGGTGGCGATCATTGCGATTGCTGAAAGTAATGCTACCCCGGCAATGGGCATGAGACCGGTGGCCGAGCCGATGATGAAGCCGAGGACGATGGCGACGGCCAGAGCAGGATGTGCTTTCGACCCGGTTTGCTCTCGGTTCGGGGTCGTGCCAACGCTGATGAAGTCCTTGCCGCGCGCCATTCGATTGATCGCTTCCGCGGGGCCCTCGAACAAAAGAGTATCGCCGAAGCGGAGTCGAATGTCTTCAAAATTGTCGGTCAGTTCTTCGCCTTTTCGGTGGATCGCCAGGATGCGCGCACCGTAGTTTTGCCGAAACCTGACCTGGCGTACCGTGCGCCCAACCATTCCTGATTCTGGGCCAACGATCGCTTCCATGAGCTTGAGATCCCGGGTCTCCATCTCGCGCAGTTTCAGTTTGGGCGCACCGCTGAAATGAAGCCCACCGGTTGCTTTGAAGTCCTGAAACTTGGAACCATGAAGTGTAAGCAGGAGCCGGTCACCACTTTCGATCTTTAGCTGGTCGAGCGTGGTGCGCTGCACTGAACCTCGCCGTCGCACTTCCAGAATGTGGGCTTCGGGGAATTCTTTCAGTAGAGACTCAGTGACGATTTGGCCGATCAACGGAGAATCGTCCTGTACCTCCACCTGAGTCAGGAAATGGCGACGCTCCTGCGGCTCCAGATGCATGTCCAGAGTCTCACGATCAGGTAGTAGCTTTCTGCCGACTGTCAGCATATACACAAAACCGACAGCAGTGTAGATCAGGCCGATCTTGGTAATCTCGAACATTCCAAACGGTGTCTGTCCGAGAGACTGCGAAACTCCATCGACGATCATGTTTGTCGAAGTTCCGAACAGAGTGCAGGTGCCTCCCAGGATAGAAGCGAATGACAGGGGAATGAGGAGTCGCGAGGCCTTCAGTTTGGTTGATCTGCCGAGGCTCATCACGATCGGCAGGAATACGACGACAACCGGGGTGTTGTTAATGAAGGCCGACAGTCCAGCAGTGAGCGTCATCATGATAATGAGTACGCGTAGTTCCGAATTGCCAGCCATTCGCCGGAATAAGTCTCCCATAGCATCAATGCAGCCAGTCTGCTCGAGCCCTGCACTGATGACGAAGAGGCTGGCTACGGTGATGGGCGCGGGGTTGCTGAAGACCTCCAACACCACGGTGGTGTCGAGAACTTGAAAGCCGAGCACTGCACCCATTGCCAGCAGCGCCACTTTGTCCGGTGCTCCCCACTCGCGGAAGAACGCCAGAACGACCACGCCGATCAGGGCAAAGACAATGATCTGGTCAAGGCTCATCGCTGCAAGTCGAACGATCCTAACTTTACGCTATACTTCAGGGGTAATAGTCGCAGTCTTACGTCCCCGAGTCACGGCATACCAGAGGAACCCTAATCCGGCAACGATCATAAACAGAGAGTAAAACTGCCCTGCGCTCAAGTTCATCACGAATTCGTTGCGCAGTGTGCCATCCATATTCCGGTCCGGCTCGCGATAGACTTCGCCAAAGATGCGGAATCCCGCATAGAGTAGAAAGAAAAGGCTGGTGAGCAGGCCATTTGGGATTTTTTTGAAAATGAGCCGAATGGTGATGAGGATCGCAAACAGAAGGAATCCCTCCATGGCTGCCTGGAACAGTTGCGAGGGATAGCGTGGGTTGACCTGCTCACCGAGCTGTTGCAGGAGCGCCGGATCGCTCCGTGCAAGATCGAGAACTTTGTCCATCGTGTCCACTTCGGGAGGTAGTTTTGTGCTTAGCGCAGCAGGGAGATCGGATATTGAAAGTTCTGTTGGGAAACGCACTCCCCACTTGTAGTCGGGAGCACACTGTTTGCCCCACAATTCGCCGTTCACAAAATTCGCAATTCTGCCAAAGGCAATTCCCAGCGGTGCCACGACGACCAGACTATCGCCAAGACCGGGCCAGTTCAGTTTTTTACGGTAAGCGTAGACGCCTGTGAAGATCATCAGTCCGGCGATCGCTCCGTGGCTGGCCATGCCACCGCTTCGGAGCTGAAAAATGATCAGTGGATTGCTCAGGAAATGATTCAGATCGTAGAGCAACATGTAGCCGAGCCTTCCTCCCAGCATTACTCCAAAGAGGGCCGCATAAGTGATGAAGTCGCTCGTCTCGTTTGGCTTGAGCACCGATTTTCCCCACACCGCTAGCTGGTGCAGGATGAGGTAGCCTGCGATGAACCCCAGTACATAGGCGATGCCGTACCAACGGATGTCGAATCCAAACACCGAAAAGGCGACTGGATCAAGGTTATGGATGTACTGAGTTGCGAACACGGCATCACAAGACACCATGGGGGCGCGTTTCGCAAGGACGCTGTCGGCTCATCTCCCGCTAGATCAGGAGTTGATCGATGCTGAGATTATCAACGTTTTGAAGATAAACTATCAGGGCCTCGCGGGATTCAACCTTATGGAACTGCGTCCTGGCGGCTGGGGATTCGAGAATTTCCTTGAGCCGATTAAGGCGTCGTCCACCCGATTGTGCGTCGTACGCATTGAAGGCGACTGACCATCGTTGGTCTGGATCGGGACGCGATGGAAGCCCCATGAGGATGCGGTTGGAGAATGATACGTGCTTGTCCTCTTCTATGATCTCAGCAATTTCTGACGTCGAGAGTTCCGCCGTGACGAGCATGTTCTCATACGGGATCACCGTCCAGAGATCCGCCAGAGTGACAACTCCCGCAGCAAGCCCTTTATCGGAAAACGTTCCGTGAAAGATGGCATCTATTTTAACGTCCTTTTGTGCCAGAGCATGCCTGATCCCTGAGCCGATGAGTCGGTGCATCAGGCTCGGCTCAGTGCGGGCCGGCTGGTCGGTCGTCATCGCATTTTTAAGTGAGCCGACTTTTGTAGCGAGTGCGGTCGCTGAGTTGTCTAGTTCTTTGCGTGAGTGATCGATTACCACGGGATCGAGGTCAAACCGACTGTCCATGAGCACGGTGAAGGCGCGCTTTTGCACGAGTTTCGATGCCGAGCGTGAAAAGGTGAGGTCTAGGCGTCCCGCATGGATTCCGTAGTAGTTGGCCTGGGTGTAGAGGGTGCGGTTCAACGAAATCGAGGCCATGTCCTGATGCGTGTGGCCTGCGATGAAAGCATCTGCTTCCACCGCATCGGTGATGGCGCGGACCGGATTGGCGTAGTCATCCGTCTTGTTCTTCAGGCCCATGTGACCGGCGATGATTACACAATGCGCTCCATCCGCCCGGGCGGCTGCGGCAGCATTACGGGTCGCCATCGCGGGTTCACTTGCGGAAAAATTCTGTAACAGCTTGGGGTGCAGCCATGCGGGCAGGCCGGGTGTTGTTGCTCCTATGATTGCAATTTTGAACCCTGCGATCTCCCGCAGTACGTACGGGCGGATTTTGTTCAAGGGCGAGGTATCACTGGCTGGCGCATCCCACGCGGCGCGACTGCCGAGCAGAGCATTGGAAGAAAGCACTGGCATGTCTGAACTGTCGACAGCTTTGGCGAGCGCCTCCAGCCCCCAGTCGAATTCGTGGTTGCCGATCACCCAGGCATCATAATTGAGCTTGTTCAGCAGGGAAACCATGAGCGCCCCGTCTGATTGCTTACTCACATGCGTGCCCTGATAGACATCACCGACGTCGATAAGTAAACTGTTAGGGTTCTCCGAGCGCCAACGCTGAATCTGGGTGGCGCAGCGGGCCAGGCCGCCCACATTCTTCCAGCCCGTATAGGATTCCGTGGGCAGGATGTGCCCATGCAGATCCGTCGTATAAAAAATCGATACGGTAACCAGATCGTCTGCCTGGCCGCCGGGTGGTGCCGCGAGCAAGCCGATTCCGGCAGCCGTGGATGAGCGGAGGAAGTGGCGGCGATTGAGAGAGGATCCCATGAGTGGTTACTTCGCCGCTGGCGCTGGTTCGGCAGGCTTGCTTTCGACGAGTTCAACCTTGGCGGGAGTGGCGAAGGCATCGTAAGAAGCCTGCATGAACGGGGCCGGTGGCATGGCCCCGATGCCAAAGATGAAACGGTAGCGCAGTCTGAGCGATTCGCCTTTTTTGATTGTGTGAGTGAAAAAAGAGCCAAATCGCCCGTAGTCCCGGTAGGCAGAGTAGACGCTGCCAGTCGGATTGTCAGGGTGGGTCATGTGCTGCGTGAAGAAGCGGTCTTCGCCCACGCTGAACCCCATCGTCACCCAGGGCAAGTCCTTGTCCTTCGTGGGATCGATGCCTTCCTTGTGGAACACATACTTGGTTGCCTGGAATTTGGGAGCCTTTCCGTCCATGACAGCTTTTGCGACAACAGCGGTTTCATTGTTGGCGCGGAAATGGCACCCGGCGTGTTCTGGATCACCGTCCAGCACCACGTCGCCGTTCGGGGCGGTCAGCACGGTATCGATTTCCATCATGCCGTAGCCTTTGTTCGTTGGGTGCAGTCCTTTGATGGTTCGTTGCTCAGCGAGAATTTTTTGACCGTCACCTGTGTTCCACGAAATGTTCGCAGTGAAGTCTGCATACATGGGGCCGAAGTTCTGCGATACGAGTTTTTCAAATTTCTGAGTCACTCCATCCTTCATGTGCCACGTGTCGTATGTCTTGCCGTTGAAGCCAGTCTTTGACCAGCCCAGGAAGATGCCGCGGTGATGAGGGAATACGCTTCCTGCTTCTCCACCACTGGTGATTGGTTTGCCGCCTCTGGCGTCGAAAACGTGATTGAAAACCTTGAGCGGATCGTCCGTCATCATCCGCGTTAACGGTAAAGAAATTCCGCGCTTATTGTAATAAATGTCGACGCCCTCCTCGCCCTCTTTGACAGTAAAAATTTCGGGCAGGGCGACGGTAGGTTTGTCGAGGATGACATCAAAGATTTGAGATTCCCCGGCGACGCCCTTTTCCAGGATGAACCGCAACTCCGTTTCTTTGCCCCTGGGGACAAGTTGTCCCATTAGCTGATACTGTTGGCCTGAGGGACGGATGCCGACTGCGGTCAGGCCTTTGAGTTTTCTGGAATCGATGAGCGTCGTGACTACCTCCGCGTACTCGACATTGGCTTGGGGCGTTACCTTAATGGATTGGATGTTCTCGGCATGGGCGCTTCTGCTGGTGAAAACGAGCATCGCTACAGTCAAATGCCAGGCAAAATGGCGGAATGGAGTATTCATTGGAGAAACCGTAGGCTAGGGGCTAGATTGACGCAATGGGATTTGGCGAACGGAAAACCAGCCTGGCTCAACTCGGGGCTGCTCCCGCAATACCCTCTAAATCGCCAACATGACAGGAATATGACGGTGAGTCGTATGGGGCACTTCTGTGCTGGACAGTCTCGCCTCCTGCACTAGGATTTAATAGATTTCGGGGCTGAATCGCTCAAAATCTTGGACAACTCGCACTCATTTTGAACCTGACGGCAATCATTTCCAGAGGGGCGGTCGGAGTAACTCTTACTCTTGCTGCTCATTTTCTAGTGTCCTGCGGTACACCTGGCGGCGGTAGCGGTGGCGGCCTCAGTGGCAGCATGTCGGATAGTGTGGCGACCCCCAAGCACGGGCTTCCTCGATACGAGTATCCTTTCGACAGCAATGGCGAGTATAAAGAGGCTTGGGCCAGGGAAGGGGAAGAGCGCCAAGGTTGGAACACGGATCGCAATTATGCAGATGTCGACTTCAGCCGTGGCTCCGATGATGACGAAAAGCCAGCCAAGCCAACCCGGGTTGCTTCCAGATCGCGCAGTATGGCAGCGGCCGAAAAAGAAAAAGAAAAAGAAAAAACGGGCGGCGGATTTTTCGCGAGTCGGGCAAAGAAACAGCAACCTGTTAAAACTGAGCCTCAGCCAGTGGTAGCGGCTGTCCGAACCGCGCCGCCCCGTCAGGTAGTGAAACCGGAAGAGCGCCTGCTTGCTTCCAACCTGACATCTCAGAATTCGAGTACGTGGGACAGGAGTCGAATTCCGTCAAGTGTGGCGACCTACCAGCCGCCGCGCAGTCAACCTCCGGCTATTCAGCCTGAGCCGACAGTTGAAGTGCGCCGCGCCCCTTCCGTAGAGCAGGCTAGGCCTGCAACTCCAGAACCTGTCGTTGAGGAAGCTCCCCCAACCCCAAAACCAAAACCGACCCCCAAGCCTGCACCTGCACCTGCGCCGAAGCGTTATCACGTAGTGGTTAAGGGGGACACGCTCTATAATATCAGCGTCAGGTATAAATCGAACGTGGCATCGATCAAATCTCGCAACAAACTTTCATCCGATACGATTCGTCTCGGGCAGAGTCTGGAGATTCCTTAGGCTGGCCTCCGAGCGACCAGATCATCGGGAATGGTTGATCACGGATGTGACGTCGTGTTAACCTTCTGCTGCAAATTGGCGTTTGCGGTAGAACACGAGTAGTCATCTCCATTTGAACGCAAATAATGTCAACCGTCGCGATGAGGAAATCGTGGCGCAGCTAACTGAGATTCAACAGTCATTGCGGCTTTATGTACAGTCCCTGCTGCCCGGGGAATCCGCTGCTGGCGATGTCGCCCAGCAGGCCAATGCGACAATCTGGCGGAAACGCTCCGATTTTACACTCGGCACCAACTTCAAGGCCTGGACGTTCAGCATTGCGCGTTACGAGGTTCTCAATTTTCGCAAACGTCAGGCTCGCGATGCGCGCCTCGTTTTCAGTGGCGAGCTGGAGGAAACCTTTGCTGATGAAATAGCAGAACGGGCAGATGAAACCGATCGCCGCCACAGGGCCCTTCAGTCATGTCTGGAAAAATTACGAGCCAAAGACCGCGAACTTTTGATGCATCGATACTCTTCAGGAGGGACGTTAAGCGACTATGCGGAAACATCGGGACGTAGTGTGGGAGGACTCAAAGTGACGCTGCATCGGCTGCGCAATGCACTTTTGAAATGCATCGAACGGCAGCTGCACACCGGAGAGGAGGCCGCAGGGGTATGAGTCCCGACGAGAGAGCAGCGCTGATCGATGAGCTCATTGACGGAGCCATCTCGGAAGCCGATTTCCTCAGGTTGGAGGCCGAGTTTTCCATTGATCCTCAGGCGAGACGTGACTACTACAACAGGCTGATCCTGACCGCAGCCCTTGAGAACGAAGCTCGGTCGGAGCGAATCAAGGATGGACACAAGGCTCGTCCTGCGCGATCAAAGCTCCTGGTAGTCGTCGGGTTCATGGGGTCATTAGCTGCTGCTGCTGCCGTCGTTTCGATGCTGATGGTTGCAGATAAGGGACAAGCCGATCGTGATGATGTAGCTATAGGTTCTCCTGTGGAACAGCGGGCAAGCGGTTTTGCTGTGGTTACTGGCCAGGTCGATACCCAGTGGGGGGATGGCGGTCACTCGCCGGTCGACGGGGCACTGGTGCCGGCCGGTCTGCTTGAATTAAAAAAGGGAGTCGCGCAGCTGGAATTGTTCAGCGGCGTGATGGTTGTTGTCGAGGCTCCGGCAGCTTTCGAGATTGTCTCATCCATGGAAATGGTGGTGACGCAAGGAAGGGTGCGCGCGCACGTTCCCGAGCCAGCGCACGGCTTTCGCATCCGCACAGTGGATGGGGAGATCGTAGACCTGGGCACCGAATTCGCGTTGAACGTTTCGCAGTCGCGATCGGAAGTGCACGTTCTCGATGGTGAAATTGAGTGGAACTCAAACGTTGATACGTCGGTACCCGTGCGACGCATGAGCGAAGGTGAAGCGGTTCGCGCTTCGGTCGCGACCGGCGAGACGGTCAATATTGCCGCTGATGCTCAGGAATTCCTTGGTATTGCAGAACTACGCGAGCGGCTAGCTTCCAATCGCACCAGCCGTCAGGAGCGGTGGGAGAGTGTGAGTCTTCGCCTTCAAAATGATTCTCGAGTCGTCGCGTATTACCGCACTGGAAGCCGGGCTGGCTGGAATCGCCGTGTTCCTAACATCGCTCAGTACGGGGTAGGGGGAGAAGGTGCCATCGTCGCCGCAGTGGATTCTGCCGACCGCTGGGGGCAACCTGGAGGAGCGCTGGATTTCAGCCCCACAGGAAGTCGCGTAAGAATGACGATTCCCGGTGAATATCGGTCGCTGACATTGTTGACGTGGGTGAAAATCAACAGCCTGGATCGCTGGTACAATTCGCTCTTTCTGACCGATGGACACGAATTGAATGAACCCCACTGGCAAATCATGGATGATGGCAGGCTCTTTTTTTCTGTGAAGAAGAACGACCAGTGGGATGTGGCAAAAGGGCAGCGTGACAAGCACATCTTTTACTCACCTTCGTTCTGGGAGCCGGCTCTGAGCGGGCAGTGGACAATGATCGCAACGACCTATGATGTTGATGCGCGCAAGGTCGTTCACTATCTAAACGGAAAGTCTCTGAGCAGCGAAACGATTCCCGACGAGTATCTGGTCGAGACGGTGCAAATCGGTAACGCATCATTGGGCAACTGGAGCCTGCCCGAAAACGATGATCCACACTTTGCAGTGCGAAATTTGAACGGCAGCATGGATTCCTTCATGCTTTTTCGCGTCGCGCTAACGCCCCAGGAAATATCTGAGATTTATGAATCAGGACGCCCCTAACAAAGTAACTACAAGTTCAGGTGTCGGCAACCCAGTGATCATTTTAGCATTGGCTTTTGCCTTCGCAATCGTGGGATCCGTGTATGCCGATCAACACGACGTCGAGCGGGAGTTTTCGCTCAAAGTGCTGCCGTTGCTGAAAAGTAAATGTTTCGCTTGTCATGGCGATGATCCAGGGAAGATCAAAGGAGATTTGAGTTTGCTCACGCGAGATGAGATGCTACAGGGCGGCGAAGAATCGGATCACGTTCTCGTGCCTGGGAGTGCTGAGGAAAGCGACCTGTTCATCGCGGTGACCTGGCAGAATCCCGATCTTGAGATGCCGCCGAAGAAGAATGATCGGCTTACCGACGAGCAGATCGGCTGGGTGCGCCGATGGATTGATGCCGGTGCGCCGTGGCCTGACGAGGCGAAGCAGGAGCAGTATCGCCTGGAAGAACGATCAGAAGCCGTCACTGCGGATGGAGTATTGATGGCGACGAGTGGAGGTCAGGGCGACGATTGGACCTATCGCCGTTACAAACCAGAGGACGTCTGGGCCTTTCAGCCGGTGGTGAAGCCAGCTGCGCCGATGACCGGTCATCCCGTAGATGCATTTATCGACGCGAAACGATCAGAAGCAGGGTTCGATCCGGCACCCCTCGCAGACGCGCCGACGCTGGTGCGGCGAATATTTTACGATGTGACCGGGTTGCCGCCGACGCCGGAGCAGATGCAGGAGTGGGTTCCAAAGCTGAATACGAACGATGATGCCGCCCACCAGTTGGCAGTCGGAGAGCTCGTAGACGCACTCCTCGATAGCCCGGCATACGGCGAACGCTGGGCGCAGCACTGGCTGGACATCGCCCGCTACGCCGACACCGGTGGCTACTCCAACGACTATGAGCGATCGAATGCCTGGCGCTACCGCGACTACGTCATTCGCTCCTTGAATGCGGACAAGCCGTACGATCAATTTGTCATCGAACAACTCGCCGGCGATGAGCTTGCTGATGCATCGGTGCGGGAGCGCTCAGGCGGTGACGAGAAGGCCGTGGCGGCGGCGAGAAAGAACGGCGACTACACCCAGCAGGAGAGTGAATGGATTGTCGCAACTGGATTCCTGCGCATGGGAGCGTGGGACAACGCGATGGTCATGGCGCCGGAGGCAAGGCAGATTTACCTTGATGACGTCGTCAATTCCGTGGGGCAGACGTTTCTGGCGACGACGATGCGATGCTGCAAGTGCCACGATCACAAATTTGACCCATTGCCTACTCGTGACTACTATCGTCTGTATTCCGCCTTCGCTGGCACTCAAATGGCTGAGCGGCCCGCGCCGATTCTGGAGTCGGAGAACTGCGACGGATTCGAAGAGGGGAGGGAGCACGTCGGGCGCATGCTTGCCTTTGCCATTGAGGAGAAGAACAAGATCAAGGCAAAGCAGGACGCAGCAGACCGTGCATGGTTCGCCGAAAACAACCTCGAATTCGTGCCGGAAAAAGATCGCGCTGATCTTCCCGACGAGCAGAAGCCTCCGCGCTATGCTGGGCTGGATCACATCGAGCAAGGCCAGTTGAAAGTTCGCGAGCAGGACGAGTGGATTTGGAATCGTCGCCTTGAGCGCTACCAGCCGATGGCGCAAAGCGTCTACAACGGCGGTGATGTAAACTATCAGTGGAATGGCGCCAGGAAGCTGCGTATTCAAGACAAGGGAACGCCACCAAAGAGTGCGATTCTGGTTGGCGGTGCGCTGGAGGCACCTGGTGACAATGTAAGGCCGGGCGTGCTGAGCGCGATTGGTTTACCAGTCGAAGGCGCGCCCATCGATGATCCCTTTGTTTTGCCTGAAGAACTGGAGGGGCGTCGGCTGGCACTGGCAAAATGGGTCGCAGATCCGCGCAATCCTCTGACCACGCGGTCGATCATGAATCGACTCTGGCAGTATCATTTTGCCAAGCCTCTGGCGGGGAATCCGAACAACTTCGGAGCCAAAGGCAAACGGCCGACGCACCCACAATTGCTCGACTGGCTGGCCGCAGATTTCGTTGAACATGGCTGGAGCCTCAAGCGGATGCATCGCCTGCTCATGACATCGCGCACCTACCGTCAGGCGGGGAACCATCCCGAGATTGGCAGGCTAAGGGAGAAGGATCCAGACAACAAGTTGCTCGCCTACTTTGCTCCCAGGCGACTCACTGCGGAAGAATTGCGTGACTCCCTGCTCCACGTCACCGATGAGCTCGTCACCTCCGTAGGTGGCTTGCCAATCATGCCGGAGATCAACATGGAGGTCGCTCTCCAGCCGCGAATGATTCAGTTTTCGCTCGCCCCAGCATATCAGCCGTCGCCGCTGCCAGAGTTGCGCAATCGACGGACGATCTACTCCTACCGCGTTCGCGGAATGGCTGACCCATTCCTGGAGATCTTCAATCAGCCAAATCCAAACGATTCGTGTGAGGCGCGTGATACCGCTTCGGTTTCACCACAGGTGTTCACTTTGCTGAATAGCGACGTGATTACCGATCGATCGATCGCATTTGCCAGGCGCCTGGAGAAGGAATCTTCGGATCTCGCCGAGCAGATTCGGCTCGGGTTTCAGTATGGCTTCGGAAGACAGCCGGATGGCGTAGAGGCGGAGCGAATGGTAGCCTACGTCATGTCCATGCGCGAATACCACGCAGGAGTCACTCCTGCCCCCGTTGAGTACCCCAGTAGAATTACCCGTTCGCTCGTCGAAGAATTTTCGGGCGAGCCCTTCGAGTACGAAGAAATTCTCCCTGTGTTCGAAACTTACCAACCCGATACCAAGCCAGCGGACGTCCAAGCCGAAACTCGTGCACTCGCGGATTTTTGTCTGCTGCTCTTCAACTCGAACGAGTTCATGCATATTTATTGATCGCGATCGAACCATTTTTCTTCAAGCCATGAAACGTCCCCTCTGCTCCCGTCCACTGTCGTCCCCTTCGTCCCCTTCGTCGCGACGAGAATTCCTCTACGGTCTTGGTGCCACTCTTGGAACGGTCGCGTTTTCAGATCTGATTGCGAAAGAAGGCGGATCGCGATTGTCCCCTCTGTCTCCGAAGAATCCGATGTTCGAATCGAAGGCAAAGGCCTGCATCATGTTGTTCATGGAAGGTGGGCCCAGTCAGGTGGACACCTTCGATCCAAAGCCGAAGCTAAATGAGTTGCACAAAAAGGAATCCAAAAGCACCCGCGGGCTTGAGACTGGGTTTAAGTTTTATGTTGGGAGTCCGTTCGGCTCCCGCAAGGTAGGCAAGTCCGGGATGGATATGTGTGACCAATGGGTGCACATGGCCGACCCTGAGGTGGCCGATGAGCTTTGCAACTATCGCGGCTGCCAGGCTGAGTCGCTCAATCATCCCGAAGCACTTTTTCACATGAACACCGGGAGTCGTCTCGGGGCGGATCCTGCCCTTGGTTCATGGGCAACGTATGGGCTTGGTTCCGTGAATCAAAATTTGCCAGGGTATGTAGTAATGACCGAGCTGGCGCTGCCCCAGGGAGGTTCGAGCAACTGGAGTAACGGTTTCTTGCCGGCTTACTATCAAGGCACACGTCTGCGCCCATCCGGTTCCCCAATTCTCGATCTGAACTCCCAGGGTTACAAGAATCGCGCACACTTGCGTCGTGCTCTCGACGAGCTTTCGTTCATCAACCAGAAACATGCGGAGGAACACAAGGAGCATGCGGAACTGGCGGCGCGCATGGAAGACTACGAGTTAGCCTATCGCATGCAGATGGAAGTGCCTGAGGTGACCGACATCGCAGGAGAGCCAGAGCATGTCCGCGAGGCCTATGGTTTGAACAATCCTGAAACAGAAGCGTTCGGTCGGCAGTGTTTAATGGCCCGCCGCCTTGTCGAAAAAGGCGTGCGCTTCGTGCAGATTTTCAGCGGCGGCTGGGACAGTCACGATTATCTGGAACGCGGACATTCCTCGCGCATCCGAAGCGTCGACAAACCGATGGCCGCGCTGATCAAAGATCTCAAAGCGAGAGGAATGCTGGACGAAACGCTAGTCGTGTGGACCGGCGAGTTCGGGCGCACCCCTGACAACAACAAGCGCGGTGGCGTCTACTCGCTGGGACGCGGTCATAACATTGATGCCATGACCATGCTCATGGCTGGCGGCGGCGTTAAAAAGGGCACCATCGTAGGAGCCACCGATGAACTGGGTGCCACCGCAGTCGACGTCGTGCATCCCATCCGGGATCTGCACGTCACCCTGCTCCACCTCCTCGGCCTCAATGACAACAAACTCACCTATTTTCACGCCGGCCGCTATAAACAACTGAGCCAGTTCGGCGGGAAGGTGATTCAGGAACTCATTGGCTGAGTTCAGAGAAAGATGGCCGGATCCGTCAAGTTTCGGTGTCAGGCTGGGCTGCAAGAAATCCTAACGAAACAAGAAATGCATCTGCTGCATCGACGGTAGCATAGTAAAGCTCTTCGTTTACATTGAGGTTGAAGAAGCTGTGCGATGCGCCACCGAACTCCATCAGCTCGCAGCGATTTTTCTTCCTCTTCATCTTCTTTGAGAACTTTTTTGCGCCTGATATTGGAACTAAACTGTCCGCTCCACCATGAAAAAGCAACATGGGCGGGAGACCGGGGCGAATAGCGTTCAAGGGGTTGGCCTTTTTCGCCCGGGCGTTGTCAGCGAAAGCGCTGAGGCCTACCCCTTTCTTCGAAATATCGAGAACTGGAGAGAAAAGCACGAGAGCGTCGGGGACGCATGACGTCTCACTGTGATCATGTGGATCGTCGAAATCGGAGTCGCACATTGCTGCGCAGGCTGCGGCGTGGGCTCCGCATGCTCCACCTGAGGCGACAATCTTTGATTCATCGAGTCCCAGATGCGCACTATTCAGTCTTGCCCAGCGAATTGCAGAGCGTGCGTCTGCCATCGCCTGGAGCGGAGCCATGCCGTCAGATGCTCCCATGCGATACTCAGCGAGAATGCAGACAACTCCTCTGGATGCGAAGAACATGGCCTGCGGAGCAAACTGGGTGATGTTTCCGTGATCCCACTGGCTGCTGTGGAAAAATACGATACAAGTCCGTCGATCGGTTGGCTTCCAGTCTTCGGGGATGAAAACGTAGGCCGCCAGTTCTGCTCCGTTGGAGTTCGCAATCTTGTAAGGATGCCGGGACGCACGCTCCAAAAGCTGCCGATTTCGATCAACGAGGCCCATCGCCAGTGCCCGGGCAGGTTTTTCAATTACAGATTCCAGCGGCATAAATACATGTCGAGCATCGATCTTTTCCGCCCGAAGTTCAACGAGTTTCTGTTTGGTGGAAATTCGTTGTCCAAGTCACGCGAGTAGTTTAGGTCTCACTCTCTATGTTGCTTCAGATCAATTCAGCCCGTTCAATTGGAATACCCTGCACACGAAGGAAGGGTTCAACCGTGTTGCTTGCTCTTTTTCTCAGTGTTTTCCTGACTCCATTTTCGCTGGAGGGACAGGAGATAAATACGGAAGTCCGACTCGCCCTTCAGAGAAACTACTCAAACTGGAGGCGGGCGATGATCTCGAAGGATCTGAGAGCGTGGAATAGCCATACTTCCCGCTACAGGCAGACGGTGACCCGCAATTTGATCGTATCCCAGAAAAAGGACTGGCCAAGATCGCTCTTCGCTGTGCCGATTCAGCCGCCTGAGGTGGAGCTGCTGCGCTTGATAGAAGCACGGGCGAACGGAAATGTCGGCCGTTTGGTATATTATGGGCATGTTGATTTTCGCGTGTCGGATGAGCAACCGCCCAACAGTATTTTCATGCTCTACTTCATCAAGGAGAGCGGCGAATGGAAATTCGACCGTACGCGCTACTTCAATCTGGCTGGGAATGACCGTGTGGAGAAGATGTGCAAGAACGGGAACTTTGAGTTTCTAAACGAACCCGATTTTATGATGCCTGAGAAACCGCCAGAGACGCCCGCGCTTTGTCCTTCGCCATTCTATGTGGGGCAGATCAGAATCGTTTCCATGGGCTATGAAACCAATGCGAAGTTCAACAATTTCCACGACACGGTAGTCGATGATACCGCCGTCAACGAGGTGCTCATTGGTGGAATTCGAAAAGGGCCGAATATCTTGAAATTGACCGTGAAGGGATCGACCAGGGCGACATCAGGTGAGAGGCATCTAGAGGTGGCGGTTTACGTCAACAGCAGCGAGGAGGATCGGCCACGCGTAAGGGTCTTTCATCTCGATCCCGGCGAGAAGGTACAGGCAGAGTATGAGTTTACAGTCTGGGCAAATGCCGTGACCATGCAAAAAAGGTAGACGGGAATTGGAACCGGGTCTGAGTAAAGAAAAAGCGGGCTCCGATGACACCATCGGGAACCCGCTTCGAAAGAGATCCTTGAGTTTGGAAGATGCCGGTCAGCTGATGGCTGTTGCGTAGCGCGAAGCGATTGCGTCCCAGTCGACCACGTTCCAAAAGGCGTCGACGTAGTCAGGCCGGCGGTTCTGGTAGTTGAGGTANNCGTGTTCCCAGACATCCAGACCGAGCAGGGGCGTCTTGCCTTCCATGAGCGGGCTGTCTTGATTTGCCGTGGAGTGCACTTCCAGTTTACCGCTGGCAACACTGAGCCACGCCCAGCCGCTGCCGAAGCGCGTCAGGCAGGCCTTCTTGAACAATTCTTTGAAAGCATCAAAGCTCCCAAAGGCGGCATCGATGGCATCGCTCAGAGCGCCAGTTGGATTGCCGCCTTTGCCGGGGGCCATACTTGTCCAAAACAGCGAATGGTTCGCGTGACCACCACCGTTGTTCCTTACCGCTCCTCGAATGTCATCGGGAACAGCGTCGAGATCGCTGATCAATGCCTCGATCGAAAGCGATTCCAGAGCTTCGTTCCCCGCGATCGCATTGTTCAGATTCGTGATATAGGCGGCATGATGCTTGCCATGATGAATCTCCATCGTGCGTGCGTCGATGTGCGGCTCCAAAGCGTCGAGAGAATAAGGAAGATCAGGTAGTGAGTGTGACATACTTCGATAATAGCCGCCACCCTACCAATGTCAAATCAGTAAAAAGGACAGTCCCTTTTATGTTGACGAAGAAGAGAGAGTGCGAATAGTTTGGCTGGATGAGACACTTACGAGTTTTTGGCCGAGGGGCGGTGAGTAATTACCATGTGGTTTCACGGGTGATTGAGCGTCGGTTTGTGCTGAATGTTGAGGAGCGTGAGCAATTTAGTCGGCTGATGAGGCAGCAGGAGTTGTTTTCAGGAGTGCGGGTGTTGACCTGGGCGTGTCTTTCGAATCACTTTCATCTCCTGCTGGCGGTGGATGACAAGGCGGCAGAGGCTCAGGGGAGGATTCGGCAGGATCTCATTGATGATGATCGTGCTTTTCTCGAGCGGTTGGGGCACATCTATAGTTCGGATGTGATTGAGCAGATCGCGAAGGACCTGAGAGTGATACGGCTTGGCAAATCGGCGGAAGACTCAGTAGCTGAGATTGCGAAATATAAGGGGCCCTATTTGGAGCGAATGTATGATCTGTCCGCGTTTGTGGGCGAATTAAAGCAGCGGTTTAGTCAATGGTTTAACCGCCTGAATGATCGCAAGGGAACGCTGTGGGAGGAGAGGTTTAAGAGTGTCCTGGTTCAAGGCGATCCGGGATTACTGGCGATGGTAGCAGCCTATATCGATTTGAATCCGGTCAGGGCCGGGCTGGTGGAGGATCCTCGTGACTGGAGGTGGTGCGGCTACAGCGAGGCGGCGGGTTCGCAGTGTCGAGCCCGTGCCGGTATTTTCGAATTGCTGTGTGGACCAAAGTGTAGCGGATGGAATTCCGTCCATGGCCGTTACCGAAGTTTGCTGATGGGCTCAGCCTTGCAGTGGCTGGATGAGGCAGGAGAGGTGGTGAGGAAGGGCATTCCCTCTGAGCGGCTGAGCAAAGAGGAGGCCGCAGGTTTCGCCCTGCCTTCACCAGAAGTGTTGCATGGGCGGGTGCGCTACTTTTCAGACGGGCTAGCACTGGGGAGTGATTTGTTCATCGCGGAAGTGTTTGAGCAAAGTGGCAGTCGACTACAGGTGAAGCGCACCGTTGGACCGCGTGTTCCAAAGGGGAGCAATCTGGGTGGCGTGTGCACGTTAAAGGATCTGCGGGGAATGTCAGAGCTGGTCGGCGATTAGTCTTGATGCAAGCGCAAGGTCCGCCGGATAGGTGATTTTCAAATTCGGCCTGTCCGAGGCCACTACCTTAACAGGATGGCTGATGGCCTGTACCGCTGACACTTCATCCGTAACGAGTTCGCTGCTGGCTAGGATGGTTTGGTAAGCAGTGCGAAGCACGGATGCGTGGAAAATTTGCGGCGTCTCCATTGCCCAAAGTCCGTTCCGGTCGACGGGCTCCCCGACAAAATCATCGGCATCACATCGCTTTACGGTGTCGGTAATCGGATGTCCCAGGGTTGCCGCACCGGTGGTTCTGGCCACCAGCGCACACATCGTGATCGCTTCGGAGGTTACAAGGGGGCGGGCACCATCGTGCACACCGATCAAATCGGCTGCAGGGTTTGTGGCTTCGATTCCATTCCAGACAGAGAAGTGCCGTTCGGCGCCCCCACGCACCACTGCTGTGATCTTGTCGGATTGCGTGGCAGTGGACGCGATTTCTTTCACCCAATTCTCGTTTTCAGTGGAGCAAACAAGAATGATCTCATCGACTGCCGAGCAATTGCAGAAGGCATCGACGGTATGGGCTAGTACCGGCTTTCCCGCCAGCAGCGCTGACAGCTTGTCGAAACCCATCCGTCGGCTGCCGCCGGCTGCAACGATGATCGCTGAGAACACCTGTAGTATATTAGCTCAGGCGTTTCATTACCGCTTGCGAGAGGGCTTTGCCGTCCGCTCGGCCTTCCGTGGTCTGTTGCAGAGCCTTCATGACTTTGCCCATGTCAGCCCGGGAGGTCGCGCCCAATTCAGCAATCGCCTCATCCACCAGCTTGTCCAATTCTTCGGGTGACAGTGGAGTGGGGAGGTAGCCGTTGAGGACTTCAATTTCTGCTTTCTCCTTGTCTGCCAGTTCCGACCGCTGGGCGGATTCGTAGCTGGCTACGGAATCTTGCCTCTGCTTGATCTGCTTGCGCACGACAGCGAGGGCCTCGGTGTCATCGAGTTCGGCATCAGCACCTCCCTTTTCGATTGCTGCGTATTTGATGGCGGACTTCAGCGCCCGGAGCACGGAGAGGGTCGTCTGGTCTTTCGCCCTCATGGCGTCCTTGATATCTGACATGATTTTTTCGTCGAGCGTGCTCATGAAACGTATGTTAGCGTGCTTCAGATGAGTGACAACCCGGAAAGCGTTAGAGTTAGCAGTGACAACCAGGCCACGTCAGGCGGGAGGCGGTTGCCTTCGCTTTTCGGTGGCCTGGTGCTGGGAGGGACTCTGGCTGCGATGGGTGGGCTGTTTGTGTATGCTCTTCTGGGATTGGGTTTTGCTAAAGTCCTGGATGCTGATGCGTGGCAGCGGACCCCGTGCACCATTCTGAAATCCGGGGTGAAGACAGAGAGGCCTACGCCGCACTCGCCGGGGCTCTCTCATGAGCTTGAGATCGAATACGAATACGAATTCGGCAGTAGCAAGTATCAATCAACCCGGTTCCAGAGAATGGCTACCCGGTCGGCTCATCTGGACAAGATAGAGGCCATCGCCGAACGTTATCCTGCTCGATCGCAAGCGGTCTGCTTCGTGAATCCAAAGAATCCGTCCGACGCAGTGTTAAAAAAGGATACCCGATCCGTGGCCTACACCGTCTGGTTTCCGGGACTGTTTGTTTTGGGGGGCGTGGGAATCATGCTGGCATCCGTGCGGCGGTTCCTTCGCAGCCGCTGAGCTGTCCGCTATTTTTTCTTTTTCTTCTCACTGCGGCGCCGTTCACGAACGTCGAAGCGGATAGGCAGCCCCTCGTAGGCGCACTCCTTGCGGATTTGATTCTCCAGGTAGCGCTGGTAGGATTCTCTGAGCAGATTGCGGTCGTTCAGAAAGAGCACAATGTCAGGTGCCATGATCTGCTTCTGGCGGTGCTCACGGGCGAGCGTCGCATAGAACACGTTGAGTCTTCTGCGCTTTTCCGCAGGCGGGGGATTTTGCTCCATCGCACGTTGCAGCAGCCTGTTTAGCGCGCCGGTGCTCAGGCCCGCTTTTGATGCGTCCCGGACACGCTCGATCGCCGCAAATACTTTCTTCAAGTAGTAGCCTTCCTTGGCTGATACCGCTACGAGTGGAGCGTAGTGGAGGAAAAACAGATCGCGCCTCAGTTCTTCCTGAAGTTGTTCCCACCTGTCTTTGAACGATGCAGTAGGATGGTAGAGGTCGAACTTGTTGACGACAATCACGCAGGGCTTGTTCTCCTCGACGATCAGTTGGCCGATCTTCCGATCCTGCTCGCGCACACCAGTGCTCGCGTCGATGACCAATGCACATAAATCGGCCCGGCGCACGCTCCGCTCCGCACGCATCACGCTGAAGACTTCTACCACTGTGTCTCGCTTGGTACGCTTGCGGATTCCAGCAGTGTCGATGAGCACGAATGGTTTGCCATTGCGCTCGTAGGGCACGTCGATCGCGTCGCGCGTCGTGCCCATCATATCGCTGACGATCGTGCGCTGATCCTCCAGGATTGCATTGATGAGTGATGATTTTCCAACATTCGGGCGGCCCACGATCGCAATCTGTGTGGGTGGCGCGGATGTCTCTTGGGGGGCTTCGTCACCGTCTTCGTCCGATTCGTCCTTTGGTGCATTGGAGGGCAAGTCGGGAAAGACTTGCAAGATGGCATCCTCCAGGAGCTCATTAAGCTCAGGAAAGCCGCGACCGTGTGCAGCGCTCGTAGCAGTGATCGCATCAAAGCCGAGACGCGCGAAGTCACTCGTCATGTCCACGTGCTGGTCCGTATCCACTTTATTCACCGCCAGCACCACTGGGTGATGCTTGCGACGCAGTCGTTGCGCGACCGCCTGATCCACAGGAGTCATTCCGTCTTTACCATCGACGACCAGCAGGATCACATCTGAAGCTTCGAGGGCGATGTCCACTTCCGCATCGACCTGGGCCATCAGCTCATCGTCAATCGCGGCCCCGATGCCTCCAGTGTCGATTAGCGTCACTGGCCACTTGAGGCGGTTGCATTCCGCAGTGATTCGATCTCTGGTGACACCGGGTTGATCGTGGACAATCGAGATGCGCCGCCCAGCGAGGCGGTTGAATACGGCGGACTTCCCGACATTCGGGCGTCCTACAATAGCGATGATCGGCTTCTGGCTCATGACTGGAAGGCGCTGATTTCCAGATAGCGGACGGTCAGGCCAAAGCCGACCGTGCAGCAGGAATAGCGCAACTGCAACTGATCGTAAGCACCTTAATCCATCGGACATGGGTCGTGAACCGCCCCTTGACCAAAGTGATCGCGTCGGTAAAATGCCTGCGAAACCCCCGAAGAAACGCGGGATCAGTAACCTACAATCTTTATTAGAGAAGGAAACATGCACCGTATGAAGCGATCCACCGCTGTAATCTCCGCCCTGTCTTTGCTGTTGGCAGCACCGCTTTCCGCTCAGGACGCGCCGCCGCAACCATCGACCAAGACTACTCCACCGTCCCCAACCCCGGAGGCGGGAACCGCTACCACACCTTCGGCCAGGGAGAAGTTTGAGTCAGATCTTGCGTTTCAGAGCTACGCCCTTGGAATGTATTTCGGCCCAAATAACCGCTACTTCTTCCGTGGCAAGGAGCCAAACATGGAGGCACTCAAAAAGGGCATGGAATCCGTATTCAATGCCGATAAGGATTTTTCGTACGCTGTGGGAGCCTCCATCGCTCTGCAAATCGCCCATCGTAATGCAAAGGTAGACATGGACCAGTTGGTTGCCGGTCTCACGGATGCATTTGCATACGCCGAGCCAAAAATGAGCCGCGAAGATCAGCGTCAGGCGATGAGTGATCTCGAAGCAGGACTCAAAAAGATTCGTGACGCTGAGATCGCTGCCTCCGCACCAGCCAACGAGGCAAAGGGCAAGGCATTCCTCGAAGAGAACAAGAAGCGTGAAGGCGTCAAGGTTACCGATAGCGGACTTCAATACGAGGTTCTTGCGGAAGGAAAAGGCGACAAGCCAGGGCCTGAAGACACCGTGATGGTAAACTACAAGGGGATGTCACTGGACGGCGCGATCTTTGATCAAACGGATGCAGGGAACCCAAAGCGTCTCAGCCTCAAATCGAATTACATCCTGCCAGGTTGGAAGGAGGGAATGTTGATGATGAGCCCCGGTGCCAAATACAAATTCTACATTCCGCATGATATCGCCTACGGTATGGAACCGAGGAACACCGTGATTGGAGGCAATGAAACGCTGATCATGGAAGTGGAACTGGTCTCCTCTGAGGCACCGCGTCCGCGTCCGACGCCAGGGCTTGGCAGCTCAGCGGTGACTCCTCCCGTCCGCGTTCCCAGGCCGAACAAAGCCACAGCCGTGACTCCGCCAGTGAAGGTGGAGATCCCTGCGAAAGCCCCTGGAAAAGAAGCCAAGCGTGAAGCCCGGGTGACTCCTCCTGTGAAGGTGGAATTTCCGCAAAAGCCGGAGAACAAGTAAGAGTGGCAGGGCATACGCTGGAGGCGATCGTTTCAGGAGGACAAACTGGGGCCGACCGGGCAGCGCTCGATTGGGCGCTGGACTCCGGGGTGGCGCACCATGGCTGGTGTCCGGAGGGGCGCCTGGCGGAAGACGGCCGTGTGCCGGAGCGCTACATCCTGGAGGAGACTCCAGTGCGCGGCTACATCGTGCGCACTGAATGGAATGTCCGGGACTCTGACGGAACGGTCGTTTTTACCCTCGATCGAAATGTCACTGGCGGTTCGCTGGCGACGTTGCGCTTCGCGCGGAAATGGAACAAGCCGCACATCCACATTGCCCGGGATCATGCTGGAGACCCGGCCCGCAGGCTGGCTGAGTTTGTAATCGAGCACCGCATCGCGTATCTGAATGTCGCAGGGCCGCGCGCCTCGGGTGTTCCTAACATTGGTAAATTCGTTAACCGCGTTCTGAATGATGCCTTCGGTGCCGGGCAAAACCTGGTTTCAACAGCGACCGCCGGTCTGAATGCCTAGAGAGGTGTCTAGTGGCGTTTCGTTTTGGCTCGATCCCCCTTACTTGTTTTCATTCCGTTATGCCTGACCTTGTGCCAGTGCGCATCCGTTGTGCCAGCAGATAAGTCTCCCCGGTTTCCAGCCGTGCCGCCGGACCGCCTCGCATGGACGGCGGCTGATGGCAAGCCGCTGCCCTACACCCGATGGCCTGCCAGGGAGTCTGATGTTGCGAATCAACCGTCATGCGTTTTCATCTGCGTGCACGGATTGAGTGGTGCTGCCAGTGATTTCTGGGCGCTCGGAAAATATTTTGGTGAGCAAAGGGATGCGGTTGTCTACGCTATGGAACTTCGCGGCCAGGGCAACGATCCAGACAAACGCATGCAGGGCGACATACGTGCTGCCAGCGTCTGGATCGAAGATCTCTCCACTTTTACGGCTCAAGTGAAGGCCCGCCATCCCGGGGTTCCTGTCTTCTGGTATGGCGAGAGCATGGGTGCGCTAATCGCGCTGCACGCCATGGCGGAACCGGCAAATCGATCCGCCGGGCATCCACCGGCCGATGGCCTGATCCTTGCCTCGCCCGTCGTCGCACTCCGGCAGATGCCGGCACCATGGAAAGTAGCGATCGTCCGCTCGCTCATGCGGCTTGCCCCCGGCATGCGGGTATCGCTGGAAAGCCTGGGGGATCGCTCTGTCCGTGAGCAAAACGTGACCAGCGCAACAACGCACAAGGAACAGATGGAAAAGACGCCGCACTATGTCGAGACGTTCACATTCCGCTTGTTTCGGGAGGTCGAAAAACTCATTCGCACGAGCAACACGGCCGGGGCAGCAATCGCCTCGCCACTGCTCGTTTTCTACACCCCACATGATGTCTTCACCTCGAAGGAGCAGGTCGAGCGCTTCGTCGAAGGAGCGGGTACGGTGGACAAGGCGAAAGTGTTTTTCCCGGACAGCTACCATCTTATTCTACACGATAAAGACCGCGATCAGCTACTCGATCAGCTCAGGAGTTGGGCGAATGAGCACGGTGTAAAAATCAGGACTGTCCGCTAGAGGTTGCTAAACAATGGGGGATCGCCTACGCTCGGAGCGTGAAATCCCAATCGTATCTTCTGTTATCCGCTGCTGTGTTTTGGGTGGTTTCCGCTGTGTCACTCACAGCGCAAGTGCCGGATGAAACGTTTCGAAACTTTGAAACCCCTCAGGTATCCCCGCTGGATCTTAGCCCGGATGGTGTCGTGCTCGCTGCCTGCAACACAGTGGACGATCGAGTCGAGATTTTCCACATCGACGGCACTGCATATCCAAAATGGGCGCTCTCTATTCCAGTGGGAGTTGAGCCAGTGACCGCTCGTTTTCGCACCGCCACTGAGTTGTGGGTGGTGAACCAGCTGTCCGACAGCATCAGCATCGTCGACCTCAATGCCAATGCCGTTGTGCGCACGATTGCAACCATGGACGAGCCTGCGGATGTCGTCTTCGCGGGAGACCCGGTGCGGGCATTCGTGACGTGTTCATCAGTCGACACAGTGCTGGCATTCGACCTTGGCAATTTGGATGCACCGCCTGCCACGATTCCGATCGAAGGTGAAGATCCCAGAGCATTGGCGGTAAGCCCGGACGGGACGAAAGTTTATGCGGCTGTTTTCGAATCTGGCAATGGCACCACTTTACTGGGAGGCGGGGCTGATCTGGATTCCGTTCTCGTGTTCCCGCCGAATGTGGTGAGTAACCGACAAGGGCCTTATCGCGGGCAAAACCCACCTCCCAATAAGGGCGATACGTTCGCCCCACCAGTGAACCCATCACTCCCAGCCGCGCCGCCTGTGGGCTTGATTGTGAAGCAAGCGGCTGACGGACGGTGGATGGATGACAACGATGGCGATTGGACTGATTTCGTCTCCGGGGAGAAGGCTGCGGCATCGGGGCGCCCAGTTGGCTGGGAACTCATCGACAACGATGTTGCCGTGATTGATACTGCCACGCTCTCCGTCTCCTACGCCACCCGCTTGATGAATCTCTGTATGGCCCTGGCTGTAAATCCTGCCACTGGAATGGTGACTGTAGTCGGCACGGACGCGACGAACGAAGTGCGCTTTGAGCCAGTGATCAACGGCACATTCGTTCGTGTGAACAGCGGCACTTTTGATCCCAGTGGCACGGTTGCAAAGGTGATCACCGATCTGAATCCGCATCTTGACTATTCGTCCCACACTACCGCCCCGGAACAGCGCTTTCAGTCGATCGGCGATCCGCGTGGTATCGCCTGGGCCAGCGACGGCAGTCGTGGACTTGTCACTGGGATGGGATCCAACAACGCGATCCTGATTGGTACGGACGGTAGCAGGCTGGCCGGAACCGTTCCCGTCGAAGTGGGCGAGGGGCCCACTGGTGTCGTGATCGACGATGGACGCAACCGCGCCTATGTCCTGAACCGGTTTGAAGGATCCATTTCCAGTATCGATCTAGGCGCAAATTCAGAGATCGCTCGAGTACCGTTTTTTGATCCGACTCCAGAAGTGGTGAGTGTTGGCCGTCGCCACCTTTATGATACGCACGCGACATCGGGATTGGGGCAGGTATCGTGTGCCTCCTGCCACATAGATTCGCGAATGGACCGCCTCGCCTGGGATCTGGGCGATCCCACTGGGGAAATGAAAAACGTGGGCGGGGCAACGCACAACCTGGGTGCCGGAATTCTGACGCTGGAAGACGGATTTACCCACTTCCATCCGATGAAAGGGCCGATGACGACGCAGACAATGCAGGATATTATTGGCAAGGAACCTCACCACTGGCGCGGGGATCGCGATGGTATCGAAGAGTTCAACAACGCCTTTGTAGGGTTGTTAGGTGGTGATCGCAAACTCACCGATGCCGAAATGCAGGAGTTCGAAGACTACCTCGCGACGATCTTCTTTCCTCCCAATCCGTTTCGCAATCTCGACAACTCTCTTCCAGAAAAACTGGAGATGCCCGGACACTATACGACTGCCAGATTTGGTGAAGCGGGCAGGCCGCTGCCAGATGGTAATGCAAAGCGTGCACTGGAAAACTTGTACCGGCCGATTCTCCGCGGGATCGACCGCGGTGCACTGGCTTGTGTCACTTGTCACACCTTGCCGATTGGCAATGGCACGGATACAGCCCTTTCAGGACTGAGTTTCCGTTCGATTCCAGCGGGGCCGAAGGGCGAGCGGCATCATGCTCTGGTGTCCGTAGACGGTTCTTCCCAGCGTTCCATTAAAGTGGCGCAGCTCCGCAATCTTTACGACAAGGTCGGTTGTGATCTGACGCAAACGAAGAGCCGCGCTGGATTCGGATTTCTGCACGATGGGAGTGTGGACTCGCTGGCAAGGTTTTTGTCGGAGCCAGCGTTTCAACCCGAGAATGACCAGGAGGTCGCGGACCTGGTTGCGTTGATGCTGGCGTTCAGTGGCTCGGGGTTCGGGGATCCTGTGCTGCTGGAGCCACCCGGTACTCCCAGCCTTGATGTCCCCGCCGCAGTTGGAAAGCAATTGACTGTTATGAGTGGCTCGATCACCGCTGACCAGCAGGCTCTACTGGTTCAGTTACGGGACCTTGCGGACACCGGGCAGATAGGACTCATTCTGAAGACAGTCGTCGATGGCCAGCCTCGGGGAGCTACTTATGCAGGCAATAACCGATTCCTGACAGATCGAGCTGACACGGTGTTGACCTTCGGGGCCATCCAGCAGTTGGCGGCTTCCGCAGATGCTCCTGTTACTTTTACCGCAGTGGTTCGTGGAACGGGCGTTAGACTAGGAATCGACCGTGACGTCGATGGCATTGGCGACGGTGACGAATCGCGCGACCTTGCTCCAGAGATTCCAGGCTTCCAAAATCCGTTTAACATGCTGGTCAGTGATGCGACGGGTGATGCCGGTTCCATGGAGCCGGACGGGATTCCCGATGGTGACAACGATTTTGACGGCGACGGAATCACCAACAAAGCCGAGTTGCTCGCGGGCAGCAATCCGGTTGAGAACCTGACATCAGCCGCTGGTCCGGAGTTTACTTCAGTAGTCGTGGCAGAAGGCAGCGAGTCAGTCATTCTGAGCTGGACCACCGCTCCGGGTGGAGTGTATGTGGTCGAATACTCCAGTGATCTGATCCTCTGGAAAGACGCTGGCACTGGTGAAATCACCAGTGATGCGAATGGCTCTGAACTTCGCTGGGAAGACAACGGAGAACCCGCTACAGAGGAGGTGCCATCCAGCGCGCGTCGTCGCTACTACCGCGTGCGGAGGGTTCGGTAGGCTCCTCGTTTTCATTCGTCTGTGAAAGCACACGGGGCGCTGCATGTCTGCAATTCATCTCTTCCGAAAAAGAGTGGGGATGTGAAGCAGCATGTGGAATGAGATTGCACTGAATAGCCCTCCGAGTCGCAAGGTTGGGAGGAGCATGGTGCGAACGGCTCATGGGGGAATGCTGCAGGTGCTCCACCTGCGTTTTTTGTGCTTCTTTGAAGTGTTTGGCGGCGGCTTTTCGTCGTTCGGAAAGGGGAATAGTGGGATCCTGCAGATCAACGAGCAGCTTTGCCACCTGCACCCGAAACCGCATGGCCGACGGCGAATCCGCGAAATCGAAATCCAGGTCGCGGATGTCCGCGAGTTCCTGTTTCGCGGTGGCGATGTCGCCCTTTGCTGCGGACACGATGGCGACGACGGCACGGTGGAAGGAGAAACCATGATCTGGAGCCATGTTTGCCAGGGCCCATTCCCAGACTTTCATCCCAGCGTGATCGAACCATTCGCCTCCGATGAGTTCAGCGACGTTGACTGTCATCCAGCTTTCCATCTCATGGCGCTCTTTCCAGTCGATCTGGGTCGACTGCGCTGCGGCAAAGTTCGACTGCCTGTTGAACGTGGCCTGCTTCCGTGAACGCCCGGGCGAGCGGATAGATGGATGGGTATACGACCTCGGCCCCTGGCAACTGTCCGCTCAGCGGCTTCGAGATCGTACCGGCCAAGCTCAAGCTTCAGAACTCGGTGGCACCCCAGACGTATCCAGGCGCCAGCGCAATGGCTTTCCTCAGTGAATGCTCGGCTTCCTGCTTGCGTCCCAGGTGGATGAATGCTTTCTCGGAAGCAGACAAACTTGCTGCGTGCTCCAGTGCAATACTTTTTCATGGTCGGCGCGATGGTCGTGCCATTCCACTAGGCGTGCCACTGCCCAGTCGTAGTCCAATGTCGTTGAATTAAGGATCT